>JAJQJM010000163.1 GCA_021323475.1 Vampirovibrio sp.
CCTGCGTATCGGCGCGCATGTCGATCAAGTCCTCGCTGTATAAGGCGCCTTCCCGGCCAAGCCCTAAATAAGGCTCCTCCTCGTCACGCAGGCTTTGCAATTCCTCGATGTCCTCCGAAGCAATTTCCGCAGACGTGCCGACTTCCGGCACCTCATCCGCCAGCTCCAAGTCGTAGACGCTTTCATAATCCGTCTTGTCCTCGAAGATGGGGTTGGCAATCGTGCCTGCGGAATAAGCGGCAGCCCCGGCGACGCTTCCCGACACTTCCGTGCCCGACGCATCGGGAACTACGAATCGATCGGGTTGCATGACCTTACCGGCATGCGCTTTTTCAACTGGCACGTTGGTGCCTTCCACCAAGTGTTTAAAGTTGGTCAGGTCTTCCTCCACCATTTTTTCGGGGTTGCTGAAGATATGCGCGATGGCTTCACCCAGAACACTGGCGGGCGCTTTGTACTGAATGGTGCAGGTGACCTGAGTTTTATCGTGGGCAATCTCATCGAAGCGGACGGCTCCTTGTACTTCCACTTCGGACCCTTCCAGGGAGTGCCAGGAAATGACCCGGTTGGCTTCATCCCCGTCAATGGTCGCATCCCATTCCACGTTATTCCCCAACGGGCCGTTCACCACCCAGTGCCATCGATTGCCTTCAATCTGGCGGACTTGTTCCACGTTCTTCATGAAGTGTGGAAACTCATCGAAACGATGCCATTTCTGGTAGCAGACGCTGGCAGGCGCGTCAATTTCAATACTGCTCTGAAACCGATCCATAATCCATTCCCCTTTCCGTTGCGGTTGTGTAAGCGCAAAGGGCGACTAATCAGGGCCGGAAACTGTCCTGCCCGTATGGAGCCCTTGTGAGAGGCCGGTATGTCGTTTCAATCCCGTTTATCTTGATCGATTGAGTCGACTAGTTTCTTTATCCTTGCGCTGCTAGCGTAGCATTTGGCCTGCCTAGCCGCAATTCCCCATCCGTCTATGCAAAGATAGGGTTGCCGGGGGTCTTTGACCGGACGGAGAGTTAGCTCTCGCCCATCCAATGGCCTTATAAAAGAAAGCTGCATGTGCGTCCCGGCCTGAATTTGGCAAACGGTATCCGGGCTGGCAACAAATGTGCCATAGCTGTTTTTAAATACAACAGTGGGTTTGAGAATCACAGCAATCTGTTAAAGGGAACCTTTATATGTCAGCCTCCTATATTAGCGAATTGTTCATGTTTTTCATCGGGACGTTTATTTCCCTGTTTTCCATTGTGGATCCGCTCATGGCGGCCCCGTTGTTCGTTACGCTGACCGACGGACAAACCGCGGAGCAGCGTAATAATGTGGCCCGGCGGGCATCTGTGTTTGCCTTTGCCATTCTGGGCATCTTCTTTATTACCGGCAGCTTAATTCTGAACTTTTTCCAGATTTCCATCGACGCGCTGCGGATTGCGGGCGGCCTGATGATTCTGTCCTCGGCGTACGGCATGTTGAACAAGCAGGAAGGCCTGAACCCGGAAGAGGAGCAGGAGGCAAAATCCAAGGCCGGGCAAGATGATATCGCGTTTTCCCCGTTGGCCATGCCCATTTTGAGCGGGCCGGGGGCCATTGCGGTTATTATCGGGATGACCACCAACACCGGCGGTTCCCCGCTTAAATACCTGGTCATTTTGTTGGCCATTATGGCGGTCTGCGCCAGCAGTTACGTCACCATGCGCGTTTCAGACAAAATCATGCAGCGCATGGGCCCCACCATCGTAAAAGCGTTCACCCGCATTATGGGCTTCATTCTGCTGTGTGTGGGCGTTCAGTTTATCGTCAACGGTGTGTCGCCGCTGCTGGTTCACTCCTTGCACAGCAAATAATGCCTGCCGTTAGGCGTTGCCACTGGCTAAGCAGGCTTAACGCGCTGGAATTCCCATATTCATCGGAATTGGCGGCACACTCATAGGGCTTGGGGTGTTCAGGGGAATGCCCAGCACCGCGCTTCCGGCGGCCCGTCCCATGTTGGCCCCCTTGGTTTGGCCCAGCAGCTTGCTGACTGCCTGAAGCTGGTAGGCTTTTTCCAGGTTGGTCAGGCGTTGGGCTTCCGGGTAGCCAACGTACATTTGGCCCAGTACCGCGCTTTCCAGCTTGCCCAGCCGGATATAGACCGGCTCTACGGTATTGACCTGCCCGAATACGTGAATTTCCAGGTTGCCCAGCGATTGCAGAAATGCCGGATCGCCCACGTAAGCCGGATTGGGCAATCCGTTGGGATTGCCGGGATAAGCGGTATTGGTTGGGTAGCTGTATACGGAGGCGCTACCATTGGGTTGAATAACCGTGGTTGTAGTCTGGCTTTGGGTTTGGGTGGTGGGTATGCCGTAATAGTTGTATTGCTGGATGGGTTGACCGCCATAGGTCTGGAAACCGGGATAAGGCGCTGTTGTGGTCTGCTCGATAACCACGGTGCTGGGCGCGCTGACCACACTGCCATTGGAACGCGTCCCGCTTCCGCTCATCTGCTGACGAACCTCCGGGGGGAGCATGGACATCATTTCCGGGCTGAACTGGTGGCTGCTGTTCTGGCTGAGGCCTGCCCCAATCTGGATATTTTGGGGCGTTCTGGTCGTTTGCGCGGTAGAGGTACTGGTGCCGGAAGGCGTTATCACCTGTGGCGCCCCGACCGGATGCTGGTAAGGCTGACGGGCCTGGAAGCCGGGCCTTGGCTGGGTGCCGGTGTTGACCTCATACGAACGCATCAGGCGGCTTACCCGTGTGTCAATGGATTCGCCGCTAAAGGTGTGCCCATACACTTTGGCCTCCAGTCGATCCAGACGTTCGGTCAGCAGGCTGTTGGGGTTGGCCTTGCCGTTCAACAGGCTTTTTTCCAGGGCATCCACCTTGGTATAAACATCACGTCCGCTGCCGGCGAATTGACTGGAATCGGATGGTAGGTTGTTCAGGGCGGAACCGGGGACGCTGTCTCCCGGTGTGGGATCGGCATGGCTGTTGACACCCGGATATCGTGCCAGCAACCGATCCACGCGATCCACCAGGGCAGATTGGTCATAACTTTGCCCGAATACTTTTTTCTCCAACCGTCCCAAACGATGCCGGACATCGTCCCGGATAAAGTCCCGCCCGAACACCTGGCGCTCAAGCGCGGTAACGGTGGGATAATCGGTGGCGTCTGGTGGCTGTTGCACAGCGGGTTGGGCCGTTGGGGTCGACATCGATTGGGGGGTGCTTCCCGGCGGGGTAAATCTGGAAATCCCGGCAGGCGCGTTGCCCGGTTTATCACCTGACGGTTCGGTGGAGGCCGCATCGGTTTCCGAGGACTGATCGGCGTGGGGCACCACTTTTTGCGCGGCGCCTAATACTTTTAACAGACGGGCTTGCCGTTCCGTCGGGGCGCCGCTCTGGCTTTCCCCGAATACGCTGGCTTCCAGGCGGGCCAGGCGCTGGTCCAGCGGCTCACCCTCATAACTATGGGAATACAGTCGTTGCTCCGCAGCGGACAGATCGTCGGCGGCGAAGGCTCCGCCGTGCAGGCTTGCCATGCTCAACAAGGCCAGTAGTACGCTGGCAAGCCACAGGCCGGGCCTGATATTCATCTTTGAATGTGTCACTCTCATAATGGAAAAATGCTTCACCTGTTTATACCACTATAAATTGTTTACGGTTCGGTTTAAAGCCCCAAACGGAGGGCTTTATTACAGATGCCCAATAAAAAAGGCGCTTTGGGAAGCGCCATTTAGAAGAAATATTAGGGGAGAGACATTTTGTATATATAATTTATCGAATTTTTAGCGGTAATCTGAAGGGTTGAGTGGCAAATTTGAAACATTTCCATACAATTAAAGATCCTGTCCGGAAGGAAGAACCGGCCAGATTCCAGCTGACTCATGAGTCTTTAGGAACAATGAGGCGCTAATTGGCAGGGCTTGGTATTATCGGGCTGTATGGAGCCGCTTAATATCCTGATAGAGCAGGGTAAAAGCAAATGTGCCCAAAGGCAGCAACAAGGCGGTAATTACCACCATGAGCAGGGAATCGGTCAGCCCGGATGCAAATTCCGGCAAATGCTCCCGCAGCATGCTGATGGCCTGATCGTGCAAGGGGCTGGCAGGTTCCAGGCCATTCAGGAAAGACATCAGCATCCACTGGTGCAACCGGTCCAGGGGCAGGCTCAAGCCTAGTAGACGAATCAGCAGCGCAATTGGGTAATTCAACAGGTAATTGGTGGCAATCAGCAGAATGGCCTGCAGGCCCAGCGTTGCCCAGAAGCGTTTCAGGGTCAGGCGCGCGCTTTGCAGGAACGTGACGGCAGGGCTCGCGGAAAGCCCTTCAAAGGCGGTAATCTGGAAAATGAAGCTGAAAAACACGGCCGCCGCCAGCCAGATGATCAGCAACAGCCCGCTGAGCAGGAAGCCCATTAATAGAAACAACGGGCCGGTGAAGCTGGAGGCGTCACTGCCGCCTGCCAGGCTGCCCAGCACCGGTGCCCCGATAACCGGCAGGCAGGCCAGTAGCGGTAGGGCGCAATAGAGGGCCACCAGCGTTTTGTAGGGCCAACCCTGCTCTTTGGCGATGTGGCGGTATGCGGCTTTAAAATCCGGCGGGGTTTGCTCAATCACCTCTTGGGCGTTGCGGTTCAAAGAGGCCCAATACACCACATACTGCCACCCTCCCTTCAGCACCAGGGCGGTGGAGACCAGGGCCAGTAGCATGCTGGATACAATAAACGCCCAGAAATAGGTTTGCACCAGTTGCATATTATCGGTGAGCTGGATGTTCAGCAGGGCCAGCAGGATGTTAAAACCGTAAAACGTCAGAACCATCAAACCCACGGGGGGCAATAATACGCGGGTGAATGCAAGCCAATGCCGCCGGTAGAGTCTGGCGGTTTCTTTCAGAATCGAAAAAAGCGTCAATCCTTGCCCCGGCGGGGGGAAGGCTGTCTGTCCAGACGCTCCGGCCTCAGGTTGTGCTTCACTCATTGGTAACCCTTTACCGCACAATTCCATATCCCTGCTTTCAATTATACCTTCCTCCAGACTCTCTATCCGTTTCCCCGTTCGGTTGGCGGGGGCCATACAGAAGATGGCTCCACCTGAATATCTTTTATCCACATCTCATCTGAGGGTTATTTCCGTGCGGCTTCCGGCTGGTTTCTACAGTAAGCGGAGGAGGAGCAGGCCTTTTCGCCTGGAATTGCGCAACGCCTGAAACGGCTGATTGGTGTTGGTTTTGGGGGATTCGTGCTGTGGCCCGCCGCTCGTATTTGCGGTGGAGTTTTGGGGCTGGGCTATTCAGTTTTAACCGGCAGGGTTCGATACCCCAACTGTAAGCCAATGAACCAGTTGGCAAGCCCTTATGAGTAACGCCCCCGTTATACATAAGGATTGAGTTGGAAAAACGAACGAAGTTAAGTCCTCTTCTGATGTCGGATGGCCGGTAACGGCTGTTACGGGATTAGTTTGCGACGCGCAAAAAGGATTTTGCCTAGCAATGCAAAGAGGACCATGATGAAAAAGGAGATTTCAGAATGCCACTTACTATTAACACCAACGTTACGTCGTTAAACGCGCAGCGGTATTTGAACAGTAATACCAATTCCCTGCAAAAAACCATGGAAAAATTAGCCTCTGGTTACCGGATTAACCGAGCCGGGGATGACGCAGCCGGTCTGCAGTTGTCCGAAAACCTGAGAGCCCAGATCCGTGGTTCCAAAAAAGCTTTAGATAACACCCAGGATGGTATGAACATCCTGAACATTGCGGATGGCGCCCTGCAAACCATCACCGACAGTCTCCAGCGGATGCGGGAACTGGCAGTGCAGGCGGCCAACGATACCTACAATACCGCTCAGCGAAGCGCCATGCAGGTAGAGGTTGAGCAGTTGCTGGCCGATGTGGACCGAATTGCTTCGGCCACCAAGTTCAACGGTGTGGAACTGCTGTCCGCGTCAGCGCCTGCTAACTTTATTCTCCAGGTGGGAGCCAATAACGTAGCGAACGTGGATACCATCGATGTCGCTACCGCCCTGGGCGATTCCAGTGCAGTTACGCTCGGTGTTGCATCCTGGAACGGCACCAACCTGTCCACCGCGATTGACAGCAACACCAACGCCACCGCTTTCTTAACGGAAGTGGATGCGGCCTTGACCGCTGTCAACGTAAAACGCGGCAACCTGGGCGCATTCTACAACCGTCTGGAAGGAACCTCCAATAACCTGTCGATTGGTATCGAGAACCTGTCATCCTCAGAATCCAGAATCCGCAACGTGGATGTGGCTTCCGAAAGCGCCAACCTGACCCGGAACCAGATTCTGCAACAGGCTTCCAATACCATC
>JAJQJM010000038.1 GCA_021323475.1 Vampirovibrio sp.
CATCAATTACTGGAATCCACGCGATTACCGTTCATGACGCATCAGCAGTTTTTAGAGCCGCTGGTCGAGTTTTTGTATCCGGAAGTTCAGCGACATCAGGCCTGCCACGTGCTACTCAATACCATCCTAAGCCGACCTGAAATTTTCCTGCAATTGAAAGAGCCTTTATTTCAGACCCTGGAAGCGGATCTGCATAATCCGGAATGGCCGGTGCTGGAAGTGCTTAAAATTCACCGCCTGGCGCATAAGGTGCCGCTGGTGGATTTATTTCGCCAGTTTGTGGAAAACGGCCTGATTCGCACCGAAAAGGACTGCCGCCGCCTGGATGAAGCCTTAAACCAACTACAAACCGAATTTATCGAGCAGGGCCAACAGATTTCCTCATTGTTTCAATCCATGTATGCGCGCCATGCCCAGGCGCTTCGCCAAATTGTGACCCTAGGCGTCTGGCGCATCAAGCTCCGCAAAGCGAATACGGAAGAAGTGGCTCCTGTTTAAACAATAGCCGCTAGCGAATCCTTTTACCCCATTGTGCTTTCCATTGGATAGACAGGCTGTAGTTGAGGCTTATTAATCTGCTTTTCGCAGAACGTTTGCCGCGCTTATAAATTATCCAATCGAGGGGTTGTCATTTTACTTGAAATAAAGTATCTTGATATCAAGATATTAAATGCGTAGAACAAATGACCGTGAACGATACACAACTCAGCACTCACCTGTGGTTGGTCATGATGAAAGCCTATCAGCCGCTTCGGGAGCATGCCATGCGGAACATAGAGACCAGCGGGCTGTGCATGTCCGACTTCACCACGCTGGAAGTCCTGTTGCACAAAGGCCCCCTCCCGGTAAACGTGATTGGGGAGAAGGTGCAACTGACCAGCGGCTCTATTACCACCGCCGTGGACCGGCTGGAGAAAAAAGGGCTGGTGGAACGCCAGTTTTCCCCAACTGACCGGCGTGTCCGGTTGGTGAACTTGACACTGGAAGGTCGTTCACTGATTGAAACTGTATTTGCCGCCCATGAGCAAGCCTTGGAAACCGCCGCTTCAGGCTTAAACCCTGAAGAAAAAAAGCAGTTGATTGAATTGCTCAAAAAGCTGGGCAAAGAAGCCAACCGACTATTAGAAAATGCCTGATTAACAGAAACGATGTAAGGAGAGCATGATGAACCTATCCAATTATTTCCAGACCAAAACCCTGCCGTCCCTGGGCCTGCTGGTGTTAAGGGTGGTGATGGGCAGCGCATTTGTACTCCACGGCGCCATGAAATTACCGGCCGCCACAAGCTGGATGGGCGATGCCGTTCCACCGGCGCTGCAAGCGGCGGCAGCCTATGCGGAATTTTTAGGCGGCGCGGCTCTGGTTCTGGGATTTTTAACACCAGTGGCCAGCCTGGCGCTTATTGGGGTTATGGCGGGCGCGCTATTTCTGCATCATATTCCTAGCGGAGACCCGTTTGTGGGCGCACCGGGGAAAGGCTCGTATGAACTGGCTTTAGGCTACTTTGCAGGCGCCATTTTATTCCTGCTGAACAGCCCCGGTAAATTCTCAGTGGATTATCTGCTGCTAAAAGCCCTGAAGCCCGGTGCCATTCGGCCCAGTCACCCCAGTTTACAAGCCTGAGCGCTTTTATAAAGGAGAAATGAACCATGTCTGCCATCACACAGCGCAAAATCCTTCGGGGTAGCCAGGAGCGCGGAAAAACTCGTATCAATTGGCTGGAGAGCTATCATACGTTTTCCTTCGGAGATTACTATGACCCACGCTTTATGGGCTTTAGCGACCTTCGAGTGATTAACGACGACATTGTGGCCCCCAACGGCGGCTTCGGCATGCACCCGCACCGGGATATGGAAATCGTCACCGCGGTGCTGAGGGGCGAACTGGAGCATAAAGACAGCATGGGCAACAGCTCCATCATTCGACCCGGCGATGTGCAGCGCATGAGCGCAGGCACCGGCGTTCGTCACAGCGAATTCAACACGACGGGCGGGAGGGCAGCGTTACTCTTCATCAGGATGCCGAATTGTATGCCACGATCCTGAACGCGGGCCAGTCGCTGGAATATCAGCCTCCCGCCAATCGGAATATCTGGTTGCAGGTGGCGACCGGCACCATTGAACTGGACGGCCAGCTCCTGGAATCCGGCGATGCCATTGGTTTTTCAGCAGAGGAGCAACGCCTTGAGTTGAAAGGATTGGAGGATCACTCTCAAGTCCTGATCTTCAATTTAAGGTAACCGCATCCAACATTCACGAAAAGCCCCTGCTGCCTGTAAGCCGCAGGGGCTTTTCATTGTTAGCCTATATCTCTATTCGGGGGCCAAGCCTCACCTTGTAGAGAGGCGGCTTGTCTGTTAGGCTGAAGGTGGAAGTGTTTAAACGCTGAGGGAGGGTTCACTTGTGAGAAAATACCAGCTTTTGATTGATGGTCAGTTTGTTTCCGCGGCGGGCGGCCAAACCTTTGAAAGCGTGAACCCGTATACCGGCGATCCGGTGGCTCGTGTGGCCCGTGGACAAAAAGCGGATGTGGATAAAGCCGTGGCCGCCGCCCGCAAAGCCTTCGATGAAGGCCCCTGGCCCCGCTTGAGCGGCGAAGAACGCGGCCGTATTTTAAAAGGCATCGCCGAGAAAATTGAAGCCGCCTCTGCGGATTTGGTGTCCCTGATGATTGAAGAATCCGGCTCCACCTATCGCAAGGCCAAGGGCGAAGTGTGGCTGAGCGGCAAGAACATGGGCTACTTCGGCAAATTGGCTGGCCGCGAGACCACCAAGCCCATCGAGTCCCTTTCCAAGCCAGGTGTTAGCCAGAATTTGATTGCCAGAGAACCCATTGGCGTGTGCGCACAGATTATACCGTGGAACTTCCCGCTGCAAATGGCGATTTGGAAGCTGGGTCCCGCCTTGGCGGCCGGTAATACCGTCGTGTTAAAACCCGCCGAGGAAACCCCGGCCGTGGCGATGGAACTGGCTAAAATCATTGCCGAAAGCGAATTACCGCCCGGCGTGGTGAATGTCATCACCGGTTACGGCGAGGAAGCCGGGGCCGCATTGGCCGAACACCCGGATGTGGATAAAATCGCGTTCACCGGCTCTACCGAAATCGGCAAAAAGCTGATGGGAGAAGCCAGCCACGACCTGAAACGCATTACCCTAGAGCTGGGCGGTAAATCCGCCAACATTGTATTTGCCGATGCCGACCTGGAGATGGCGGTGGACGGCGCGTTATACGCCGCCTTTTTCCACAGCGGCCAATGCTGCACCGCTGGAACCCGTCTGCTGCTGCATGATGGCATTTATGACCGCTTCATCAGCCGCTTTACAGAGAAAGCCAAGGCCATTCGCCTAGGGAATCCCGGCGATAAAGGCACCGATTTAGGGCCATTGGTTTCCAAAAAACAGCAGGAACGCGTACTTAGCTACATAGAAGCCGGTAAAAAAGAAGGCGCGCGCTGCGTACTGGGCGGCAAAGCGCCGGAGCAACCGGAATTATCCCAGGGATACTTTGTGGAGCCCACCATTTTTGTGGATGTGGACAACACTATGACCATCGCCCAGGAGGAAATTTTCGGGCCGGTAGTTTCCGTCATCCGGTTCAAGACGGATGAAGAGGCCGTACGGCTTGCGAATCAATCCAAATATGGCCTGGCTGGGGCCATTTGGAGCCAGGACGCGGAAAAAGCCATGCGTATTGCCCGCAAACTGCGCGCCGGAACAGTCTGGATTAATGAATACCACCTGATCAGCGAGAAAGCGCCATTCGGCGGATACAAACAATCCGGTCTGGGCCGTGAACTGGGCGAGGATGCCCTGGATGAGTACACTGAAATCAAGCACATCCATATTGATGAAATTGCGGATCGCAGTAAAAAATTCTGGTATGATTCCGTGGTAGCACCCTCACCGCAACCCGCATAACCGTGGAAGTCAAAGAATCCTATGTCGTCATACCGTAATCTGGTCATTGTTGCCTTGCTGCTCCTGCTGGTCGGGGGCGGGCTCGCCATTTGGAACGCCGAACGCAAGGTGGCCGACACCCCGCCACCCCAGGAAACCACCGCCGAACAGCCGTCCATGGTCGGCAAAAACGTGAGCTTTACCGTAACGGAAGGCGAAACAAAGAAGTGGAAGCTGGACGCCGCCCATGCCATTTATAACGAAAGCCATACCCAAGCCGATTTGACGGACGTCAAAGGGGAATTTTACAACGCCAAAGGTGAACCCGTCCTGAGTTTTACGGCTCCCAAGGGTCAATATACCAATAAGAATAACGCGGTAACCTTAAGCGGCGGTGTGCTGGCAAAATCCGTCAAAGATACGAGTAGCGGCGGAAAGGGCGGCACCATGAAGGCTCCCCAGATGGTGTGGAGCGCCAAGACCGATCTAGTCACCGCAACCGGCGGCACCGAGCTGACTTTCCCCGAAGGGAAATCAACCGCCCAAACCTGCAAGTTTACTTTGGACTTCTCCAACATCGAGCTGGAAGGCAACGTATCCTCTACTATTATGAGCCCATAACACGCGTCATCCAGTAGAATGGGGATATGGAAAATCCCCAGACTTTCGGATTGATTATGCTAGGCGCAGGCGTTGGCTTGTGTCTGCTGGTGGCTGCGGGAATTATCATTGCGTTTAAATTTAACAAGCGAAGTCCGGAGTGGTATTACAACAAGGCCATTGATTTATATAAAGCCAGAAGTCTGGATAAATCGCTCAAATTGCTGATCAAGGCCACCGAACTCGATCCTGAATTTGCGGACGCCTACTATAACATGGGGCTAATTTACCTGCAGAAGGAGGATCTGGAAGCGGCCAAATCCTGCTTTAGCCAGGTGCTGACCATTCGCGAGGACGATCTGGACACACTTTACAATTTGGCTCTGCTGGCTTACCGGCAAGAAGAATACGAAGAAGCTGAGAGCGTTTTGAAAACCGCCCTGGAATACCATCCGGAAGATGCCGACTGTTATTACACGCTGGGTTTGGTATACGAAGGCTTGAAAGATAACGAGCAAGCCATCGGGGCTTATCAGAACGCCGTTACTTACGATGCCAACAACATCAACGCGTTTCTGTTTATGGGAAAGCTACAGGACCAGGCCGCCCAACTGGATGAGGCCATTGAAAGCTTTAAAAAAGTGCTGGAACTGGACCCGAACAATCTGGACGCCAACTACGACATTTCTATTTCTCTAGCCAAAAAAGGGGACTGGGACGGTACTATTCATTACAGCGAGCGGGCGATTGAGATTGATTCCACGTATGCCAAGGCCTATAACCAGCTAGGGCTGGCCCATTATTGCAAGGAGCAAATGGAAGAAGCTATTAGCCATTATCAGCGGGCCATCCAGATTGATCCCACTTATGCCAACGCCTATAACAACCTGGGATATGCCTACCAGAAGGCCAATCGCTACGAAGATGCCATCCGCATGTTTGAGGCCTACCTGGAAAAAGGCATTGATGAAACCGAAGCGGCGGAAATCCGCGAGCATATTGAGTTGCTGAAAAAGAAGCTTCTGGAATAATCAGCGTTGCCCGAACATGGGTTCCAGTTGCATTGCCACGCCGGAAATTTCGGTATCCAGAAACGCCACTTTCTTCAGTGGGCCAACGCCTTGCTTTTCAATCAATTTGGGAGTTTGCGGGTTGGCCGCGCGAATCAGCTGCTTGATTTCATCGTAAAGCTGGTTGGCGTTATCCGCATACAATACCAGCGGTGTCGCCAGCGAACGCATGAATACAAGTACCGAAATCTGCATATTGGGCGGTAAAGCCGATTGCGATGATGACATATCCCACACTCTCTCCGCATCATTGCTTGCCGTACCTGTGAAACAGGTGCAAGCACACTACTATCATAGGGGATAAAAATGGAAAATGGCATAGGCTGGAATCGAACCAGCGACACCGCGGGTATGAACCGCGTGCTCTAGCCATCTGAGCTACTATGCCGAGGAGAAAAATATTATGGTTTGAATGGAGGGTGCTTGTCAACCAGACCAACGCTATAATAAGTCTATTGTTGTTATTAATAGACGGCCCAAATGACAGCCTTCAAGGAAGATCCCTCCCCTAATTCCGGAAATCGCTGGTATGACAACGACCCTGCCCTACACCGGGCAATGGAACAGCTTCGTAACGCGCCGGACAACTATCAGGCCCAGGTTGCCCTGAATATTATCAAAATCATCGTGGAACACCAGATGGAAGAGGAACCGGGTGAGCCTATCCAGCCGCTGGATAATACCTTGCCCCGGCAACGCTCCTATGACGAACACCGGCAACATCGCCGCTGGTATGATGTCCACGAGACGCTGAGTTCCGCCATTCAACTGCTGATGGACAGCCCTGAGGACCTGCAAAAACGCATGATTCCCTCTATCGCCCAAATGATAGACACCACCCTGAGCCGCTCACTGGACTCCAGTCCGTAAGCAAAACAGCGCGCATCAAGCCAGCCAATTGTCTTGGCGACGCCGAAACGCGCTTTTTACTGCTCGTGGAAAAAGCCGCCGCCGCAGATAATTTCAACCACTTTCAGCAGAAAGCGCCGGGGCGCGTCCGCCTGATGGAAATAAAGCTCCTCGCCGGAGAGGTGTTTCATGTTCATCACCGCCGGGGCGGAAGGATCGGCAGGCACATATAAAGAAGCGATTTCATGGTGCAACAACTCGCTGAAATTGGCGGTATGCAGGTTACTGCGGGTATCCAGAAAGTCCCCGTTCAGCGCGATAATGCGGCCGGTAAACAAGGGCGGACGCCCCGGCCGGTTCAGCGCCAGCGGTTTAGTGTTACCACGGGTGGTAAAGCTGATGGAGTGCCACAAAATATGCAGAATCCCCACTGAGCGATCCGGATCGGCCTGATGCTGAATGCGGGCGGGGTTCAGTTCGTTGCCCCGATCGTCAAAGGCGGACTCGAAGCATTCCACAAAATTGTCCAGATCCTGCAACAGGTACTCAAACACCTGCCGGGTATTGCGCATGGCCTCTTCATGCTCTTTGAGCTGTTTTTGCATATGCGAGGCCAGCATATCCACTTTTTGCTGAATGGCCCGAACGGTATTCGGTTCATAAAAAGCACTGCCGGGCCATTCCTCAGCCGTCCGTTTGGACAGGGCGCCGGGTTGCAGGAATTTGTCTTGCAGGTTGGCCATAGAGATCCGGACGATTCCTTGTGGTTGATAGGGATGCTTGATGGGAATGCCTGGGGGACTTATACCGGAAAAAGGATCCGCTCTAATGATTAGAGCGGATTATTTCCGATACAGTTTATTTTACACTTTCGCGGGCGCTTTTTCCGGCACAACCTTCCGACGTCCGATGCTAACGTAGGTATAGCCCAGGTTTCTCATCCGTTCCGGCGTGAAGAGGTTCCGCCCGTCTACAATCAAACGGCAGTCACTTTCCTTGCGCAGCTTCAGGAAGTTGATGTAGGCAAACTCATCCCATTCCGTCAGAATAGCAATGGCATCCGCGCCTTTGGCCGCTTCATACGCGCTGTTGCAGTAAGTAATATCCGGCAATTGCTCCCTGGCCTGCTCCATGGATAACGGATCGTAAGCACGGATTTGTGCGCCACGCTTTTCCAGGCCACGAATAATGGTCAGGCTGGGAGTATCCCGCATGTCATCGGTATGAGGACGATAAGACAGACCCCAAACGGCAATGGTTTTACCGGCCAGGTTCTTGCCCAGGGCCTCATCGATTTTTTCAATGAAGCTGATGCGCTGGTAACGGTTGATGATATCCACCTGCTTCAGCAGATCCAGGTTGATATGGAAGTCTTCCGCGATGTTCAACAGGGAGTTGATATCCTTGGGGAAGAAGATACCGCCGTAGCCGATACCCGCATTCAGGTATTCCTGGCCAATCCGGCGATCCAGACCCAGGCCGCGGGCTACACTGGTGATATCCGCGCCGGTTTTCTCGCAAACCTGCGCCACCGAATTGATAAAGGAAATTTTGGTGGCCAAAAACGCGTTGGTAGCATGCTTGATCAGTTCCGCGCTGTTGGTATCGGTCACCAGAATGGGCGCGTTCAACGGACGGTAGATTTCCACAATGGTATCAATGGCCCGCTTGCTTTCCGCCCCGATAATGATGCGATCCGGCTGCATGAAATCTTTTACGGCATGGCCTTCCCGCAGGAACTGGGGAACCGCCGCAATATCGAACTCAATACCTTCCGGCACCTGCTCTTGCAACAGGGACTGAAGCCATTCGCCCGTTTTGATGGGCATGGTGCTTTTCTCGATAATCAGGCGGTAGCTATCCATACCGGAGGCAATGCTTTTTACCGCAGCGGACAGGCTACTGAAATCCGGCTTGCCGGACGGCAGCAACGGCGTGCCGATGCAGAGAAATACAACTTCGGAAGAGCGGACGGCGCGCACGATATCGGTGGTAAATTCCAGACGACCTTCTTCCCGATTGCCGCGAATCAGGGGCTCTAAAGCCTCTTCATAAAAGTGGACTTTGCCTTCCTGCAAGTTCCGCATCCGACCTTCCTTCACGTCGGCGCAGATGACGTGATGGCCCATTTCAGCCAGGCAAGTTCCCGTAACCGTTCCTACGTAACCGGATCCGATAACCGCTATTTTCACGTGCCAACCCTCGCTTTCTTTCCTCAGTCAAACAAACTTTCCTACTACTTTACCACAAACCTAGACTCCGCAAGGGGATACGCCCTAAAGACAGTGGTGTATTGCTTACACCATGCCTGCATCGGCATTCCTTGTCATCCGTTGGGGGGAAATCCGGGTCGGTTGCTATCAAGTTTTCTCGTCGCCACGCCGAAGCCAAAAACAAGAAAAGCATTCCGATAAAAACCCGATAAATCACCAGGACGGTGATTTGGGGACCGTTAAGGAGAACACAGCATATGTCGTCTTTAGTGGTGAATACAAACGTCAGCTCCCTGATTGCGCAAAGAAGATTAACGGCCAACACGCAAACCCTTCAGAAATCACTGGAGCGCCTGGCCTCAGGCTACCGCATCAACCGGGCTGCTGATGACGCTGCCGGGCTCACCATTTCGCAGAACCTGGTCAGCCAGATCCGTAAAATGCAGCAGGCATCCAAGAACACCCAGGACGGCATCAGCGTGTTGCAAACCGCGGAAGGTTCGCTGGAAGTTATGGGAGAAAACCTGCAGCGGGTTCGCGAATTAACCGTACAAGCCGCCAACGACACCAACGACGCCACAGGCCGCATTGCCATCAATACTGAAATCCGGGCGCTGCTCAGCGATATTGATCGTATCGCGGCTGCCAGCAACCTGAACGGCATTAAACTTTTGGACGGCTCCGCCACCAACGCGGTGATTCAGATCGGGCCAAACTCCAACGCCGTTACCAATACCGTCGATTTGTCTTCCGTCTTGGTCGATAGCTCCACCACAGCATTAGGCGCTGTTGGAGGCTCCGCTACATTCGCAAACGTGGCGGCGGTGGATTTATCCACCAGTGCAGCGGCATCCGCCTTTCTGAGCGATCTGGACAATGCCCTGCGCACTCTGAACACGCAACGCTCCAATATCGGATCTTTACAAAACAAGCTGGAAAGCGTTAGCGGCAACCTGAGCCAGGGCATTCAGAACTTTGCCGCCTCCAACTCTCGCATCCGGGATGTGGACGTGGCCGCGGAAACTTCGACCATGGCCCAGTACCAGGTACTCACCCAGGCGGCCACGTCCGTATTGTCCCAAACCAACAATTTACCCCGAATGATTCTGAATATGCTCAAAGCGGAATAAGCTTTCTCTCACTAAAACCCTGTCCTTTCAACCCTTCCATTTCAATATGGTTGATGTCCTCTCGCAATGCCCATTTCGAGAATTCTTTCCCATTCCCTTCATATCTATGCCAACCAGAAGGAGCACTTATGCCTACATTAGCCCACATGACCCTGCCTGATGCTGCCATTCACCAGATCAACAGTCTGGGCGGCCCACCCTTGCCAACCGGTGTGCCAAATTCCAGCCTGAAAGTCATTATGGAGAACATTGCCGCCTCGCAGGCGCCACTCTCCAGTTGCATGGTTGCAGTCGCCCTGGCCAGCCGCGCCCGCTAAAAAACAGGCTGAAATTTCTAAAATTCCAAAAGCCCCGCCCTATCGATCGGCGGGGCTTTTTGTTTTTATGAAATAGGGTAACGCATTGTAACACTTTAACAGCCGCCTCCTTTAGAAAAAGGAGCCCAATACCGATATCGATCTCATAAACCCGAAGACATCTCGGTTATCAGGGCTCTCACTTCACGAAACGAGCAGTGTGCGAGTATCCGCTAAGCGTAACGCGCGGATTTACGGGAAAGTGGATTTGGCCTGCTTGCCGGAGCTTCGGGATACGGTTGATCAGGATACATCGGGATTACGGTGTCTTTCTAACGTTGAACAAGTTAGTTCTTCACTCAATTTGTCTGGGTTGTAGAAGATTTTCCGTCAGCCCTTCCTGGTCAATCGCCGCAAAGGCATGATGCCTTTGCTTTGTAAGGACACAATAACCTGTATGAAGGAGCAAACACACTATGCAAGGCAAACTGACGAGCACCAGGATGGAACTCATGCCACAGCAAGCCACTCTACTGAACGGCATTGGAATTCCCGCCAGTACGTTGACAACGGCCATTCCCACCCAGGAATGCCGACAACAAGTTGCCCAGGAGAATTTCATGTCCCGCCAAATCGATTCCCGCACCCTGGATAGCGCCACTAACATGCTGAAGCTTTACTATCGGATGCCCCATTAGCAGGGCAGCCTCAGCGATAAGGACGCATCAGGGACAGAGAAGGGATATCAATAGACATGACGATTTCATTCGGGAATCAGAGTACTTCACTAGGGCTTACTCGCTATCTGAACGATGTCAGCAAGAAGCTCAACAAAAGTCTGGAACGTCTTTCAACCGGCCTCAAAATCAACAAAGCCTCCGACGGCGCCGCTCAGTTAATGCTCTCGGAGTCCATGACCAGTCAGATTCGGGGTTATGAAATAGCGAGCAGCAATGCCCAGGAAGGCCTGAGCATGCTGGAAACAGCTGATAGCGCCCTGCAACAGATCAGCCAGCACTTGCAGGACATTCGCGATATTGCGGTGGCGGCCAGCAACGGCACCACCACGGCTACCCAGTTCAGCGCCTACCAGGCGGACTTGCAGGCCAAACTGGCTGCCATCGACAGCATTGGCTCCAATACCAAGTATGGTACCAATGTATTGCTGGATGGCTCCCTATCGGGCGGGGCCGCCTTGAATATCCAGATTGGCCCAAATAGCGGCGACACGCTGGACATTAAAACCGCCTTTACCGACAACAAATCCAGTTCCGGCCTCAGCATCTCTCAAAACACACTCTCCACAAACGCAAACGCTACTACCCTGCTGGGCCAGGTAGACACGGCAATCGCGACCCTGAACAGCCACTTAGGAACCATTGGCGGATTTGAAAACCGACTAACGGACCAGATCAACTACCTCAGCATCGCCAAAACCAACGTAGCCGCTGCTCAATCCACCATCAGGGATACTGACGTGGCGGCTGAAACCGCTACAGTGACGCGGTTGCAGATTTTGCAGCAGGCAGGCGCGTATGCCTTGGCCCAGGCCAATATTCAGCCGCAAATCGCCCTGCGGTTACTGCCGGGCTAATCATCCCCCTATCAATTCAAGCAGGCGGTCAAAGCGGCCGCCTGTTTTACATGTGCGGATCGTCCTGCACTTCCATCTCTTCGGGCACCAGCAGATGATTTCGATAGGTTACGATGGTGACCGGCGTATTCAAATCGACTGGCTGGTCATACGTCTCCGCCAGGAAACGAGCCACCGCTTCATGATTACGCAGCGGCTGCTTCAGGCGGTTCAGGTCCTCATCGGTCAAATCCCGGATGGGGCATTGTCGCAAGTCGCCAATCACGCTGGCCTTCCGAATTTTCTTATGATTCACCCGGATATCCACCACCTCATCCGGTACCCAATACCGGTTTTCGTAGTACAGACTCCCTAAGCGCAGGGCAATATGCTCGGATTGGTTGTCTTCCGCGATGACTTCATCCCGGAATTGCAGGGGCCAGTTGATTGCCTTTGCCATATGTAAATCTCTCCCTCGCTTCCTATTCATAATACTTGAAGAAAGTATAGAAAAGTTCAAAACGTAACAACAAGATCGATCCCTCTTGATCCGCCTCTCCTGACGCTTTTCTCGCTCCTGCTCGGATCAGTTGTAGTAGAGATCAACGCTTGAGATCGTTTCGCATGTTTCCTAAGCTGAAGGCATAGAGTTTGATGGGTAGAGAGATACTGGGAAGGCTTCCCTGGAGGCTTCCTCGGGTTAATGTACGTATGCGAAAAAATCAGAAAATCCGTTTGAAATCGAATACGATGCCCCGCTTCTTTCGGGAAGGCGAATGCATTAGCCGGGTGGATGCCCTGGAAAAGATTTGCCGCCATATGGAATATGCCATCATGCACCCGGAAGCGGTTCGGCTCATCGAACTATTTAACATCGTCCCCGAAGAACTTTCGGAAGCGGGCTTGCCTTACGAGTCTCTGAAAGCCCTGGAGCGCCACGCCCTGTTCATCTGAGTCCCCAACAGCGGGCTTTTATTTATTCCTTCAAGCCGCCCGCTAGAATACCCTTCATAAACTGCTTCTGGCCCAGCAGGAAAATGATGACCACCGGCAGAATCGAAAGCGTCGCCGCGGCCATCAGCACCGTCCAGTCCGTCGTATCGCGGAAGCTGCCTTTTAAGGTGGCAATGCCTACCGGCAATGTGCGCATACTTTCGGAATTGGTCACAATCAACGGCCACATAAAGCTGTTCCAGGTGTTGATGAACACAAAAATCGCCAGGGCCGCCAAGGCCGGGGTCGCCAACGGCAATGCCACCCGCCAGAAGATTTGCCACTGGTTGCATCCGTCCATGCGGGCCGCGTCTTCCAGTTCCCGTGGCAGGCCATTGAACCATTGCCGCAGCATAAACACGCCGAACGCACCAAACAGGCCCGGTACAATCAATGCCAGGTAGGTATCCAACCAGTGAAACGACTTCATCAGGAAGAACAGCGGCACGATATTCACCTGCGGCGGCACCATCATGGTGATCAGAAACAGAAAAAACACCTTGTTCTTGTGTGGAAAGTGCAAGCGGGAGAATGCGTACCCCGCCATGGCCGAAAACAGCACATGCCCAATGGTGGTTACGGTTGCCACCAGCACACTGTTCCAAAAGTAGACCCCCATAGGGGCTAGCTGGAATAAACGGTCGTAATTTTCCCAATGAAACACTTCCGGCCAAAAGCGCGGCGGCATTTGAAACACCTCATCCGGCTTTACCAGCGATGTCACCACCATCACCCAGAACGGCAAGGCCATCAGCAGGGCGCCCGCCAGCATCAGCAGCCACAGCACAGCGCTTTTCAGCCTGTCGGTTTGCGTGAAGTCCGAATGCTGGCTCATGCGGTTTCATCCTCGTAAAGCACCCAACGCTTGCGAAGCTGCCATTGGCCCAGTGTCAGCAGCAGGATGACCACAAACAGGATGTAGGCAATGGCCGAGGCCGGACCGATTTTGTAGAATTCAAAGGCGTTTTTGAACATCCAGTACACCAGCAGCTCGGTGCTATGCTCCGGCCCGCCCTGAGTTAGCAGATACACCGAATCGAACGCCTGGAAGCCGTTGATCAGGGTCATAATGCTTACAAAAAACAGGGTTGGCGTAATCATGGGCAAGGTCACCAGCCAGAAGGTACGCCAGCCGGACGCGCCATCCAGGCTGGCCGACTCATACAGGGACGGAGGCACGGCTTGCAGGCCAGCCAGGAAAATCACGATGTTATAGCCGATATCTTTCCACACCCGCAGGATGATGACGGCCCAGAGCGCTGTCTTTGGGTCATACAGCCACGGAATCGGCTTGCCGATGAGGTGCGCCTGTTGCAGCAGCCAGTTGAACATGCCGTAAGACGGATCGTAGAGCCAGCCCCATACCAACGCCACGCTGACCATCGGCGTAATAAACGGCAGAAAATACGCAGTGCGGAAAAACGTTTGCCCGCGAATGGCCCGGTTCAACCACACGGCCAACACCAGCGCAATGGCCACTTCCAGCACCCCGGACCACAGCACAAACCACCAAGTGGTGCCGAAAGATTTCCAGAACAGTGGGTCGCTCAGCACGTTGGCGTAATTCTCCAGCCCGATGAAGCGGGGAGTGCCCAGTAAATTCCAATACGAAAAGCTGAGTCCCAACGAGGCGAATACCGGCAGATACGTGAAAATAATCAACCCCAGCAGGCAGGGCGCCAGAAAAAACCAGGCCCAGCGGGTTTCGCTAGCGGAATATTCCTTCATGGGCTGACCTCCAGCATGTGTTGCAGTTTGGGCTGTGCCACCTGGGTTGCTTCCGCCGCTTTTACCTTGCCGTCCCAAACGGGCTCCAGGGCCAGGCCCAACTCCTCGGAAATCTCATTCCAGCGCGGCGGCGTCCGGGTCGGCACCCCATCCGGAATCACGTCCAGAAAGGCGCGGCCATGCTCCGGCGCTTGATGCGGCGATAAAAACAGATCGGATTCCGCTACATCCGGCCGCGCAGGCACAATCAAGCCGCTTTCCGTCACTTTCGCCAGCGCTTCCCGGCTCAGCAGAAACCGGATCAACTCAAAACTCTCTTGCGGATGAAGTGATTTCGCGGAAATGGCATACCCGGAGGCATCAATACCCACCCGGGATTTGCCACTTGGCCCTACGGGGAACGGCACCACATCCCACCGGAATTTGGCTTGTTCCCGTAAAACCGGCACACTCCAGCGACCATTGGCCATCATGGCCAGTTTTTGCTGCATAAACAACTGGCTCATGGTCACGCCACCGCTCTCCACCTTTTTGGGCGCCACATGCCAAACGTTCCGCAAATCGGCATAAAACTGCAATCCTTTTACGGCAGCGGGCTCCGCAATGGTGACTCGCTCCAAATCCGGGCTGAACAGGTTTCCCCCCGCGCTCCACACAAAGGGCAGCCAGAACAGCGGCGGTGTGGAATAAAACGAAAAGCCGAACTGATCAGGATCACCGTCATTGTTCTGATCCAAGGTCAGTTGCTGGGCGGTTTCCGCAAATTGCTGCCAAGTCCAGCCCGCTTTGGGGTAGGGGATCCCCGCCTTTTGGAACAGATCCCGGTTGTAAAATATGACCAGATTGGATATATCCCTCGGCAAAGCACCCTGGACTTCTTGCCCTTGCGCGGTCTTCCATTGAAAGGCTTGCAGGGCGGAGGGGTAAAACGTCTCACGACTCAGGCCAGCGCCAACCTGTCCGCTTTTCGCCAGAAACGGCCTCAAATCCCTGAAAATACCTTGAGAGGCATAGATGGGAAAGCTAATGCTATTGGTGAAAATCACATCCGGCGTCAGGTCTCCGGCTACCAGAATATGGAGTTTCTGGTAATAATTCTCCGGGATATGTAGCAACTTCACATGTATATCGGGGTGGTTTTGCTCAAATTCATCCAGCAACGCTCTTAAGACTGCAATTTCCTGCGCACTGCCCCACGTGGAAAGCTGAATATTAACAGCTTTAGCGTTTTGACGCTCGCAGCCTGAAAAAAGAACGCATGAAACCGCAAACAATCCCGCAAACAGCGCACTGGCGGCCCAACTAGGGAATTGAGATTTGTATTTTTGTAAACTTTGCAGCATGCGGTTCCGTTCGTGATCAATTCGGCCCATGGCCCCACTTTATTAGTATAGATGCTACTGAGCAGAGTCATTCAAAGGGATTTTTACGGAAGTTGTTTTATGACCCTCCATCCACACCTGGTTGAATTATTGGAAACATACGAACCAGAACACTTGAGCGCCCTTTTAACTTGGCTGGAACCGGAAATCAGCCCTTCCGCCAACGATACTCACGCGAATCTCACCGAGCAAGTAGACTCTCTTGCGGGCTTAGAGGAAGAAACACCGATGTCCAATATTGTATTTATCCAGGCCAGCCAAGCCGTTTTGCTGAACGACCGGGTTGCGTTCACTCTGTTAAACGAATTTGGCCCCAATTTCAGTGGCAAAGCGTACTTTCATTGGCTGAGAGATTCCGTGTCCCAGCGCATTGCCCAAGACGCCACCGCTCAATAGCAGCGATCTTCTAGTTTTGGGGGGCGGGCTCCGATAGCCCTTTCACACGCTTCACCCAGCCTGGGATTTCCACCTGCCGACCACGTGCAATCGCCAAATCCCAAGGCTTCACGTTTTTGGTAATGACCGAACCCGCCGCCACACTGGCATTCTGACCGACAGTAACCGGGGCAATCAGCACGGAATTACTGCCGATTTTGGCCCCGTCTTCAATGACGGTTTGTTCTTTAATGTCCCGAATCGGGTCGTAATTGGCCGTAATGGTTCCCGCACCAATATTTACATCCGTGCCCAGCGTGGCGTCTCCCAAATAGGCAAGATGCGCGGCGTTGGTGTGGTGATCGATACGGGCCTTCTTCACCTCTACGAAGTTGCCGATATTCACGTGGTGATTGATATCCACCCCATCCCGCAACTGGGCAAACGGGCCGATATTGCACACGCTGCCAATCCGGGTATCCCGCACCGAGGACTGCATGACCTTCACATCATCCTCAATGAACACAGAGCCGCTCATCGTGGTATGTGGACCAATCGTGCAGCGCTTGCCGATGGTAACCTCACCTTGCAGGTAACAACCGGGCAGAACGGTGGTATCCGGGCCTATCGACACCTCCGGCCCGATAAACGTGGAAGCCGGGTGCAGGATGGTTACGCCGTCTCCCATCAAGCGATTCAAGGTACGGCGGTTTAAAATATCGTGGCACAGCGCCAAATCGGCACGGGAATTAACGCCCAGTACCTCATCCGGGTCATCCAAATGGGCAGAACCCACTTGGTAGCCTGCCTTCACGGCCAGCGCAATCACATCGGTCAGGTAAAACTCGCCCTGGGCATTGTTATTGGACAACTGATCCAGCAAGGGGGAAATCTTCGCCCAGTTCAGGCAGTAAATACCGGTGTTAATGAGCTGAACCTGTTTTTCAGCCTCCGTTGCGTCTTTTTGTTCCACAATTCGTGCTACGGAGCGGCCTTCCGTAATCACCCGCCCATAACCGAACGGATTTTGCATGGTTGCGGCCAGCAAGGTCAAGTCATTGCCTTCCGTTTGGTGGGCCTGCAACAGATGCTCCAGAGATTTGGCGGTCAACAACGGTACGTCGCCGGACAGAATCAGCACATTTCCCATAAAGCCAGCCCAGTCCTCAAGCTGCTGACGCACTTGTTGCAGGGCATGGCCGGTGCCCAACTGCGGCTCTTGCACAACGGTGCGTAACGGAAAATTGGTTTCATACGCAGCCAAGGCCGCAGTCACCTGCTCCCGCCCGTGACCGATAATGACACACGCCTCTTCCGCCTGAACGCCGGAAAGGGTATCCAGCACCCGCATCAACAGAGGTTTACCAAATAAGGGATGCAATACTTTCGGCAGTTCACTCTTCAGGCGGGTACCTTTGCCCGCAGCCATAATAACAGCGCGAAAGCCCTTCATATTGCCTCTTTATCCTCTTTAATTCTAATGATTATTCTTTGCTTAGTTGCATTCCATCAAATTTTCAATCAACGCATCCGTTGCTTCAACCGCTGCATCCGGGCGCTCCCGGTCATTGCGCATTTCTTCATGCGGACGGCGAATGCCACGCTTGGAATTTTCCACAAAGGAAACCAGTTCCTGAACGGCCTCATCCATCTCGATTTCATTCCGAATCGCTTCCAGCGCTTGCTTCTGATTCAAGCCTGAGAACCACAGCAGATTGAACGCCTTCTTAAGGCGGGTCCGTGCAGCCAAATCGTATCCACGACGCTTCAGCCCAACCTTGTTAATACCGACGATAACAGAGGGACGTCCATCCGACATGGAGAACGGAGGAGTATCCTGCCGGGAAGCACTGCCACCACTCATGATGGCCAATTTTCCGATTTTTACAAACTGATGGATGGCAATGATCCCACCCAGGAAGGCATAATCACCGACTTCCACATGCCCGCCCAATTGAACGCTGTTGGCCAGAATCACTTCCTTGCCTAGCACACAGTTATGCGCCACATGGGCATATGCCATCAACATACAGCCATCGCCAATAATCGTGGCTTCATTTTCGCCGGTAGCCCGGTTCACGGTGACGCATTCACGAATCAGGACATTATCACCAATTTGTACGTAGCTAGGCCATTCCTTGAATTTTACATCCTGCGGAAAGCCGCCCAATACTGCCCCTGGGGATACCTGGCAGTTCTTGCCCAGCGTGGTGTAGCCTTGCAGCACCGCATTGGGATAAATGCGGGTGCCGTCGCCCACTTTGCAATGCGGCCCGATATAGGCATGGGCGCCAACTTCTACGCCCTGGCCCAGCTCCGCGCTGGGATCGATAATGGCGGTCGGGTGTATATTCATTGGGCAATCCTCAATTCTACTTGTGGGGTGTTGGGAATGGCTGCTTCAGCCCATTACTCCCGTGACAACAGGGAACAGGTAATATCCGCCTCTACGGTCAATTCACCGTCGACGTAAGCCTTACAGGCCATTTTGCCAATCGGCACCCGCAGCTTCACCAGTTCACATTCCATATCAAACCGATCACCAGGGGTTACCATGCGGCGAAACCGGACATTGTCCATGCCTGCAAACACAGCCAGCTTACCTTGTGCCTGGGGCACCGTGCTGATCAGCAGAACACCCAACTGTGCCAATGCTTCCAACTGCAAAACGCCCGGCATAATAGGATCTCCAGGGAAATGCCCCTGAAAAAACGGCTCGTTAATCGTCACATTTTTGTAGCCTTTAATGCGCTTGCCCTGGACATGTTCCGTCACCCGATCCACCAGAATAAACGGATAGCGGTGCGGCAGGCTCTCCATAATCTCCCGAATGCGTTTCGGGGGCAGGAGAGTGTACTCTTCTTGATTAGCGGGTTGATTGGCGGGATTTTCAGTCATCGTCATGGTTTCCACTGCGATCGGTGCGCTCCTGTTCAGTCAATCTGGCCGCATTATAACCAAACCGCCGCCAAATGGAAATTGCAATCGGCGCCACGCTTAACGGACGGCCTGCAACAACTTTTTGGCAAAAGGGACATGACTGCTGTGCCCCGCATTCATGGCAAACACATGCGCCTTGATGGAAAGGGGGTTAATGCCCATCAGGCTCAAGTCACCAATCAAGTCGAGCATTTTATGGTAAATCGGCTCGTCGTCATGCCGCAGAGGACGACTATAACCTCCGGCCTCCACAAGTCCCAGCGAGTTTTCCAGATTTGCGCCCAGGGCCAGCCCTCTGGATTGAAGAGCAGGCAGCTCGCTGATGTATCCAAACGTGCAGGCCGTGGAAATCAAGGCCGGGTTATCAGCCTGGCTGTCCCAGCCCACCCAGCGGGCTTTCAAATCCGGGTGGTTGAAATCGACGCTGTAGCTGATCTTGAAATGCGAAGCCGGAATGGCATACACCGCAATATCCTCACTGTGGCGGTAGAATACGGCCCGATCCAAGGTTACGGCAGGCTTGGGCAAGGCAATCTCAAAGTGACGCGCAAACACTTTCAGCCAGTCCTGGGCGCTGCCGTCCAAAATCGGCATTTCAGCGGCGCCGGTCACCGATACTTTCAAATCGCTTAAACCGGCCAAGGCCGCAGCGCACAAGAAATGCTCCACAATGGAAAGCGTTTTCCCGTCCCGATTGGCAAGCGTCACCCCCCGATCGGTATGCACCACCGAAGCCAGGCTCGCCGGAATGGGGGACACCCCATCGATATAGAATACGATTCCCTGACCCGGTTCTCCGGGCAGGATTTGCACATCTACCGTCTTGCCCGTGATGACCCCGATACCGTTGACACAAATGGGAGATGCCATTGAGGCAGTCATCATGCCCACTAGACCTCCACCGGATTTTTGGCTTCAGCGTCCGCTTCCAGTTCGGCCAAACGCTTCTTCAGCGATTTTACTTCCTGGAATAATTCCCGCAGCTTGCCCATGTACAGCACATTCTGTAAGGTTTCCCGACGAGGCAGGGCTGGAATGCCCACCACCACTTCTTTCGGCTCAATATCACGCATAACACCGGATTTCGCCATGACAATGGCATCGTCGCCCACCTTCAGGTGATCCGCCAAACCGGCCTGACCCGCAATCACAACCCGGTTGCCGATTTCGCAGCTGCCGGAAATCCCCACTTGAGAGACAATCAGACAGTTCTCGCCAACCACGTTGTTATGGCCGATCATGACCAGATTATCAATTTTGGTGCCTTTCTTAATGAGTGTAGCGCCTAGGTTAGAGCGATCGATGGTGGCGCAAGCACCGACTTCCACGTCATCTTCCAAAACCACGGTACCGATGGAATTGATTTTAAAGATTTCCGTATTCTGGCCGGTTACTTTACCCCCGCTGGCTTTAGCGGATTCCACACTGCCCGGCTCAGGCGTCACGTAGCTGAAGCCATCCGCCCCGATGCTGGCATTATGGTGTATGATCACCCGCTTGCCCAGTATCACCCGCTCACCCAAGCGAACGCCGGAATGCAACAGGCAACGTTCGCCCATTTTCACATCCGCACCCACGGTCACATGGGGCATCAGCACCGAGTCAGCGCCAATCACGGCATTTTCGCCGACATAGGCAAAGGCCCCAACCGACACACTCGGATGCACCTGAGCCGAAGCCTCGATGACCGCAGTGGAATGAATTCCCGAATAGGCATGCAGCGGTTTTTCAAAAATAGCAAGCAATGTAGCCAAAGCCAACCTGGGCCTTTCAACGGCAATATAGCCTTCCAGCAGGCCCTGCGGCACTTCAATATCCTTGGCGACAACCGCCGCCTTTACCTTGATTGGGCTCTGCTGAATCAATTCCAGGGCAGGCGCTTCCAAAATCAGCACCATCTCGCTCTCAGCCGTAATCATGCGGGGATGAGCCAGATCAGACACCTGTAATGCACCGTTGCCATGCACTTCTGCACCGGATGTACAAGCCGCAATCTCGTTTAGGCTGAGCGGGGGCTTAGGCAACGCTTGGGGTTGAGAATCCGACATGACACACTCCTCAATTGTCTGAATCATCGCCTGATAAGACAGAAAAACCACACGGTAGTAAGGTCTTTTGATTATACTGAGAGCATGGCAACAACACCAGACTTGACAGACCCCATGCGCATCGCCGTAGTCGGTGGCGGTGCGGCAGGCTTTTTTGCAGCGCTCAACACGGCAGAGAAAAACCGTAATGCCCGCATTACCATTTTTGAGGCAGCCCACAAACCGCTACAAAAGGTTTTTATCTCCGGAGGCGGACGTTGCAACCTGACTCATGCCTGTTTTGACCCAACCCGGCTGACGGAATTCTACCCAAGAGGGCAGCAGGAACTACGTTCTCTGTTTTCGAGGTTTCAACCCAGAGACACCATGACCTGGTTTGAAAACCACGGGCTTATCCTGAAAACCGAGGAGGATAACCGGGTATTCCCGGCCTGTGATAGCTCTCAAGCGGTAATTGATCTGTTTATGGACGTGGCCGAGAAATACCGCATCCGTGTCCGCCCCCAAACCCGTGTAGAGCACATTACACCCAGCAACGGCGGATTTGAGATCCAGGCCCAGGGCAAAACAGAGCAGTTCGATGTGTGCATTCTGAGTACCGGCTACAGCCCGCCAGGGTGGAAATTGGCGGAGTCACTGGGGCACACTGTGACACCCCCTGTGCCATCCTTGTTTCCGTTCACCGTAAAATCCCCGGTGATTGCAGGCTTGCAGGGCATTTCACTGCCGGTGGCACAGGGCAAGCTGGATGTTGCCGCAGATGGGAAAAGCCCTAAACTGCAAGCAGAAGGCGCCCTGTTGATTACCCATACCGGACTTTCCGGGCCGCTCATCTACCGGCTTTCTGCCTGGGGGGCACAAGCATTAGCCAAGGCTGGCTACAAAGCAACACTTCAACTGGATTTAATCCCTGCCTTGGACGAGACGAGCCTTCGAGACAAGCTCAACCAGATCTTTCTGCACACCGAAGCCAAGAAAAAACTCGGCAATACCGGCTTTGATCCGATTCCACACCGGCTTTGGCTGTCACTTCTGGCAGCCAGCGGCGCCAATCTGGAGGAACGCTGCGAGGTTATCGGCAAAAAGAGTATTAACCGGCTTATTGAACATATCAAATACCTTAAATTACCGGTGAGCGGCAAAAGCCCTTCCAAGGAAGAGTTTGTAAGCTGCGGCGGCGTGGCATTGAAAGAGGTTGACTTCAAGACCATGCAGAGTCGACTGGTGCCAAACCTGTATTTCGGTGGAGAAATTCTGAATATTGACGGACTGACCGGTGGTTTCAACTTCCAGGCCTGCTGGAGTGAGGGCTGGACGATTTCCGAAGCGCTAAAAGCGCAAAATTAAAGCCAAACCAACCAAACGTTACCAAGAGGCCTTACTATTGGACGGTCTGCTCGCCGATCCATCCGCAAGATTGGCACCTTAGCGTAATAATTTCCTGATATTCCCGTTCCTGCAACGGCCTATGGGGGAAGCCGATTAATATCCTTCTAGGGTCAAGCTCGCGATGCCCACAAAGCGGACAGCACGAATAAGAGCCAGACATAGGCCATCCTTCCGTATATGTTATCTCAAGGTGAATGAAACAAATTTGGTATCTTACAACCGTAACATAAATTTTAAAATACAGATGAGTTGCATGCTATTGCCCAGTTAGACAACACTTTCAGAATATATTCCAGATATAAAAACAATTTGACTTCTTCTTTTGAATTACAGGCGATTCTAAATACCCTCAATGGAGTTCCTACCATAGGATTCGAATGAAAGGAAACGCAGAAACACCTATGCCTGCATAGTTTTCAAGGTTATTTACAGACATCTTCCCTTAACCTGCGGGGACTCAGACAACAAATGAGCTGTTTTTACCGCCGGTAAACAAAAAATTTTTGTGGCTTGCCAAGCCCGCCGGGTTTGACGCATAATGCATGCACAATCAAATATTATCGGGATGTAGCGCAGCTTGGTAGCGCACTTCGTTCGGGACGAAGGGGTCGCAGGTTCAAATCCTGTCATCCCGATTTTTTCGTTTTTAGAGCGCACCCCTGATAAGGGTGAGGTCCGGTGTTCAAGTCACCGATGGCCCACCATTTCCGTACCGTCGGAAACCAAGAATTCACAAGAGTCTCAGGAAAATCCTGAGGCTTTTTTCGTGTGTGACATGGACACCCTCCCCTGGGGTGAGGCCATACCGTCGAATAGCAGACCAAACAATAATTTAGGGTATGACATTTCTTTTCAAAGTGAGGCATCAGTGGGACATGCCACACCTGGATTTGTCACACCACAACAAGCAGCCGTTCACCTTAATGTGGCAAAGAAGACCATACTTCGTTGGTGTGAGTCAGGAAAAATACCGGCATTCCAAAAGCCTTATGGGAAACGACAAACATATTTAATCCCTTTGCAGGCACTTCGGTTAGTTACGCAGGATATGAGCCTACTCAAACCAACCAAATCTAAGCATATAAACACAATAAAAAGCCATCGGGAGCATATTACAGGTTGGAAGCAAGCTATGGAAAATGGGCTAATGACGGGCCGTCCGTTCAGCCCACATACTATCAATTTTTATTCGTTCTATGCTAAACAATTCTTGGATAAATACGGCGAAATCTCTGTCAGAAACTTGAAAAACGAACTATTAGATACGCCGAAGGAGCAGTTTGGGCGTAAAGATAAGCTTTTTAAGAGCATTATTTCATTTGCAAAATACCTGATTGAAGAGCAGGAGCTCGATTCAGAGTTCTTGGAGCAGGCAAAGAAACTCAAACCAAAGCGGTTTCTGCCACCCAAACGACATGTAGTGAATGAGGAAGAGACTCAAAAAGTTCTTGCTGTATGTAAAACCCCACAGGAAATAGCGTTAATAACGCTACTAGTATCCACCGGCCTCCGTGCTACCGAATGTTGCATTCTTTCATTGGATGACATTGATTTCGAAAAGCATTTTTTAACAGTTCGCTTAGGCAAGGGAAATAAGACTCGGCGGGTTGGCCTTAACCTGCCTATAATTGAAGCCCTTATCAACCATTTAAAAACCCGTATGAAGGTGAAACATAACTATATTTTCATAGATAAAAATGGACAACCACTAGAGCGGCACGGATTGAATAAGCGTTTGCAAAAGCTGGGTAAACTAGCAGGCATAAAACTCAGTCCACATTGTCTTCGCCGTGCCTTTGTGACCATCAATGCAAACAAAGGACGTCCTCTACAGATGCTTCAAATGGCATGTGGGCATTCTGATATCAAGATTACAAGAGACTACTGCCAGACAACCGAACAGGAAATGATCACTGCGATGCAAGACTGGGACTAAATGATTATGGAAAAGTCTGCCAGTTTATGACATAGTCTGAAAAGTCTCCCATATCCTCAAAGTGGTTTGGCAATGGAAAAGCTACTCACCATTGATGAACTGGCACAATTCATCCGGGTTTCTACCCGTACCATCTACCGCATGCTTGATGACGGAGAGCTTCCATTCGCCATAAAGCTTAAAGGCTCCTGGCGATTCCGTGAAAACGATGTTCAAGTGTGGTTAGAAAGCCATAAGGTGGGAGCGGCCAATGGTCATCACTGAAGCTGATACCTGCCGAAAATATGTGCTCAAGGCTTTGTATCAAGCTCAGTGGACCGATGATCAGATCAATGAGCAGAAGACCTTCACGGATGGTCGAATTGTCTTGGTCGGGAACAATGTAAAACGGAAGAAGCCTAAAAGGGCTGATTACATTTTGCGATATACAAGAGATTTCCCAATTGCCGTTGTGGAGGCAAAAGCTAAGCATAAAAAGGCTGGGGACGGTCTACAGCAGGCAAAAGAATATGCGGAAATCCTCGGGCTGAAATTTGCATACGCTACTAACGGAGAAGAGATCATTGAGTTTGATTTCAATACTGGCTTGGAGAAGATTGTCCCTTCGTTTCCTACCCCTGAGGAGCTTTGGGCTAGACTGCAGCAGACACAGAATGTTGCACCAGACCTTCTGGAGAAGCTTCTAACTCCCTCTTATCACGCCCCTGGTAAAGCCCCTCGGTACTATCAGGAGATTGCCATTAACCGAACTGTCCAAGCCGTTCTCTCAGGCAAACCAAAGAACCTCCTGACAATGGCAACAGGAACTGGAAAAACATTTGTGGCATTTCAAATTTCATGGAAATTATGGAACGCCCGTTGGAATCGTACTGGGGAATACCGACGGCCAAAGATTCTTTTCTTGGCAGACCGAAATGTACTTGTGGATGACCCGAAAGATAAGACCTTTGTACCGTTTGGGGATGCTCGATGGAAAATTTCAGGGGAGATCAATAAGAGTAGAGAAATGTACTTTGCCATTTATCAGTCCTTGGCAGAGGATGAACGACGTCCCGGCCTATATAGGGAGTATCCGAAGGACTTCTTCGACCTGATAATTGTGTGATCTGAGATCGATTTAGGGAACCAGACAGAAGTAGAGGTTTTTATTTTCTTGTCAGAAAAGGAGACCTCGAAATGAAGGGAAGCCGATTTACGGAA
>JAJQJM010000164.1 GCA_021323475.1 Vampirovibrio sp.
GGCGCGAAGCCCCTCGTAATCCCGCTCCCGCATATCATAGATGTGCTGCTGGTACAGGCTAACAACCGTCAGCACATCATCCGGCGTCAGACGGATCATGCGGCGGCCTTCGTGATTCTCGATAATGCGAGCCATTGCGGTGAGATCCTTCTTCTTTAAAGCTATCTTTTGTAGTAAGCCCATCGTATGATCTGACTATAGGGCAGCTTGCGGCCCCAATGTATCCTGAATCCGGTTTATAAATGTGTCCCCAGATTTGAATTCAAACCGTCCCAACCCAATCGAGCCCCCGTCAAGCCATTCCAAATATGGTCACATCCCGGTTTTGCTGAATGAAGTCCTGCATGCCCTGGCCCCAGAGCCGGGTCGCATTTATGTGGATGCCACGCTGGGAGCAGGTGGGCATTCCGAGGCCATACTGGAGCGCATTCAACCAAATGGCAAGCTCATTGGCATCGATCAGGACCCGACCGCACTCAGGCTGGCCAGCGATCGACTGGTCCGGTTCGGCTCGCAGTTTCAGACCGTGCAAGGCAATTTTTCCGAGCTGGGCCGGTTGCTTCCGGCAGATGCCCGGCCTGTTACCGGCGGTATTCTAGCGGATATCGGCGTCTCCTCCATGCAACTGGACCAGGCGGAGCGAGGCTTTAGTTTTTCCAAGGAGGCTCCGCTGGATATGCGCATGTCTCCTGAAGCCCCGTTAACCGCCGAGGTCGTGGTAAATACCTACGATGAAGCCCGGCTGGTCCAGATTTTTTCGGAGTACGGGGAAGAGCATATGTCCAAAACCCTGGCCCGCTTAATCGTACAGCGCCGAAAAAGCAACCCTTTCCAAACCACGACTGATTTGGCGACACTAATTAAGGAAGCCTACCAAAGCAAAGGCAAACAGGAGAAGATTCACCCGGCCACCCGCATATTCCAGGCGTTGCGAATCGAGGTGAATGATGAACTAGGCCACCTGCAGCGATTTCTGGAGAGCTTGCCCGGTTTGTTGGCTCCCGGCGCGCGGGTCGCCATTATAAGTTTCCATTCTTTAGAAGATCGCATCATCAAGCAGCATTTTCAGGCGGAAAGCCGGGATTGCATCTGTCCGCCACGCTTGCCCATTTGCCAATGCGGGCACAAGGCGGCATTCAAGCTCCTGAACAGCAAGCCTATCCAGGGCACCGAAGATGAAATCCGGCGGAATCCCCGCGCTCGCAGCGCCAAGCTCAGGGCCGCGATTCGACTGTAGCGCCTACCGTTATCACTGACTCCTGCCCTTGCAGAAACGAGTCCAGCACGGCGATGATTGCCCGCTCCTTTAAGGCCAACATGGCAATGGGGCCGTCATGCCCGTCAAAGCCTTCGCCTTCGGTCCAGAACGTTCTGGCCGGGATGTGATGCTGTTGCAGCAACCGGGCCAGGCGCTCCGCATGGGAGCGAGGGGTTCCGGGAAAGTTATCCGCAAAGTAGTCCCGACGCCCCTCAATCAACAACGCCGGCACAGGCCGCTTGGGAGCCTTGATCGTATCGACCACCTTCAACAAATCCACCTGCCCCAGACTTTGGTGCCGAATCGCCGCCACCGGGTCCGGGCTGGCCGCCGCTTTATCGTACAGGCCGCTAATGCCGATAAAGCGATCAATGCCATCCAGATGACCGTATTGATCGGCATACAACAGGAGAGCGCCGGTTACAGCCCCGGCGGAATAACCTACAAACATCGTCTGTTGAACCTTGCCGCGCAGCAAACGTTGCGCTTCATAGATGCCATCGCGCACGTCCGTCACCGGCGCAGGCCAACGATGGTGCTGCAAGGTTCGATAATTGATGGAGGCGACCGCATAGCCCCACTTCATCATGTAATCGGCAAGGGGCATCATGCTGTATTCCGTGGCTGAGCCGAACAGGTAATTGCCCCCATGTACCAGAACAGCCAGTGGTGCTTTATCTTGGGTTTCCGATTGCCCGGATAGACGCTCAGGGCGATAAAGATAAAGATATTGCTGCGGATCAGGCCCATAGGCATGCCGTTCAAAACGTGCCCAAAAGTCATATGTGCGGTTCTCGCCGGATTGTTCGGGGATCCCGTGGACAGGTTGCTTCGGTGTGTTGTTCATAATCGATTGCTCCGTTGTGTCCGGTTGGGCCAGCAGCCCGGATTGCCAGGTAAAACCCGTGCCCACCCCCACAACCAGCAGGATGAAAAACGTCATGCCGCACCATTGAGAGAAACGCGATTTCAATGAAGCCCTTTCCAGCGTCACGTTTGCCCAGGTTTTGAGGAATGCCCGTTGAGAGACCGATATTATCACTGGACTGATTTCAATCCGCTTTGTGCCCATCGCAGACCCTCAGCTGGGAAATGGCAATAAAAAACCCGCCGGAGGCGGGTAAACTTGTCTGAGTAGAAAAAGGTAGGTAGATAGAAGTAGTAGAAGTAGAGAAAAATTCTTTCAGCTTGTCGCTTGTATATGCATAAAAACAATAATTCTAATTTCGATGTTAGACATTTAAGAAATATTAAGCGAACAATTCTCCACATCCTGAAAAGGCCCATTCCAAGCGTATTTTATCAATGATTCATATAGAGGTGCAGTGCGAAATGCATCCGCTTTAAACACAAAGCATTGCTTTTTAACGGCAGGAATCTAGCCCGCCATTGTTACTCTAATTCATTCGCATCAGAGCTGAAATTAGCTCATCAAGTCGTAGACGATCCACTCAAATACGGTGCGCGGCGGCTCATCGGGATTCAGCAGATCCTGGATCGAGGCTTCCCCGGTGCGGGTGGTGCCATCCATCCAGTTGCGATGATCCAGTCCGGCGAACAGGCGGACATTCTTATTCCCTTTCAGGGATTTCAGGGTGCTCCAGAGCTTATCCACCGGAATGGACGTTCCATTGGAAACTTTGGTATACCGCCCCAGCCATAAGGTGCTACTGATGGGACTGATGCCATCATTGAACATCATCATGGATACCGGCGTCAGCACGACCTTTTGAACTGAAGCCTGCATCAAGGCGGGAACCGTGGCGGTTTCCACAGCGGAAGCCTCTTCCGTCTTCACCAGGGCCATCATCAATGTAGCGTCAGAAACAGCATCCGAGCCCGCATCCGTGTTCGGTTTCAGAGTGTCGACTGCAACGGAATCGCTAGCAAGCTGGGCCGGTTCCGCTGGCTTTTTAGCATGTGCATCTCCGGCATGCCCAGGAATTAGCTTGTTTGCCAGCGGCAATCTGCCAATATTGTTTCGCACCAGGGAAAAAAGGAAGTTCTTGCGCAGCAGGTTACCGGGCATCGGTCGCTCTTTGGGCAGTTCCGTTTTAAGGCCCAGCTCCCGTGGCACAACAGCCGGGTCCACGTCCAGCCCGAAGTAGCTGCCGTAGGTTATAAAATTGGTCTTTTGGGCCAGCGCATACTCTGTTTTAACCACGGGGCCGTTATTCTTTACATACTGATCCGCTGGGATGGCGCCGTCGAAGTTGTCCCAATGAAAATCCTGCTTAAAAGACGGGTAACGACGGCCGGTAATCTGGTAGGCGATTTTCTGGAACAGGCGCACCAACGATAACGGTGATTCGGTTTTGACCTGGGCCTGAATCCATTCCGGGTTGGCTAAAGGCGAACCGTGAAAGGGCGTGGCAATGGCTATCACTTCCTCGGTAAGCTCATTCAGATACGGATCCTGAAGGGCGTTACGGGTCAGCAAACCGCCTTCGCTGTATGCCAGGATTTTAATTTTTCGGCCGCCCAGCGCGCCCACAAAGCCTTTCAGGGTGGACTGCAAATCCCGGCTGATGTTGGGCACACTTTGGGTACTGTCGTAGTGATAGAGATAAATCTTGTACTTGGCCTGGAAGTCCTTCTGATTGGCCGTAAATTCCAGAAAATTCTCCCAGTGGAACAGCCTGCTGTCCGTCCCGCCAATGCCATGCACCAGCACCAGGGGGGTACGATTGTCCAGCAGTGTATTATCGTAAGCGGCAAAGCCACTACTGACCGATACTCGCAACAGCTTTTCCGGCTGAAGATCCTTGGCTTCGATTTTAAATTCATGGCCGGTGGACGGATACGCATGCTGCGCCATGGAGACGGGAGGAACCGCGCCCTGAACCACCAGCAGACAAGCCAGAGCAATCAAACAACCTGATTTAATGTTGCGATGAAACAAATTCAGTCACCTATCAATTGGAAAGGAACCGCGAAACATAAGGCCCACACTAATTTTGGCACTCGGGGAAGCCAAACCCGTAAATACTGGCATTACCTTTAGAAATGCAGAGCCGCTTATCCCATTGTTTTTATATTGTATTCTTAAACGCTGCTTTTTCACCCGACCAAACAGTCGAGATATAAAGAAAATATTAAGGCATTTTCACCTCAGTTTCAAGCCTGTTCTTTTTTGCACAAGCTTTGCCCAAGCGCCAACTCAGCAATATCTGTATATAAAAAAGCGCCGGAATCGGTGTTTTCCCGCTGGAGCATTTCAATAGTTCTCCTCCCCAGCCGGTTGAGCTTGCAAACCATCCTCATGGCTTGCCGCCATTACAGCTGTGTCCAGTGGGCCTCTTTACCGGCAGCATAAGCGGCATAAACGGATCAATCTTCCAAAAGCGGTCGATTCCGGGTTTCCTCTCCGAATACAGCGGCGCCGATAGAGGCGATATAGGCGATTGCAAACAGGAAAGCCGCCACGCCGTAAGCGGACAACTGCGGATTCCCAAACAGGGCTTGCCCCAGGTTATGCGTTGTCACCAGTTTAATCAAATCGCCCACGTAAAACACGGCCACCGCCGTGACGAAGCGGCCCACATTCAAGCAGAAACCGGTACCAGATGCCCTGACCAGGGTAGGAAACAGCTCCGGCAAATAAATATACATGACCGCCTGAATCAGCCCGATGAAATAGCCCAGCAGGGCGGACTCCCAGTAAACAATGGGCGAAAACGTTGTATTGGTAAGAAACAGCAGGCCAGACGCAACGAAGCAGCCAAGAGAAGACAATATAATCGTGGGCCTGCGGCCGATCCAGTCCGAAAAAAGCCCGGCCATGCTGCAACCCAGCATCGCGGCAACACCCTGATACATGGTGGCGATACCGCGCTCGTTCCCCGTACCGGTGTTTTGAAGCAAATCCTGAATCCATAGGGGAATCCAGGCCAACGATGCCCAATAGCCAATCAACAGACCGCCAAAGGCCAAACCGCCAACCAGTAAGCCCCGGAGGTTCCGCTTTTGGAACAGCTCTTTCATCTGGGAAATCTGCTGACCCTCTTTCAGGCGCTTTTCACGGGCTTCCATCCAACGCTCGGATTCTCGCATGGCCATGCGCAGGAAAATGACCAGCAGGGCAGGCAACGCGCCAATCCAAAACGCGGTGCGCCAGTCGTGGAAAATGGTATTAATGGACCCGGCAATAAATACCCCGGCCTGATACGAAGTAATCAACACCCCAATGGCCAGGGCGCGGGAACGGCTGGGCCATACTTCGGCCAGAAAGGTGGAAATGCTCACCAGTTCACCGCCAATGCCCAAGCCGGTCAGGAAGCGGCAGAGAGCCAGTTGCGGCCAGGTTTGGGTTAAGCCGGCCAAACCGGTAAACAGGGCGTACAGCAGAATGGAAAAAATCATGGAGCGCACCCGGCCCAACTTATCGCCGATAATGCCGAACAAAATACCGCCCAGCATCCAGCCCACCAGGAATACGCTGGTTACATACGAGGCAATTGGGCCGATAACAGCCTTATCCGTACTACCCACCAGCGTTTTAATCGCATCCGGCATCACCACGGACATCAGGGTGGAGTCCATGCCATCAAAAATGCCGCCCATCCAGCATCCAATAAACACCATGACGTGATACTTACCGATTCCTTCCAGCCAGCCTGGCTTTTTTCCGGTATTCATACCGGCACCCGCTTCATCCTGACCGGAAGTCGCATCAAACACGCTCATGGAAACGCTTAACCCTCTTCAGACAACTATGCACAGGGTAACATTCGCGTATTTCCGGGGCAACGCTCTCCGGTGTGAAATCCGCTGAATCCCTGGAATCCCCTGTTATTTATTTGTGTAAAGAGACGTTGCGCATGAGTTTATCTGGAATAGGCCTTGCCTTCCTGATAATTTTCCATCATATTGTTACCCTATTAAAGTCGAGCCTATAAAATAGAAGAAATGTAGCCAATCCTTACGATATGGCTGAGTTTACAAAATCAATTTCAGGCGAATTTCACCTCGACAGCGCATTTTCCTCCCCTCTGGAATCTTACCCAAAGTTGCCTATTTTTCGATGGAAATGGCTATTGACCAAAGCCTTCACACCTACTCAGGGGGCTTGGGCTTTCTCTCGGGTAGCCACATGCGTTCGGCCGGTCACCTGAACCTGCCCATGATTGGTGTCAGCATCTTGTGGGGCGTCGGCTACGGCGACCAACAGGTCGGCGCGGACGGCAATGTCGAGATTGTTTACGTAAAACGTGACTATGAGTTCCTGAAAGACACCGGCCTAACGGTAGAAGTCGAAATCTTCGGCAAACCGGTCAAAATCAAGGCCCTGTTGCTGGAACCGAAAACCTTCGGCACGGTGCCCATCTATTTTCTGACCACCGATATTCCGGAAAACACCCCGGAACACCGCACCTGGACCGCCAAACTTTACGACGGCGACCAGAAAATCCGCATCGCCCAGGAAATCATTCTGGGCATTGGCGGCCTGCGCATCCTGAAAGCGGCCGGGGAAACCATCAACCTGGTTCACATGAACGAAGGCCACGCGCTGCCTGCCGTGTTTGAATTACTGGAAGACATGGACGGCGACTTTGAAAAGGTTCGCCAATGCACCGTGTTTACCACCCACACCCCGGTAGCAGCCGGAAATGAGACCCACAACGTGCACCTGTTAGCGGAAGCCGGGTTCTTTGGCAGCCTGCCGGTACAGGAAGCGATTCGTCTGGGCGGGGAAGATTTCTCGTTAACCGTAGCCGCCTTGCGCATGAGCCGGTTGGCAAACGGCGTATCCCAGCTTCACGGGCTGGTGGCCAACAACATGTGGCATTGGGTGGATAACCGCTGCCCCATTATCGCCATTACCAACGCCACCAACCTGCAATACTGGCAGGATTCGCGCATTCATAACCTGGAAGAGCACGACAAATTACTGGCCTTGAAGCGGCAAATGAAACAGGAACTGTTTGACTACGTACGGGAAACCACCGGCAAGGTCATGGATCCCGATATTTTGACCGTGGTTTGGGCCCGCCGCTTTACGGAATACAAACGCCCTACCCTGATTTTGCAGGATCTGGAGCGTATCAAGAAGCTCTTCGGCGAGAAAAAGGTTCAGTTGATTTACGCCGGCAAGTTCCACCCGAACGACATTACGGGCCGCAACCTGTTCAACGAGGTGTTGGAGCATGCCCGCCACATTCCGGAACTGGCCATCCTCACCGGCCCCGGTTACGAGCTGGAGTTGAGCGGCCTGCTGAAACGCGGCGCGGACGTGTGGCTGAACACGCCGGTTCGTCCGTTGGAAGCATCCGGCACATCCGGCATGTCCGCTAACATGAACGGCGCCATCCACTTCTCCATCTACGACGGGTGGGCGGTAGAAGGCACCTTCGACAACATTAACGGCTACCTGATTCATGAGCGTGACGGCGATGCGATGGAATTCCTGAATGTGGAAGACCGCCATAAGCAGGATTATGAAATCATGATGCGGATTCTGGAAAACGAGATCATCCCCACCTACTACAACGATAAGCAGCAGTGGGCCGAATTGATGATTCACGCGATTCGCACATCCCAAAGCTATTTCGACTCCGATCGGATGGCAATCGAGTATTTTGTGAGACTGTATAAGTCCATCGCGATCTAAAAAACGGTATAATATGAACGCGAACCTCCTTTGCAGCCGCAAGGATACTTTGATTTACCCATGATTAAATTCATAAACACTACCAAGCGCTATGGAAACACCTATGCGTTACGGGATGTGAGCTTCGAGATAGAGATGGGCGAGTTTGTCTTCTTCGTCGGGCCTTCCGGCGCGGGCAAATCGTCCATTATGAAGCTGATTTACCGTGAAGAAATCGCCACCTCCGGCACCGTACTGGTGGGCCGGGTGGACATATCCCAGCTCAAGCCGGATCAGGTACCCAAGCTGCGCCGCCGCATGGGCATCGTGTTCCAGGACTTTAAGCTGTTGCCGGGGCAAACCGCCTTCGATAACGTGGCTTATGTCCTGCGGGCGCTGGGCGTTGGCCCTACTGAAGTTCGCAAACGCGTATTGGGCGCTTTGAAAGTGGTTGGCCTGATTGATAAAGTGGACGCCAAACCGGAGGAACTCTCCGGCGGGGAGCAACAGCGGGTGGGCATTGCCCGAGCCATTGTCAACGGTCCGTCCCTGGTAATCGCCGATGAGCCGACCGGAAACCTGGATCCGGCCACTTCGCTGGATATTATGAACTTGCTGGAGCAAATCAATCAGCGGGGCACCACCATCCTGGTTTCCACCCACAACCACCAAATCGTTAACCAGATGCGCAAACGGGTCATCACCATGCAGGGCGGCGAAATGGTTCGGGATGTGTATCAGGGGGTCTACGAGTAGTGGCTCCCGGGTTCAAGAGAGTTTTCAGGCGCGCCAACAGAAGAAGGGGCTAAAAAAGGAGTCCTCATGAGTTCCCATTTCATGGACAACGTGGCAACCGAAATCCGCATTACCGGCCGCATTCTGCAGGAAACGCTGGGCGGCATGGTGCGTACCGGATGGATGAACCTGATCATCATTATTACCATGGCCTCTATTTTAAGTATTTTCGGCACCCTATCCGTATTCGTGCTAGAAACCCAGTTGTTTGTGGAAAATATTGGTTCCGCGCTGAAGATTTCAGTGTACGCCAAGGACGAGACCAACGTAACAGACCTGCAGGCCCGCATTCTGTCGCTTCCCACGGTTAAAGGCGTGGAACTGATAACCAAAGATGCCGCCTGGGAAGACATGAAGAAGCATTACCAGGTGCCCAACATTCAGAATCCGTTGCCAAACACTTTCCATGTGCAGGTAAAAGACCAGGAACAGATTAAACCAACCGTAGACCGCCTGAAAACCCTGGAAGGGGTGGAGGAAGTGACCTTCGCCAAAAGCGTGTTGGAAAAACTACAAGGTATTTCCCGTTTAACGTCCTTTGTGGGGCTGGCTATCAGTATCTTCCTGGGAACGTTGACGTTTTTTATCATCAGCAACACCATTCACCTGCTGATTGAGGCCCGCAGCCGGGAAATCGAGATTATGCGAATGATGGGCGTGGGCAACTGGTACATTCGCCTGCCCTTCCTGCTGCAAGGTGCCCTATACGGGCTTACCGGAGCGGTGATTGCCCTGGCCCCCCTGCTGACGGTAGAGCATTACATTGGTCAGTTGTTCAATTACTTCCAGTTTTCCGCCAGCAATTACAGCCTGAGCGTGGTATTCCTGGTACTGGTGTTGATGGGGATTATCGTGGGCGGTGGCGGCGCGGCGACTTCTACGCATAAATACCTGAAGATTTAGCGTTCGCCCCTGATTACGTGTGGGTTGCGCCTGAGTTGTATCCGGTTGCGGAACGCGCGTAGCCTTGATACGATAGCCCCATAGTCAAGGGGTTTTTCCATCGTTTGCCTCTGGAAATGAAGTGGGTTTTCTTCCGGGATCAGTCAGCCGTACCGGCGATTGATAGCACGGCACGATTGGATATGGGGATTTTAAGGGGGAATAACAGATGCTAACGCCAGTTCCTAAACTATCCAGGCGCGCTTCAGATCCGACCGGGCAGCTCAGCCGCAAACCACCGGATTACCCGCCACCGCCTCGCTACGGGGAGCACCAGCAGGACACGCTGGAGCAATCAAGCCCGCCCCCGCATAAGGCTTACAACAAGTGGCTACAGAATCAGCATGCTGCCTTTCGCAAGCAACATCCCAACACACCGGATACGGAAGACGCGTTCGATTGTTTCCTACAAAAACACAACACCCCTCGGCAAGTAAACCCGGACACGCTGTTGGACCCATTTGAGCAAAACGAATTTCGCTTTATTCTCAATGCCGAAGCCCGGCGGCGGCAAATTGCCTTTTTTATTGCGCCGCTCCATCCTCAGGAAGCCCGCATGCAGCTGGCCGTGTCTCGCAATCGGCAGCGCGCCTATGAATTTGAACTGGAAAACCAACCCTCCGCCTTCCAACGCCGGGAGATGAACCGGCATATTCGGTATGAACAGGAACTTCAGGCCCAGCTCCAGCGGAAGATTCGGGCGACCAACGCCAAAGCCCGGCTGCAACGGTTCATCATAGCGATGTTTATGCTGGGATTTGGCTATCAGGTCTTGAAGATATTCACCGTCCCCCAGCAGAACCCGCCCCCGGAGGCGCCGTCGCCAAGCTGGCCCAACAGCTCCCTGCCGGACACAGGATGGCCGGGGTTTTGGAATCTGGAGAATTAACTTCTGCAAGCCTTGCTGAAATAGCCTGCATGACATATGATTTTGCTGATTGAGAGCGTTTCTCAACCGTGTAAAGCGCGTAATGGACAGGCAAGCAGGAAGCGGGATTCGCGCCGGATAGCGTTGACATCCCTCCCCCACAGGAAGATTCGAAGAGACAAACGCCTGTCCCTTTCGCCGAACAAGTTTCTACCGTAGTGAACCAACTCAGGAATGATGATTGATGAACAATCCTGCCTCTCCCGAAGCGCAAACACAGCAACTAGACAACAACGAAGCGCTTCAGTACGCGCCCATCTCCTATTTGCAATACTGGCCGGCCATCGTGGTCGGAGTAATAATTTCCGCAGGCATTATCGGCCTCGGCCCGAATAAAGCAACCCCGCTACTGGTCTGGATTCCTCCCGCCATTCTGATTGCGTTGCTGCTGTTGGCCATTATCACCATGCCCATCCGCAAGAAAGCCAAGGAAGAGGCTTGGGAAAAACGCGCCCGTGAAGAAGCGTTAGCAGCCGCAGAAGCCGCTCAAGCGAAAGCCCAGGAAGCACCTGTGGCAGCCGCTGCTCAAGAAGCCGCTCCCGTAGAGGCGGCTCCGGCGGAGGCACCCAAGGCCGCCGAAGCTCCTGTAGTGGCAGGCGATGTGGATGTGCTGATCCTGTGGGGCTCGGAAACCGGAACCGCGCAAGGTCTGGCGGAAATGACCGAATCCAAGCTGAAAGACACCACCGGCCTGTCCGCTCGCGCCGTTAGTATGGCCAATGTTACCTTGAACGCATTGCCGGGCTTT
>JAJQJM010000039.1 GCA_021323475.1 Vampirovibrio sp.
TGGTGGCGGATGTCTTCAGACCCAGCCCGTGTGCCACTTCCATCACTTCCAGCCAATCGTGGGTATTTACCTTTTTATGGCTGACTTTCCGGCGGATGTCATCGTGCAGAATTTCCCCGCCCGCGCCGGGAATGGAGGAAATACCGGCTTCAATCAACTGCTCGATGACCCATTTCAGGTCTTTGCCGGTAATGTGCGCCATATAGGCAATTTCTGTGGGAGAGAAGGAATGAATGGTCAACGTGGGGAAATCCCGGCGCAGGCTGCGCACGATATCCAGGTAGTACTCAAACGGCAAATCCGGATTAACGCCGCCTTGCAACAGCAGTTGGGTGCCGCCGGCATCGACCAGTTCCTGAGTTTTTTCCTTAATCTGGAAATATTCCAGCGTGTAGGCGTCCGCATCGTCCTGATGCCGGTAAAACGCGCAGAACAGGCAATCCACGTTGCACACGTTGGTATAGTTCACGTTGCGATCGATGACGAACGTAACCGGAGAGCCTTCCGGGTGAAAGCGCCGCTTGGCGTTTTCCGCCATAATGCCCAGCTCAAACAGGCTGGCCTCACGGAACAGCCGAAGCGCCTCGTTTTCATCGATTCTATGCACAGGCGGCATTATCGCCGGGGCGGAACTTGCCGGATTATCCGTGGAAGGAGTGGAACATTGGGCAATTGCGGTCATCTATCTGTGTTAATATCCTATAGATTATTTTTTGATTACCATAGCAAAAACAGGCCCCTATCAAAAGCGAACCTTTCGGTTCCACCCCAGCGCCTGATCGTCCCCAACCCCATAAGTTTTGATTGATGGCGACCACCTTGAGTAAAACACCGACCCGTCCTGCATACAGACAAGATGAACACCAGGAAACATACCTGTACCAGCCCGTAGCCCCCAACGCGGATGCTATTCGCATTGGCATGGTCTACCCGGCCCCGTACCAGATTGCCATGTCCTCGCTGGGCTATCTGGTGCTGTTCCAGCAAATGGACATTAACCCGGATGTGGACGTGCGTCGCATCTATGCGGATACGCTGATGGAGCATAATCCTAAGGAACTGGAGTTCATGGGTCTGTCCTTCGCTTTTGAGCTGGACATTGTGAAGGTTTTGGACACCTTTGCCGCTTACGATATCCCCATGTTCGCCAAAGACCGTGAGCGCTCCCACCCGCTGATTTTTGCCGGCGGCCCGGTGCCTATGAGTAACCCGGAGCCGTTCGCCGAATTCTTCGACTTCTTCCTGATTGGGGAAGGCGAGGAGATGATGGTGAATCTGATGCACGTGTACCGCAAGTACCGGGATTTGCAGGACCGGGAAGAGCTGATTCACCGGCTGGCGGCGGAAGTGCCGGGCCTGTATGCCCCTGGCATGTATGAAGTGACTTACGAAGGCCCGGATGGCCCGCTGGCAGCCATTACGCCCAAGTACGACGACATTCCCATGCCGGTGCAAAAGCAACTCGTCGCCAACATGGATGACTACATCGCCTCCACGCCGATTATCAGCGACAAGGCCATTTTCTCCAACACCCTGCTGGTGGAAGTAATGCGCGGTTGCGCCCACCGTTGCCGGTTCTGTCTGGCCAGCTACAGTATGCTGGGGCCAACCGGCTCGGGCATCCCCGCAGCCAGAGGCGGCACCATCGATAAAATCATCAAAATCATTGAAAACGGCATTCAGTACACCGATAAAGTAGGCCTGCTGGGCGCACTGGTGTCAGATCACCCGGAATTCCCAGCCTTGTGCGATTACCTGGACAGCAAGGAAGGGTTAACCATTTCCTCCTCCTCGTTGCGAGTCGATACCCTGACCCAGCAAATCGCCAACACCTTTAAAAAAGGTGGACAGAAACAACTGACGCTGGCCATTGAAACCGGATCCGAACGGATGCGCCGCCGGATTAACAAGAATCTGAAGCATGATCAGATTCTGGAAGCCGCCGCCATGATGAGCAAGGCCGGGCTGGAAGGCGTCAAGTTCTACGGTATGGTGGGCCTACCGGATGAAGTGGATCACGATGTGGAACTGCTGGGCGACCTGCTGAAAGAAGTCCGCAAAGAAAACCCCAAGCTGAAAATTCATTTGGGATGCAGTTCCTTCGTACCCAAGGCCGGAACGCCGTTCCAGTGGCAGCCTAAAATTTCCAACAAGTTGGTGGATCAGCGCTTTGAGATCCTGCGGAAAAGCCTGCTAAAAACCGCCGATGTACGGGCCTCCAGTGCCAAGTGGGATTACTTCCAGGCGTTTCTGTCCCGTGGCGACCGCCGCTTGAGCAAACTGATCGTGCGCTTCTATGAACTCGGCGGCAGTTTGGGTTCGGTAAACCGGGCATATAAGGAATTAAAATCCGAAGGCAAGGTCGACTTCCCGGATCTCGACTGGTACGCCCTGCGCGAGCGCCCGGAAAACGAAGTGCTTCCCTGGGATATGATCAACCTGGGTGTCCCCAGACATATTCTTTATAAAGAAGGCCTGCCCCCGCCCGGCTTTGAAAACGCCGTGTTTAAGAACTAGGCGAATTGCCCTTCGGCTTGTTGTTCATTCTATCCTGCAACTCGTTGAAGGGTAGCAATACGTTATCGAACTGGCCCGTTACGAACAGGAAGCTCTCCATCGGGCTGGTTTTGTGCTCACCTTCCGGTCGTGCCTTGGTGGCGTTCCAAATACCTTTTGCCCGACTCTGAATGCTTTCTTGCAGGTCGGGCCGGGTCGATTTCGACACAGTACGGTTATAGATCTTCACCCCGTTCTGGGCGCCTTCCTTAATGCCTTTGCCTCCAATGGCCGTAATGGCAAAGGCCGCCATGTTCTCTCCGCTGGCCGTGTAATGCGCCGCCTTGTCCGCGTTCATAACGCCATGCCGTCGGGCCTGAATTTCATTCACCGCCATAAAAGTGCCTGCCCAAGCCAGAATAGCTAGCCCGGACACTGCGCCTACAAACGGATACATATGCCCCAGCACCGCCACCGAGCCTATAACGCCAGCGCTCATAACCGGATGCTGCTTGCAGATGCCCGCGAAATCGGCAATGGAACGATACATGCCATACAGGCGGTAATCCCAGGGAGAAGATCGATAAAGGTTTTGGCCGAAGTTCAGGTAATCCATACATTCTCTGCGTACCGAGTTCTTAAAGGGTTTTTCCACCGGGTTGGCGGCAAATTCCTGCTCCAGCACATCCACCACCCCTTGCAGCTCCCCCTTGCCTCTTTTGCGGGCCGCCTCCGCCACGGCCTGATTAAACTCCAGATGGAGCTTTGACCGGTGAACATCCTTCAGAATACGCTTGACCGCTTTCTCATCCGTCCCAAACTGATCGATGGTGGCTTTGCAGAACTGCTCCGCATACCGATGCGCCTGCGAGTGCTTCCGCTTGAGCATTTGCGCCTGCACCATCTGTGAAAAATTGATGGACGGCCAGTGGAAACCATGCGACTGAGTCGTGGCGCAGGGCACCGCTGGCCCAACCGGCACTTTTGCCGTGGGCAAACAGGAGCGTTTCAGTTGCGATCCCTGAACAGGCGGGTAATTACCAATCAACATGCGCGTTTATTAAAAAAAGACATCAACAGGGTGGCATCCTTTAGGCATTAAAAACGCCCGCTTCTATATAATGCCAAAAGCTACAGCATATTTCATTGTTTGATAAATTAATTATTTGGAGTTTTATTTACGCCAACCGCAGCACGACTTGCATAGCCAAAAAGGGGAAAGACGCCAGGTCAAATGGGGGATGGATGCGCTTTCAACATGAATCCGGGCGGGGTAGAATAAGGGGCACAATGTCCCCAAACCAAGGCTGAGCTATGGATATTCAAAGACGACACTCTCGCAAAATTCGGGTAGGCAACGTGGAAGTTGGCGGCGATGCGCCCATTTCGGTGCAGTCCATGCTCACCAACGACACGCGGGATATCGAGGAAAGCGTGAACCAGATTCAACGTCTGGCCGACGCCGGTTGCGAAATTATCCGCCTGGCCGTACCGGACAAGGAAGCCGGAGACGCGTTGAAGTCCATCGTCAAACGCTCGCCCATTCCGGTGGTGGCCGATATCCATTTTGATTACCGCCTGGCCCTGCAAGCGGCCGATAATGGTGTGCATTGCGTTCGCATTAACCCCGGTAATCAGCCCCGCAAGGAATTCATCCGCGCCGTGGTATCCAAATGCAAGGAACGGGATATTCCCATTCGCATCGGGGTGAACAGCGGCTCCGTGGAAAAACCCATTAAAGACGCCTACCCCGATGATCTGGTGACTCAGTTGGTGGAAAGCGCCCTGCTGAATGCCCGCATTCTGGAAGAAGAAGACTTTTTCAACTTTAAAATTTCCGTCAAAGCCAGCGATCCGCTCAAAATGGTGGAAGCATACCGCCGCTTGGCCACACTGGTGGATTATCCTTTGCACTTAGGGGTTACGGAAGCAGGCACCTTAAAACGCGGCCTGATTAAGACCTCCATGGCCTTTGGCATGTTATTGGCGGAAGGCATCGGCGATACCATCCGCGTGTCTCTCACGGCGGATTCCATTGAGGAAGTGTTTGCCGGGCATGAAATTCTGCGCGGCATGGGCTTGCGTCAGTCCGGCTCCAACCTGATTAGTTGCCCTTCCTGCGGTCGCTGCGAAGTGGATTTGCACGGCCTGGCCAACCAGGTGGAAGCGCTGATGGCGGACATGGACAAGCAAAACCCCGGCAAAGCGTTGGATGTAGCGGTCATGGGCTGCTTCGTGAACGGCCCCGGCGAGGCCGGGCATGCTGATGTGGGCATCGCCGGCGGCGTTGGGCAATATTACATTTTTAAAGGCGAAGAAAAAGTCATGCGCGTACCGGAGCACGAGGCTCTGGAAAAATTCAAGGAAGAACTGAAAAAAGCCTACGCCGAGCATGATCTGGAAGCCAAAAAGCACCAGCCTAAAAAAGAGGCCAACTGGCAAACCGCTACCAAGGATGCGGAAACCGCCGCTTTGGAATCGCATTTGGCTGAACTGGAAACAGTTTAATTCACTGTTCTTGCAGTTAAAAAGTGCCTGCTTGTATCGAGTAGGCGCTTTTTATAACGTTTGCTTTGGATATTCTAAAAATCGTTCAGCAGGAAGCTAGTCTTAATTCTGAGTGGAAATGGGGGCGGAAGACTGAAGTTCTTCCAGCCTGACGCGTTTGGCGGGCGGCGTCTGGTTTAACCGGGCCAATGTTGCCCGTAACGTTTTTAACTGTCGGCGGCCTTTACGAATTTCCGCCTCCGGAGCTTCCCAAATTTTACCCATCGAGTCTTTCACCCGAAAACTGTCCGTCAGAGCGTTTAAGTCCGCATCTTCCTCGGTAATGAAAATCCTCAGTAAATCTCTGGCATTCAGGGAATGCGGCAAGGGATTATCCGCCAATGTCGCCCGAATAAACTCGGTGCCAAACAGGCGAGGCTTTGCATAACCAATATCTCTCACCACAATGGGTTCCTTGCCGATATTGGAAACAATGGCGCACAACGCCAATTCTCCATGTCCCGCCTGCTCGGCAGCCAGCTCAATTTTAAGTTTGCCTTGCCGGGCCCGCTCTTTATACCAATCCCAACCAAAATCCAGCAACTTGAAGGCCAACGTCAGCAGCAAACCTGCCGAGGTAAGCACAATGCTGGTAGTGCCTACCGGTTCGGAATCCCACATCTGATTCAGGATTTCTACCGCGTAAATCGGATCAAACGTTAATTTGTAGTGAAGGAAGTGAAAAGCGAACATGGGGACTCCAAACGTTCAACCAAATGAACCTGAGAGATCTCAACTAAATTATCATAAACGGTCTTGTGTATGTCAGTTTATTAAGTGGTTTGTTTCAACGACATCCCTGCCCAAGCGTCCCGACCTTGGCAACATCAACCCCACCGTTCACACGGAGCCAGGGTCTGAATCGATGCTAGGTGGTGTTTCCATCCGTTTCTTCCGGCTTGTCCTTGTTTTTGGCATCTTTCTCGGACTTGGCGTCCTCGGTCAATTCCCCGTTCATACTGAACTGCGGGTTCATCGTATCCCGATACTGGGCCACCGCCTGGTTCAACGGTGACGAGTTATACATGGATGGACTGATGTGACCCGGCCCTGAATAGGCGGCATCGTAGGTAGAAGGATCCTCATACCAGGCAGGATACTGAGGAGGGCCCATTCCATTCCCCTGCTCCGGATCGTACATCATCGGATCCGCATACAACGACGGATCTTCCGCCATATAAGGATCCTGCGCGTACAGACTAACATCATCCGGTGGAATATCCTGCATGCTCGGATCCCCTGCGTAGCCATACGGCGTGGAGGCCAGCTCCGTTTCCAGCATCATCTGCTTCGTCTCAAGGGATTGCACGTATTGCAGCAAATCGTTCATCTCCTGCCGGGTTACAAATTGCCCTGCTCTTGGATTTTGGGCAGGGCCGTAGCCGGATGGGTAAGAAGAATGTCCTTGAGTCTGCATGGCGGGAGCCACGGAAAAAGGATTGCTGATTCCCAATTGCGCAGCCGACGGATAATACGTACTGGTAGTCTGCCCAAACGGCATGGAATTTTGCGGCAAAACCGATGGCATTGCCAATGCTGAATTGCCGTTATAGGCGGACGGATAACCCGTGGCATACACATTGGTAACCGGCTGCGGCATGGCCGAGGCCGTTAGCATGGACGGCTGTCCCAACCCCATCTGCCCGGCAGGATAGCCATAACTATTGAAACCCGTCATACCCATATTGCTTTGCATCGGCATGCCAAAACCGGACTGGTACGCACCTCCATAGGCGCTATTGCCATAGGCTGTAACCGCCGCAGGTTGCATCGTGGTAACACCATAACTATTCATTGCCATTGGGTTATTCATACCGCCTCCATACCCTGCGGAATATCCGGCCAGGTAGCTGGAGCCGTTCATACCGTATCCATAAACTCCCATCGAAAAAACCCCTTCACTAATTCGTTTACTGCTTCAATCATTTTTGGAGAGGGTAAATACCAGACACTCAATTCTTTTGGGCTACGTTCACCGGAACCATACCCTTTTAAAATCATCCCATTCCATTATTCTCAGTCAGAAGAATCGTAATCATTCCACATTTGCATTAAAACAAAAAGCAGGAATTTGATGCTAGTATTTTCAATTAAAATGTCTAAAAATTTTTTTTAATTTTTTCACCAATAAAAATGCCGGATACCTTTGTATCCGGCATTTCCCAGTAGGTTCCCAATACTCTTGTCAATTCAGCTCATTGCATTGATGTATTGTGTTTCATCCAATGTATTAAATTGTTTTCTATCAGAAGTCAGACAGCATTTTTTCGCTTAATTTTACGTACATCAAACCGGACATCAGCCCTTTTAAAAAATCGACCATGCCGGAAAACGAACCGCCTGAAGATGGCATTCCTTGGGGCGTTTGCATTTTAGCAACACCTGGGCCCTGCGAGGCATTCGCGTTTAATCCCGGCCATGCAAAGCTCATGGTGTTCCCCCCCCATAAAGACGGCATGCCCTGCGGCTGTAAAGACGAGTTCACCCCAAAAGGAGCCAACGCTGCCGGTGAGTCGGTAAAGCCAAACGGATCCACTCCGGAACCCGGACCCGGCAAAATCATTTCTCCCATTGGCTGCAGCCCGGTATTAGGATTCAAACCACTTTCACCGGGCTTTGAATGAAATGACGCATTTAACGGAAAAACCATGCTATCTTCCCCCACTACTCCATCCAACTTAAAATTCCGAGCTTTCGTTTTCCCAGATTTATCACGACCTTGACTCAATTTAAGCGGCTACTGCCGAATTATTATTCTGGGTTATTAAATTGAATTGTTGCGGGCGGCAGCCTTTCCAAACACGTGGGCAGGCTGCCGTCCACATTTCGATTTTAGTGTGCATCCAGATCATCGTTACCGATGTCACCATTTTCAGGATCCAAGTTCTTAGTCAGCGCATGCTGCAAGTCTTCCCAACTTACTATACTGTCGCCGCCGTCCATGGCTTCCCAAAGCGTGGTGCCGGACTGCTGGACTTCAAACACATACTTCATGGCCGCTTTTTGCTTAGCCGTGTACTTACCGGAGGTATCCGCCAAGGCACTGGTGAAGTCTTCCTCACCCACCTTGTCGTCATCGTCGTCATCACCGGCCTGTGTATCCAACTTATCTTTGAATATGTCTTTAACGATATTGAGGGCTTCCTTATTTTTCTCAGCCGATTTAGCACCATCATTAAAGCCGTAATCACCAACCTCACCCAGGGCGGCATCCGCAATAACATCCACCTGCAAGTTGTCATCATCCGCGCCATCCGCTTTATCCAGTTGCTCAAACTGATCTTTATGATCTTTGACATACTGCAGCGCTGCTTTGACCTCGGGTTTGTATTTCTGATCCGAGCTATTCAACGCTCTCATCAGGTCGTTGTAAGAGACCAGCTTATCCTCGCCTTCGGCAAAGAGTCCGATGTTATCGTTAATAACCTGCATTGCTTTGTGAATATCTTTTGGCCCATCACTTTGACGGCTGACGGTCTCATAATCATCCGTCCATTTCTGTAGGGTATCTTTCGCAATAGAGCCATCACTGGACTCATTGACGTTAGCCGTTGCTGTATCATCCTTTTCAGACTTATCCATCTTGGCAATCAGCGCATTGTTTTTCATCACCTGCGCGGCTTTCTTCATATCCTCGGTAATCTTCTTATCCTTGGTGTTAATCACCGCATCCAGGTCTTCCACGGTTAATTTACCATCTGCCAAAGCACGGTCTTTCTTCTTGGGATCCTTGATCCCATCAATGATTGCCCAGTTCGTATTAATGGTCTTAATGGCCTGTTCATCGGTCACACCCGTCACATCAATCGGTGCTGGTGCGTCATCATCATCCTGTTCAACAATATTCGGATCTTTCAGCGCATCATTAATATCTTTCGCCTTGACCCCTTCTTTATCATCCAGGTCATCCACTTCCGCAAACAATCCGGTGGTACGCAAGTATTTGGCCAGTTTTTTCAAAGTAGGATCGTCCGACTCAGATGCGACTGCACTCAATTCACCAATTTTCACCTTGCCATCCGAGTTCTCATCCAACTCATCGAAATGGTTTGCAAACGCATCTAAAGCAGATGCATCATCCGTGATGGCCTCAGCATCATCTTCTCCTTCACCACCTGCAAGCGTGTCGTTTCCACCACCGCCATGCAAGGTATCGTTTCCATCGCCACCTTGTATAATGGACGTCGTTTGCATTGCCTTATTCAAGTCAGCTTCAGTAAAGACACCGTCGCCGGGCTTGCTGATTTTCTCCAACTGCTTGAACAATTGAAGATTGGATTTAATATATTCAGCCGCCGCTTTCACGTCCGCATCCTTGGATTTACGAGCGGCGCGCGATAGATCCAGCAAGCTGATATTACCGTCACCCCCGGCGATCGATTTGAAGTTTGCAGGATCTCCAATAATATCCAGGGCAGTGGCATTATCTGCCACCTCACCGCCTTCACCTTCCACTTCTTCAGTCTCGGCTTCTTCCCCCGACGATGACGCTTCCTCAAGCGCAGCCTGCTCATTATTGCGATTGAGCAGTTTTTTGATCATCATCATTTTCATGAGGTTCGAAAACATATCTTTAATCGGGTTTGAGGCAGGCTGGGTATTTGCCTGAGCCGGAGTACCGAACATCCCCATGGAAGGAGTTCCCATTCCCATTCCGGCACCCGGCATGCCCATACCGCCAAACGGATCCATCATCAAATTCCCGGCTGGCGGCATTCCGGCCATCGGCGGCATCATGGAAGGATCGCCAAAACCCAACATCGGCATACCGGTAAACGGATCCATACCCATCGGCGGAGCACCGACAGGAGGCATGGTAAAACCGTTAAAACCAGCATTCAAAGGCAACCCGGTCATCGGGTCAATTTGCATGCCGGCTCCCATAAACGGATCCCCCATAAAGCCACCCATGGACGGATCAGGAAATAAACCGGGCATACCCATTGCCAACGGAACGGGCGGAGGAAATAGACCCGGCATACCATTCATCATGTTGGGATCGAACGGCATGAACGCATTCGCCTGCATACCCGTTCCCCAGGGGTTTCCCGAATTATTGACCGGAAAAGCCATTGTTCTCACTCCTTGCTACAACCTACTACTCAAATCTTCGTGTTCTACTCAATCAATCTTCTGGTCAGCACGACCTTATAAATGGATTCTCAATGTCTGTCGCATGCTTATCAATTCATAACAGGCCGGATATCACCAAACCTTGAATCACATCGCGAGCAAATGAGACTTACTACCTTAAAGACAAGTTCATATAATAATAAAAACATTTGATGGATAGAAATTGCCAATTTAATTGCATTTTTTTTTATTTTTTTAAATTCTCCCATCTCGTCAAGCAGCCAACTGGACAAATTAGTAATCGTATTCACCCTCTTACATTATGTTGAGCCTGAGTCTATCGATTGCTGTCATTGCTGCGCCAAGCATTATCCCGCCTAGATTTATGAATGCGATGTAGGTAAAGATAGGCTTTGCAGGTGCGGTAAGGACAGTGTGAGAGATATGCCTTTCAAAGAAGCATTGATTAATAAAAGCCCCGCCATTCCATTTGGCGGGGCTTTGTTGCATTTCAGCACTCAGTCAATCTTCTATTTATTTATTGTTATTAATGTAGTTATTCAAGTCGGTTTCACCAATGAATTCATCATCACCGGCCAATTCCTCTAAGGTATCTTCGTCACTCAGCAACTTCAATGCAGCAGCCTGCATCTCAGGATCTTTCAGCTTGGAATTGCTGACTTTACCCAGCGCGACGTCTTTCAGGTCATCGACTGAGAACCAGTCATTCGTAGAAGCAGTCCCGTCCGGACTTAATGTTTTCAGTACGCCAAGATTTTTCTTTACTGTTTTGACCGCATCCACATTATCATCGTAACTTTCCAGACTATCGATATCCACCTTGGTATTGGACCAATCCGTATCCAGAACAGAGGTCTTGAACCCCTTCTCCGGTGTACTACCGCTCTTCAAGCAGATTAAATTGTACAGCTCCGGATTATCAATCATGGTTTGTGCCGCAGTAACCACTTCTTCCGGTACATCCGCCGGCGGGCTCTTCACGAATTTTTTCAGTTCCGACAATTTTATCTTGCCGCTTTTTGTCGGTAATTCGCTGGAATACGCATTCAAGATATTCAGCGCGCCAGTATTCGTTTTCGGATCTTCACCGTCAATGGCTTCCAGTTGCGGATCGCCTGCCGGTTGCTCCACCTCATCATCTCCTCCGTGCGAACCCGGCTCTTCCAGATCAGGATCTTCCACGTCTCCACCCGGTGGTTCTTTTACCGGTGGCGCGCCGCCAAAGCCCATATCACCACCCATAAATGCCACCATAAAGAGTTGCATGAATTGCCCAATCAATTCCGAGAAACCACCCATCGGATCTTGCTGCGGCTGTTGTGACGGCATTCCGTAATTAAATTGCGGCCCACCGCCAAATCCTCCACCAGTCGGAGGAAATCCGCCGAAACACTGGGATTCTATAGACGGTGCCGGCGGCCCGCCATTCCCCCCAGGGGGCATGGGTTGATATGCTGAATAACTTGTAAATCCTGTCGGATCAATAAACGTCATCTTCCTCTACTCCTACACTCACTACTCTTTAAACTTCTACTCAACTACTCAAAATATTTAAAATAAAACTACTGCTTTTAAATCCGCGCTTTATTTAATAGAATCGGCCGCCAAACGGCATGGGCGGCATTGGCATGCCTGGGTATGGCATTGACATGGGAGCCATTGGGGGAATATAAGTCTTGTTCACGGTTTGCGTAACCGTCGTTACGACTCTGCCACCCGGCGGAAAACCTGCTTGCCCATATGGGGGCATCCCATAGCCCGGCATCATCATTGCCTGCGGATACATAGGCTGAGGAGACATGGGTTGCGGATACATCGGCTGTTGTCCACCTAACCCGGCCAATTGATTAATGCCTCCTGAAGGCTGCTGTGGGCCAAAAGACGCTTGAGACACGGTGCTTAATAATGTTGGCAATGCAGACGATACCATTGCACTTGAGTTATACGGATTATTCAACATTACTTCTCTACTCCTTTTGCTGTTAATTCTTTCTTTCATTGAGCTGGATTTCAAATTCATCCCAATGAAAACTTCGACTTCTTTAAAGCGTGATTCCCGTACAAACAATGCCAGACGATCAGTTCGTAAGACAAGGACTTTGACTAACCACCGCTTTATCCCAAAACAATGCTTTCAACTACCACACAACGACTGTAAACATCATCTACAAACTACCTACATATAAATAAAAACATCCTGAAGATAATAATTGCCTATATTTCCATTAAATTATTTTTTATTTTCAAAAAAACCATTGATTTCATTGAATTTAACCCCAATAAAACCCAACAACCCCTTTCAAACAAATAAAAAAAGAAACCCCATCTGACTTCAGATGGGGTTATAAGCACTTCTAAAAATTTGATTTATTTGTTATTCGTCAACCAGGTTTCAAATGCGTTTTTCAAGGTTACTTCATCTTCTTTCTGGGCATCGGTCGTGGCGCCAGCAGCATCCAGTTCGCCCAGAACATCCTCATCACTCAGGATAGCCAGGGCAGCCGCACGTAACTCCGGATCCTTGAACTTGCTGCCTTTTGCTTGACCCAAAGCGATCTGTTTCAGGTCATCGAAGCTGATGTCATTGGCATCACCGCTAAGTCCCGCAATATCGGCAGTATGCTTCTTCAGTATCTTCATAGCGCCTGGAGTATCGTCTTCAAAGCTTTCCATCTCATCAAGCTCCAGATCTTCGAAGTCATCATCCAGCACACTCTTCTTGAAGCCTTTCTCCGGTGTGCTATTGCTCTTGAGTACCAGGAGGTTATAGAGTTCATCATTTTCCGCGATATTAGCCGCTGCTTCCTTCACCTCTTCCGGCACATCCGCATCACTTTTCGCGAACTTTTTCAAATCCTTCTGGGTAATTCTGCCGTTTTTACCGGGAATCTGATCGGCATATTCACTCAGAATGGCAATTGCACCGGTGTTGCTGTTTGGATCTTCGGTAATGGGCTCATCATCACCATTTGCACCACCAACCGTATCGTTACCATGACCGCCACCCACGGTGTCTTCACCATCCCCCTCACTGGGTTGCTGGCCTCCTGGCTGTGGCGTCAACACGGACGTCAGCAAACCAAGAATCGGCTGGAAAATAGCCATCATCATGGAACACATTTGACCGGTGTTATCCGTTTGCTGAGTTTGGCCGCCCATGGGCATTTGGCCGGGATACTGCATTGGGGGCGGATATCCACCACCATACTGTTGCCCGTACCCACCGTAAGACGGCATGTAAGAACCTGGGAAACCTACCATATTCTCTTCTCCTTCTACCTACTACTTATTTCTCTTCTCTACAGACTGGGTGCGGATGCCTACTGTGAGCGAATTAATCGATGAACCTGGCGATTTGTTTTATGGCATCCGAATCACTAAAAGGCGCCGACAGGACCGGAAGCAGATGTCTAGACCCCGCTAGATTTTGCATTGGGCTCCTCGGTAGCCAAAGCTCCAAAGTGCTATCTACAATCTCTTCTCCTCCATAAGCCCTGCCGATACAGATACTTCAGCCTAATCGGCGGTTTGCTTACACTTACTACCTAACCAACAAGTTACAAATAAATAAAAACAATCAAAAGATGGTGATTGCGCCCATCGTTTGTTTTTTTAACAAAACTTTAAAAACCCGCGCAGCCGACCAACCACTCCTGCCCACTCACACCGCCTTATGAGCATTCATCATTCAAGAATCGCCTGGGTGAAATCGAATGATCGTCTCACCCAGGTCGGTTCTTTTTATTGAAATAGCGTGCTAACCGGTGGTATCCAGTGTGCCACCGTTCTTGCTTTTTCCCATGCCCAACAGGGAAGGTGGAACGTCGCCACCGCCAAACCCACCTAACAACGAAGAAAAATCACCCGTTCCAGCACTTCCTCCACCCATGCCATTCATCAGCAAGGACATCATCCCAGACATATCACCGCCACCGCCTCCCATCATCAGCAGAGGCATCAACTCAGACATATCGCCGCCACCGCCACCCATCATCAACATCATGGGTAGCATTTGGTCCATGCCGGACGATCCGCCACCGCCGGATCCCCCGCCAAAATCCATCATGTCCATCATTAACATGCACATCATCATCGAACTCATATCATCGTTTCCAGAGGTTTGCCCACTGGACTGCGGTTTTATGGACGATGAGCCTCCATTGAAAGATTCCGATGAAATACCTCTCATCATACCGATCCTCTTGTCTACGCAGTAATTAGTATGGGTCTACGCCATTCATCCGCAGGTCGAATGAATAATGCCTGATAACCCATGAATCAGCACAAGACTATTCATTAGGCAATTCTGGCTTGAGGAGAAAATACCCCAACCGGCCACTGCCCAAATGCCTGGGCTCCCAACTGCTGGATGGAAGGTACGTTGTTTCCGTTAGAAAATCCTTGCATACCTCCACCACCGCCAAATTGGTTGCCACCCAAAGTTACCGGCATCCCGCCGGTTGGGAATTGTGGACCGCCTACCAGTACACTCGGTTGTTGCATGCCTATCTGCGGGCCTCCAAAGCCCATTTGTGGCTGGAATTGCCCGATAGGTGGTACATAGCCCTGCCCACCAAACCCAAGTTGCGGCTGGGGCATACCGCCAAATAAAGCCGCCTGATTTCCAATTGGCATCTGTCCGCCAAAGCCGAATTGCTGTTGCGGCATGCCTCCGTATAAAGCCATTGGGCTCCCTATTGGCATTTGTCCACCAAAGCCTAACTGCGGCTGAGGAATACCTCCCATAGGACTTCCCATCGGCATTTGCCCGCCGGGCATAAATCCGCCGCCACCGGTATTAATCGGCTGCGTTATCGTGTACTGAGAAGTGGTACTATATTGAACCTGCCCAGGAGGCAAACCTTGTCCCATCCCACCATAGGGGGACCTATAAGGCATACCGCCAAAACCATACGGAGAACCCGGATAAACGGCCATACTCATCTACTCCTTACCATTTCCTACTTCCATCCGAACATCTTTTTTAGTAGCAAAGCAGCCAATGCAAAACCGCAGCGTAAAGCGACTAGCCAGCCTGAGCCTGCATCACGCATCGGCAAAACAGGCATCCGTCACACACTTGCACAGCGAGTTCAGGCGCTTTATTACTGAATTTCCACTACTACCATCCAAACTTATCCATCCACATGTCCATCCCAAGATAAGCAGATATAAAAATAAAAACAAAAGCCCTGTTCAAATTGCGTTGACGTTATTGTTTTGCATCAATTATTCTTGGGCTATCGGGTTCAAATCGCGCTCACCGGCAAGCTGGGACGATGGAAAAAATGGTTTAATTCATTTTTGGAAATCGTATGGGCAATCGGCCGACCATGTGGACACGTCCAGGGCAATTCACACGCCAGCCACCGTTCAATCACCACCACCATCTCGACTGCTGTCAACGGATCCCCTGCCCGCACCGCGCTATGACAGGACAGAGTAGCAATCAAATGATCCAAATCCAGTTTCATCTCGCCGGTTTCTTCCAACTGGGCTAATAAATTCTCAAACAGCCCGCCGGATTCAAACATTTTATCCCGCCCCTGGTACATCAACGGATAGCCGGTCAATTGCACCGTATCCGTCTCGGAATCCACCTGATATAAAAAGCCCAGTTTGGCGAATTCTTCTTGAGCCCGCGCCAGCAACTCCCGCTGCACCGGACTGACCGCAATCGGCTGGGCGGTAACCAGATGCTGAATATCGGGTGTTTCCGCCATCAGGTTCAGGGTCAATAACTCAAAAAAAGCGCGTTCGCTGGCAATGTGCTGATCCACCACCATTAAGCCCTGCGCCGTCTCCAGCAGAATATAGGTGTTGAACAATTGCCCCACCACCTTGAAACGAGGCTGCTTTTCCGGGTTTGCAACTGAATTTGCAGACGCTGGATCACGCTCATCATCAGCGGCAGTCGGCTGATAAAACTGAATGGCCGCCTGCACCGGCTGCGGATCATTGTTCATGGTTCTTCTGGAAATACCCGGTCCACTTGGGTTTGCCGCAAAGCCCGGTGAACGCCCTTCAAAAAACCGACCTGTGCGGAACGATTCCGGCTTCGCAGAGAAAGCAGGTTCCGATGCTATGGATTCATGTCCCATCGTTTCACTTCGCAAGGATGAATGCCCTGGCAGATTTAACGCAGTATGCATTAATGGGTTGCTGTAGGAGAGAGCGCCTCCCTCTTCGGAAAGAGATTCAGCGGGAGAAACCGGTTCAAACGAAATGCCTTGATCCGATAACGAATTGCGAATACCGCTGCGCACAAAGCCAAAAATGCTGTTGGCCGCCGCATATCGCACTTCCCGCTTAGTGGGGTGAACATTCACGTCCACATCCACTGTCGGCATACTCACAAAAAAGACACACAAGGGATATTTCCCATGAGGCAACAATGATTCATACGCCGCCTCGATCGATTTTTGCAAAATGGAACACCGCACATGACGACCGTTCACATACGTCAGCATCCAACGCTTGCTGCTTTTCATCACGCCCGGCTCCGAAGCGAACCCGGCCAGCCGCAAACCGATTTCCTCATCTTCCGCCGTAACGGGAATCAGTCGAATATTCTCTTTGTGCAGGTTAAACACCTCTTCCATGCACCGTTTTAATTCACCGGTGCCGGAGGTTTTGAGCACGGCCTTTTCATTTAACGTCAGAGTAAAACGCACTTCCGGGTGCGATAAGGCCAGGTATTGCACCGTTTCCTCAATGTGTCCCATTTCAGTTTGGGCGCGCTTTAAAAACTTCAATCGGGCAGGGGTGTTATAGAAAAGATCATTGATTTCCATAATGGTACCCGGCGCGCATCCCGCCTCGGAAAGCACCGGCTCTCCCTGCTCATCCAGCGTGACCTTGGTGCCAACGGGCGCATCAGCGGTACGGGTTAAACACGTGAGCTTAGAGATTGAGCCGATACTGGCCAGCGCCTCACCGCGAAAGCCCAAGGTGGCAATCCGGTCCAAATCCTCGGCGTCGCGAATTTTACTGGTGGCATGGTTGTAAAACGCCATGGCCGCATCCGCAGGGTGCATGCCGCTTCCGTTATCGGCCACCCGAATGTTCCGACCGGCGGCAGCGGCACTAATATCGATACGCGTCGCCCCGGCGTCAATCGCGTTTTCCACCAGCTCTTTCACCACGGAAGCAGGGCGTTCCACTACCTCGCCGGCGGCAATGCGATTAATCAGGTGCGGCGGCAACAACCGGATTTTTCCGCCAGCTCTTTCACCAGTTCTTTCTTCCATGTGATTGCCTTCCGTGTGACTGCCTTTTGAAGGTTCCATACTCATGGCCTCCATTATACAGACCGCACCTTTCGCATTCAGGTTCCATTAGAGGAATGTTACATTCTCAGCCAACATCGGCCTTTTCCCTTATCCCTCTGTCTGGCCTGCCTACTTGTCAGGGGAGCATACAGCAGGATTGCTCCTTTAAGGAATGTACCAGTCCGCATTCCCATGCACGGGGCCTGAAATTTTTCCGTTCGGGTACAGATAAAAATCCTGACTTTTACCGGGTCCCGTGGTCGTCCCGCTATAAACGCCGTCCGGATCGACATAAAACTGGATGGTTCCGGTCGTTCCAAACGGAAGAGTGACTACTGCATTTAAAACAGCCCCATTATGCAGCTTGAAGCAGGTTCTGGTTCCTCCACAGCCCCAAGAGCCAGCCCCTTGAACATCATCAATATTTCCGCTCGTCGTTGCGCTGACATAATTCAGATACGGCGTAACGGCCCCAAAGGTGGTGTTCGTGGTAAAGCCGTTTTGGATGGCGTAATTATAGTAGGCGGAAGCAACCGTCCCTTGGGCCTCTTTAAAAATTGCGGTATAGCCGGCATTCTGCTGAGCGATCAAAATTTTAGGAATCGTAAAAGCGGCAATAACACCTAATATGGCTAGGCAAATCAATAACTCAGCCAGAGTAAAGCCCATCATATGGTGACGCAACATCTTCAATTTTAATTTATCCAGCTAATTTATGAATAATATCGGTCAGCCAAACTAAATCTTTAATTTGCGGAGTCGCTATTAGGAAGGCACTATTTGGCCTTGCCGTGTGCATCATTGAGGAGCGCTTAAGGTACCGAATGGCCTCGCAAACACGAACAACGTCTTTCACGTTTCCGGCACAATGGTTCCTACGGGCCTTAAAAATGAGGTAATCCGCCAGGAGCAAGCATTCCAACGCTACAGATTAGACGTGCTGATGATGCTGAGCCAGCGACTGCAATTCCGTATATAGTTCTTTCTCGCGTTCGGAGGGATGCGCAGGGATCACCGCTTTAGGGCGTACCAACAAATCGCCCACCTCCCCGTTCTTGCCCGGCAAACCCTGACCTTTCAGGCGCATTAAACGACCCGGCTGGGTACCTGCCGGAATGCGCATGCTGACTTCCCCGTGCAGCGTGGGGATTTTAATTTCGGCACCCAGCACCAAATCCGGCACCGGCACTGGTGCTTCATAGACAAGGTTGCCGTCTTCCACTTTAAATTTGGCATGCTTGCGGTAATGCATCACCAGCAATAAATCACCCTGGCCACTGCGGCTTTGACGGCCTTCCCCGGCCAGGCGGATTTTAGCGCCTTCTTTAACGCCCTTGGGAATGTTCACAGTCACGCGTTTGCGGGAGGGCGTTACAACCTCTTTACTGACGCCGGTGGCCACTTCTTCCAGATCCAGGTAAAAATCCTCTTCAATATTCAGTTGCTCCGGCGCTTGAGCCTGGCCTTTGGCGCTGCTGCGCTGACCTCGCCCGCGGTGCTGCTGTTGGGCCGCACCGAACAACTCTTCAAACCCGGCAGCACCACCGCCATAGCCTTGGCTTGCATACCCCTGGCCCGGAAAACCCTGCCCGGAGAAACCACGCCCGGCCCCGCCCAGGCCGCCACCGAATAAAATGTCGAAGAAGCTGGAAAATCCGCCCATATCTCCGAAATCCACCGTTTGATAGCCTTCAAAGCCGGGAGGAGGCGTAAAGTTTTGCCCTTGTCGCCAATTGGCTCCCAGACTATCGTACAGTTTGCGTTTTTCAGGATCCTTCAATGCCTCGTAGGCTTCGTTAATATCCTTGAACTTATCCGCCGCGCCGGGGTTCACATCCGGGTGATATTCACGGGCCAACTTGCGGTAAGCCGTCTTAATCTCCTTCTCCGTGGCGTTTCGGGAGACACCCAGAATGTTATAGTAATCCTTGTATTCAACACCCATGCGATTGGCCCTGGTTCTCTACTGCAACATGACATTGCCATTATAGAACCACCAAACCGAGTGGCCCTAATTATTTAAGGATGTATTAATGATTCTGGCGCCAGAGCAACGCAGCCCTACCTGGCAAAGCCCGGATGGCACTATGGAGGCCGGAACAGCTCAGCCGGGGAGTCATCCGTTTTATTACATTTCCTTAGGCAACCGGCCCGTGGTTCTGGATGATGTGCAAGCGTTGATCCAATTTATGGGCCAACTGAATCAGGCCATGCCATTGCTGTTGTTATCCAACTGCCCCGGTTTTAATCCTTCCGCAGAAGCAGAGCGCCAAGGCTTAGTGTTCTACGCCGGACAATACCGGGCCTTACAGCAGCAGGAGCGGGAGACCGGAAGGCTCATTCTCTCTTACGTCCACCAAATTGCCGTGGGTGGCACCTACCTGATGCATGGGTTATCCGCCAATGTAAAGGCATTGGCGCCCGATACCCGATTTCATGATTCCATTCCCAGCCGTCCGCCGGTACCGATCCCGCAGGTAGTAGCGCGTGGCCTGGCCGATGCGATAGTATCCCCAGCCGATTTCCCCAACTGGCTTGAAGCGCAGTTGCATCTCAGCCCATCTGGAACCCAGCCGTAAGCAGTCAATCGGTTTACAATGCGGCACAGGGGTTTGTTCAAACCAGAGGTTCCTTATACAATAGAAAGCACTTCCATATAGACATCTGTAGCAGTCAGATGCGTTTATCCATTTCCCTTGAGTTCACTGGAGAAAAGGCAATGAAACGAGAATTACCGCTTCGCTCTAATGCGCTGGCCCTGGCATTGGCGTTATCTTTCGCGATTGGCGCTCCCCAAGCCGGTCATGCGGATGTCAAAAGCCTGATGAACCCCATGAACTGGTTCTCCGGTGACCCCAGTGAAAAAGCGGCCCAGAAGGCGGCTAAAAAAGCGTTGGAAGCCCAGGAAGCTGCCGACCGCGCCATGGCCGAAGCCCAAAAAGCGCAAGAGCAAGCCGCAGAAGCCAAACGCCAGGCCGAAGCGCTGCAAAACGGGCAGCCTGATTCCAGCACGAAAAAGCCGGTCGTAGTGGCACCTGCCGCCAAACAAACAGAAGAATCCGCAAACACCGCAGGAACAACAACTACCGAAGAAGCGGCAGCACAGCATGACGCCGTAACCAAAACCCAGCGCATCTACCAGGAGGCAAGCACCCAAAGCGCCCCCAGCGCCGAAGCGTCCTCTGAACAGGAAGAGGCGTTCACCACCACCCCCACCAGGCCAGAACCCTGGAATCCGCTGAGCTGGTTTAAAAAATCAGGTGGGGAAGCTCAAAGCGCCCCGGAAGAAACCAATCAGGCATCCAACGAGCAAAATCAAAAAGAGACGTTCAGTCTGACTCGGCAGAGTGAACCAAGCGAAACGTCCCCCCAGCAAGCGGCCCCAGAAAAAGCAGCCCCGGAAAAAGCATCCATAGAGGAATCCGCACCTGAACAAAAGACCGGCGAATCCGAAAGCAAAGGCTCCTTTTGGAACCCCATGCGCCTGATCGCCAAGCCACAATCCCAGGCTAACAACGAGGCTGCTGCTGAAACGGAACAGCAACAAACGGCAGCCAGCCCGGAAGCCGCATTAAAAACCAAGGCCGCATTGCTGGAAACGGAAAAGGGCAATATCGCCTTTGAACTGTTTCCCGATCAGGCCCCCCAGACCGTCATGAACTTCGCCAAACTGGTGAATGAAGGCTTTTACAACCGCTATAACATGAAGTTCCACCGGGTAGTGCCGGGCTTCGTCATCCAGACCGGTGACCCGACCGGCACCGGTGCAGGCGGCTCCAAGCAGCATGTTCCCCTGGAGGCAAAAAACAAGCTGAGTCATAACGCTAAAGGCGTTGTCGCCATGGCCCGTGGCGCCGATCCCAACAGCGCCACCAGCCAGTTCTACATTACCCTGGCCCCGCAAACTTCGCTGGACGGGAAATATGCTGTCTTCGGCAAAGTAATCAGCGGCCTGGAGGTGCTGGATAAAATCGAGAAAGACGACATGCTCTACGGCATCAAGCTGGTCGACATCAATGCCATTACCCGCGACGCCGCACCGGAGAAAAAGCACTTCTTCAGCAGCATGTTCTAAGCCTTTCCCGAAAGGCCGATTCTAAAATCTCTGATTAAATGCAGCAGTTACAACTGCTGCATTTAACGTTCTTCAGTCGTCGGGGCAGGAACCACGTACACCGGCGTTGTGTTTTCCTCCGGCACCGTTGGCGTTGGAGATGGATTCTCTGCTTCCACCACCGGCGGATACGTTGTATTCTCAGGCACCGCAGGTGGCTGCACAGGTGGCGTTGGCGCGGGTTGCCCTTTCTCAGGACGCAACAGTTCTCGACCATGCCCCATATGTAGGCCCGGTACGGGAAAATACTGCCAGGAAAGCGGGTGCCGATTCTCGCTAGCGACGGTTTCACGGGGTCCCTGATGCCGTTCATCCAATGTCGCCGATGGATCCGACCCGGTGGAGGCAGGGGGTTGTTCCGCATTATTCTTGCAATGACCGGTCGCTTTCGGAGTGGTGTCTTTCGGTGGCTGGTTCGATTTGGTCGTTTGGGGTTTGGGAAAAGGGGTATATTGGGGACCGCCGTTTACAGACATGGATGCACCTCACTCAATGAATAAAGATATCTCTTGAGTTCGGTAAAAATCCTTTTTACTGAATATAAATGTTACAAACTTTAAATCCATCGTATAGCCATCAACCCCTATTTAGCCCCAAACGGGCTCAAATCCGTTGGCTATATACGACGGGATTGAAAAAAGGTTTTTAGTATTTGCGCACAATCGCTCTCCAGAACCCCACCGAACACCGGCAATTCCGGTGTATCCAACAGAAGAAGATGACGCGAACCGCAAGCCCCCATAATCGGGTCATAGGCGCCAAACACCACCTGCCCCACCCGTGCCTGCATAATGGCCGAAGCGCACATAGGGCACGGCTCCAGGGTGACATACAAAACCGTGTCCGTCAGGCGCCAACGATTTAAGCGTTGCGCGGCCTCCTGCAACACCAGCATTTCGGCATGGCCCACCGGGTTACAATCCACTTCCCGTCGGTTATAACCTTGGGCAATCACCTGGCCGTCCGCTACCAATACCGCCCCGACCGGCACATCGTGCGGCAAGGCCCGCTGTCCCGTTTCCAGGGCCAAGCGCATCCAGTCCGCATGGGTTTTGGCGTTCTCCTTCATATAGATGATTTTACGCGGTTTACCTTGGGCATGCTTGCAAACCTCTCTAAAATAATTACTATTCCAATGGATTTCCAATGAGTGAGCGTTTGAATCAGTGAGGTGCGGATAGGGATGCAAACCAATTATTTTGCCAACGGATTCCAGCAACCGGTTACCAAAGCTTCCAAACCCATTCCGGGCTTAAAGGTAGCATACGGCAGCCAGGCCCAATCCTCCAGCCGACAGTATGACTTTCCTCTGCCGATCCAGCCAACTCAAGGCCAGACCCAGCAAAGCGGAAAAGGCGTATTTGCCAAACTGAAAGACAGCCTCATCAATCTGGTTACTGAAGAAGCGCCTTCCGATCGCCCCATCGGCATTTCGCAATTATCTCGTAAAACCTTTCAGGCCGTTGCCGATGATGCCGGGCAGCCAACCGTATTCAAGCAAGGGCAAACCATTCAGGATTACCGGTTTAACCAGCTTGTCGATTTCAAGGGTTAACGCCGCTTGAACCCATCGCCCAAATTCTCGCGATACTAGCCTTAAACCCATCCAGAGCAGGCAAGCCGCCTAATCGTACTCGTATAGGTATTTGCGCCACTGCTCGTAATCTTTCCGGCTGACATGGTTATTCTGCTTGGAAAGCTCAAAGTGGATAAAGTTAAACGGCCTGCACGGGCGAGACGATAATTCATAACCGGCCTCCTTAGGGGTCCGGCTACCCTTGGCCACATTACAACGCAAACACGCCACCACCACGTTATCCCAGGTATCTTTTCCCCCTCGGGAGCGTGGAATCACGTGATCGATAGTCAAATCATTCTTTTTACCGCAATACTGGCAGGTGTAATTATCCCGATGCATGATATTGCGACGGGTTAAAGGAATATCCTTGTGGGGAATTTTAACGTAATACAGCAGCCGAATTACCAGAGGCAAGCGCCAGCCGCCACCTAAATCTTTACCGTTCCGCTCTACAGTCTCTGCTTTGCCTTTTATCAGTAGAATAATCGCTCTTTGCCAACTGCAGATATGTAAAGGCTCGTAGGAT
>JAJQJM010000040.1 GCA_021323475.1 Vampirovibrio sp.
CCTTCCGGGTTAGGCAGAATGGCTTTGGTTAGAACCGTCTGGGCCTGTTCATCCACATTGGGGGAAATAAAGGAAATTTGAGTACTGCCCAACATCTGACCGCTTTCACTCACCAGTTCGATTGGCAAGCCCATACGAAGATCCGTGGCCCGTTCCGCTGGAACGCTGATGTTGACTTCCAGTTGATTATTCCGGGTGACACTCAACAGGCTGGTCAGCGGTTGCACATAATTGCCCAGTTTTACGGGGATATCGCCCACAACACCGGAAAAGGGGGCGGTAATGCGATGGTAACGCAATTGAACCTGCTGCTGCCGGGTTTGGGCCTGAGCTTGTTGATATTGCCGTTGAGCCGTAGAAATACTGGCTTTCTGAGCTTTCAACTGAGCATCGTTGGCCGCTAAATTGGCCTTGGCTTGATTCAGCGCGTTGCGGTACTGCTCAACATCTTGCAGACTGGCTGAATGCTGGATCGCCAAACCTTCATAACGGTTAAATTGGCTTTGTGCAAGCTCTACTGCAGATTGCAGGGCATGACGCTGTTCCTGCAATACCCGCAAACTTTCCCGCGCTTGACCAATGACCGCCTGCTGAGATTGGGCCGCCGCCGCCGAGCTTGCCACGACCGCCTGCTGCTGGGATGGATCCACCAACAACAAGGGCTGCCCTTGGCGAACCCGGTCGCCTGCCTTGACGTAAATGGCCGTAATCTGACCAGGGACCTGGGATTGCAGCGTGACCGAGCTTCTGGAAATCAGGGTGGCCACAAATTCCGAATAGTCGGACACGGTATCGGTCGCCAGTTTCTTAATTTCTACCGGGCTGGGCGGAGGCGCCATCGGAGCCTGTTTTTGGGCGCAACCGGCCAGCAATACGGATAACGAAGATGTCACAGCCAGTATCAATGCGGGTATTACAATGGACTGCTTCAGTGAAGAGCGGGTCGGCATATTAGTAGCCACCTCCAAGGGCTTTATATAGGGATAATGTATCGGTCAGCGCCGCTAATTTAGTGCGGGTCAAGCCTTCCATTGCCTGAGTGACTTCCAGCCGGACCGGATTGATGTCGGCTTCGGAAATCGCACCGGCTTCCAGGCGGTTTTGCTGAATGCGCTGGCGTTGCTGCAGGGACGACAATGAAGCGGCGTATTCCTGATAGGCGTTTCGGTGCGCCTTTAACGAGGCCAAGGAATCATCGACCTCGCGGAAGGATTGCAGAACGGCGTCCCGGTAGGCCAGCAACTGTTGTTCGTACCGCGCCTTGTAAACCTGAAGGTTGGCTTTCTTCTGCCCTCCGGTAAAGATTGGTTGCACCAGGCTACCGGCCACCGAAGCAATATAACTTTGCCAGTCAAACAGCATGTTGCGGGTCGCGGTCGCAAACCCGAACTGGCCGCTGAGATTTAACGTGGGCAGCATCTCCTTGCGGGCAACGCGCACCCGGAAACCAGCGGCCTCCAACCGTTCCTCGGCGGATAAAATATCGGGCCTGCGGGCCAGCAAATCCGAGGGTAACCCGGCAGCCACTTCGGCGGGAACTTCGTACTGTTGCCAGCTTGCCCTGGGTAATTCCGCCACTTGCTGAGGCGTTTGGCCCATCAGGAGCGCCAGCTGGTTCAAGGCCAGCGCCTGGCTCTCGTAAAATGTTTGCAGTTCGGCTTTAAAGTTGGTAAGACGACCTTGCCGCAGCACCACATCTTCCTCGTCCACCAGACCGGCCTCATAACGGCGCTGCGCGTGGCCCAGATCCGCCTCCGCAATGGTGACAATATCCTTTTGCAGCGCCAGCAGCTCATCCGCGGCCAGCAGGTTGAAATAGGCATTGGCCACATCGGTGGCAACGATCACGTGAGTGGCCTGAAAGTCCCGCTCGGCTGCCTGGGTTTCCTGCTTGGCAGCCCGGGTAGCGTCCCGGTTTTTCCGCCAGATATCGGCCTCGTAACTGACCGCCAGCGGAATGGTGTAATTGTTGATGACCCGGCCCAGGGCGAAACCGCCGCCCCCGATGCTGCCGCCGGAGGAAGAACCGGAACCGGACGAGCTACTGGAAGAGCTGGTGTTTCCACCGCTTCTCATGGCAGGGATAATGGTCGCAGAGTTTCTGGAGCGGGTAAATGAAGCCCCCAGGCTGACTTGCGGCAACTCCCGGCCCAGGCTTTGACGGGCCAAGGCACGGGCCTCCAGTACCCGCTGATGGGCGGCGGCCAAATCCAGATTATTATTTACCGCCTGCTGGATATACCGGGACAAGTGAGGGTCCTGAAACTGTTCCCACCATTGTTTCTCCGGAAAAACCGTGTGGATGGTCAAGTCCGTGGGATTGTCGGCTCCATTGGAAGACTCTCTCCAGACCGAAGCCCTGGCTTTAATAGTCTCCTGCTGCACGACCGGCTGGCTCTTCTCCGCTGAGAGCGCAACCGGCAACCCAAACCCGTTGAGCAACAGAAAAATAGCACTAAACGCGGTACATTGCTTGAAAGAAAATGGAAACATCAGGCAAATTCCCTTTCCTGGGGATGGCTTAGCAGAGACAGGTGCCAGCGGATGAGTGCGATTAGCTCCTCTTCCGTTGGATCCAGGGGCAATTGGATATGAGGCGGCAAAAAGAACTGAGCCAGCGAAAGTCGAAACAGATAAGCCGCTTTGCCGGCATCCTCAATTTTGAAGGCGCCCGCTTGCCTGCCTTTTTCCAGCACCGTAAGAATCAGGTTTTCCAGATTATTTTGCCAAGCCGCCACCCGCTCAGGATACTCCTGAACCAGGTATGCCATCAGCTCAGCCCCTTTCGGGGATTCAGTACGGAATGACCGGGCCTGGCGAAATTTTTCCAGCAACAATCGCTCCAGGGTCTCGGCAGGGGGCAGGCTATCATCGGCCAGGATTTGTTGATCCATGCGGTCCTGTTCAGCCCGGCAGCTTTGGGCAATTGCCAGCACAATTTCCCGCTTGTTCTCGAAATACAGGTACAAATTGCTGACGGAAATGCCGACATCTTCGGCGATATCTCGCGTGGTGGTTTTGCCCACGCCATAGTGCAGAAACCGGGCCTTTGCGGCACGCAATATCTTGGTTTTCTTATCCTGAGAGAGATCCGGTGATTCAGTCATACCAATAGCCCAATCGTTCGCGCCAGAATCAACATAATGCGGGGATGAAAACTTGTTGATCGAAAAGAACAAAATAACAATTTGTTCTTTTGTTCTTTTTAGCACACCCTTGTTAGCGAAACAAGATAGTAATTCATGAATAGACCATTTTGCCCTGGTGGATTGGCAGATATTTATCCACATCAGTCAAACTAATGATTCCAAAGGAAATGGCCCCGGCAGAAGTTTCTACCAGGGCCATAAACCTAAGGTTTTTCGGGGTATAAGCTCTATTCTTCCAACAGACTCCTGAGCATCCAGGCTGTCTTCTCGTGAATTTCCATCCGACGGGTCAACAAGTCGGCAGTGGGGGCATCATGAGCGTCTTCCACAACTGAAATAAGCTCACGGGCCGTTTTGGCAACCACCTGGTGCCCTTCTACCAGCAGGCGGATCATGTCCTTCGCCTTGGGTACGCCTGTGGTTTCCTGAATCGCCGTCAATCGGGAAAATTCGGAATAGGTGGCCGGCGCCGGAAAGCCCAGAGCGCGGATCCGCTCCGCAATTTCATCAACGGCGGTGGCCAGTTCGATATAATGCTGCTCAAACAGCAGGTGCAGGGTCTGGAACATGGGACCAGTCACGTTCCAGTGGAAATTATGGGTCTTCAGGTACAAGGTATAGGTGTCTGCCAGCAGCCGGGAAAGCCCTCCCACAATATTCTGCCGCGTGTTCTCATCCAGACCGATGTCAACCGGAATCGCTGTCACCATAATTCTTCTTCCTCCTCCAATACAAACTCGATATGAAAATCAGCAGGCCCATTGTGACATATCCTATCGGCCTCCACAATTTAAATCGCGTGAAACTCGAATGGAAAACCCGGACGTATCGGGATTGCCCCTGTGCTAAGTTAGAAATCTGATTTTAATCGGCAAGTCATCAAAGGAGAGAGCTATGTTCCTGCATACCCGCATCAAGGTTCGCGATCTGGACCGTTCCATCGCTTTTTACAGCACCCATTTCCATATGGTGTGCCGCGATCGGAAAACATCGCCCCGAGGCAGCCAGTTGGCCTTTATGACCATGCCGGGCTCCCCGACCGAGCTTGAGTTGGCCTATCTGCCCTGGGATCCGGATTTTTCACTGCCGGAAGATATTTTTCATCTGGCCTTTCGGGTTGAAGACATGCATGAGGCCGTTGCCGCCATGCGGAAAGTTGGCGTAAAAATCACGGAAGAGCCTTCCGACCGCCGGGGCGGAGGCAATATGGCCTTTATTGAGGATCCGGACGGATATGAGATTGAATTGCTCTCCTACGCGCCCGGCGAATACGAAGCGCTTCAGAAGGAAATAGCAGCGGTACGCTAATCGCAGCACCGCTCCGATTATTTAAGCCAAGATTAATTAAGCTAAGATCAATGCAGAAAATCGTTGAGCAATCCATTGGCTTGCTCGGGTTCAGGCTGCAAAACAGGCGCCCCGCACTTTGGGCAGTGGTATTCGCCTTCGGAAAGATAGGCGCCGCAATTCAGACAGGTCATGTTTCATTCTCCACTAACTAAGCCGACACGAGGCTTAACGTCAATATTCAGTATAACTATAACTGAATTGTTCAGCATCAGAACATCGTAAGGTCTGCGAGTGATACAACCGGCGAGAAGCAACTTTAAAGATTAGCAATGCGTTTAATTTAAGTTTTCATCCGGTTTGATACAATATGCCCAGGGGCAAAAAATACTGCGTTGGGCATAGCCTGACGCATACAGGGGTACAGCCATGGCCATTGCAACCCAGAGCGATAATACCTACTTTCAGGCTGTCTTTAACCAAAAATCATTCGGCGTGGTCGTGATTGATAAAGACGGCCGGTTTCTGCGGGCCAACCAAAAATATTGTCAGATTGTGGGTTATACAGAAGAAGAACTCTGGAAGCTGCGCCATGTTGATATTACCTATCCTGACGATTTAACCTGGTCCAACCAGTGCATGCATCGACTTTTATCTGCCGAGCTTGAGACGTTTGAAACCGAAAAGCGGTATATTCGCAAAGACAAAGCGATCATTTGGGTGGCTGTTTCCGGCTCGCTTATTTCTCCGGACAACAGCGAACCGACCGGCCTTTTTCTGGTGCAGGATATTACAGCCCGCAAGCAGGCCGAACATGAAAACGAGGAAGCCCAGCAGCGTTTCAGGACTGTTTATGATTCCAGCCTGGTCGGTATTCTGTTCTGGAATACGGACGGCTATATTCTGGACGCCAATGACGCGCTGCTGAATATGCTTGGCTACAGCTGCGACGATATAACAAACCGACGGTTAAAATGGACGGAAATTACACCACCGGAATTCGCACCGCTAGATGAAGCAGTCTACCAGCAATTAATCGGCGGGGAGGCAATGGTTCCTTACGAGAAGCAATATATTCACAAAGACGGCCATATATTGGACATTCTGATTCGAAGCGCCATGTTGAAAGATTCCACAAGCATTGGGCTAGCCTGTGTTTTAGACATTACGCAACAAAAAAAAGCGGAAGCCGAGCGCGAGCGGTATGCCGCCAAGCTGAGCCAGAGCAATCAGGATCTTGAGCAATTTGCAACCATCATTTCCCATGACCTTCAGGCGCCTTTACGCAAAATCATGATTTTCAGCGACGCCATCCAGTCCAAGGACGGAGCGGCATTATCACTTGAAGGGCTGGATTACCTGGAACGCATCAGTCGCTCCGCCCAAAAAATGCAGGAGTTGATCAACGCCCTGCTCGACATTTCGCGCGTTCATCGAAAAGGCCGTCCATTTGAGCCGGTGTGCCTGGATACAGTCGCCCATGAAGCAGCGGATAACTTAATTTATCTCGCCCGACAGACTCATGGGGTTATTGAATTTAATCATGTGGATATTACTCTGGAGGCGGATCCGATTCAACTCAGGCAATTGCTGCAAAACCTGATTGAAAACGCGTTAAAGTTCCATCGGCCACAAGTGGAGCCGGTGGTTAAAGTGTCTGCATCGGTAGAACCGCCCAATACCTGCCACATCCGCGTGGAGGATAACGGTGTCGGGTTTGATGAAAAATACATCGATCGTATTTTCAACATTTTTGAGCGACTGAACAGCAAAACAGGGTTTGAAGGAATAGGCGTCGGCCTGAGCCTCTGCAAAAAAGTGGCGGAACGCCATAACGGCGCTATCGTTATTCACAGTCAGCCGGGCAAAGGCTCAACCTTTGAAGTTGTTTTACCACTCCGGCAATAAACTGCTCAAATACGCAAAAATGCTTGGACTATTGACCTGGTTTACGTTCTGTTGCGTTACCTTTTTTACTTTCCGTATAAGTCCCAATACTTCCATCTCGTTCTCAAAATCGCCCTGGCTGATATAGCCCCTCGGGACACATAACTCACCACCGTAATCAACCAGAATTCCATTAACGCGATTGGGCTCATGAGCGTCGTCGTTTGTTTCAAAGCCTTGCTCTTCCATCGTGCGGCCGGTCCGATTCGCCAGTGTGGTTTCAGGGCCGATATATTCCGTCAGCATCCATTTTTTGGAAGGATTCGCCAGATAAAACCGGGAAACATCCCTGGTTTTACGGGCAGTTAAATAGAGCCCGTTCGCCGCCTCCTCAAAGGGATCGCCATACGTTTTAAACACCTTAAAGGCATAACTCCGTGGACCAAGTTGAAGGCGATAAACCCTGCCGTCCTCTCCTGCACCCAAATAGCTTAGCTTCAGGCTTTTATCGCCTAACTCATACCACTGAATTCGCCCCCGCTTTAGGGGATTCCTGGAAAGGTCTACCGCCAACTCTTCCAACAGTTGCTTGGGCTCAATCTCTGAACCGGCCAGCTCATGCTGTATTCCGTTCGGCACTTTTCCCACATAAGGATCCCGCTCGTAACGCAGCGCCATTGCCAGGTATTCACCGGGCAACAGGCGTTTACCCTTCGCTAGCTGAGTGGCCCGTTCTCCCTGGAATTTAATCGGCGCATGGGCAGAGCGGTTAGAGGAAATGGTGGAGAATCCGGAGCTGAACGAGATCATGGTGTTTATTCCTGACATGCTGGCTTGAAATAATCTTTCAATATAAACACGCCTGAACAATCCAACTTGCGTGTTGACGTTTAACTGCTGACCGAGCGGTTGTCAGGTGGCTCATTCTGCCTGACATAGATAACTCGCTCAAAACGGCTGAGCCAGCTCTACACGCCAAAAATGTTTGTTTTTTAAATAAAAATAAGATATTGTAAACAGACACGAGTATTCCCCTCACTTTCGCATGGAAATTTAATACGTTAGAGGAGCTGCCATGTCGGCATTCAAGCATCATCGCCTGCTCTTTACAGTCACCTTGGTGGGCATTTTAACAGTTGGGCCCGCCAATATCCAGCCCGCCATGGCCGATACGGGATGGGGCTCTTTGCTGGGCCCTTTAATCGATAATGTAATTGTGCCGGGCATCGATAAAAGCATTGATAACTGGCAGGTCAAACTTGACGCCAAGAAGGCCAAGCGGAACCGTACACAGCAGAGCGCCGGAACGGCTGATGACATTTATGGGGCCGGAGACGTTGGCACCAGCACCTCGGAAGATATCTACGGCGCCGGCGACACAGGTGCCGCACCCGACTCGGCAGACAATCAAGCGGGCGCCTCTTTCGATAGCTCCGATGTACCGCCGCCGGTAGCAACCCCGTAGCCATTCAAACAACCGGGCTGCCGCCTTAGACTTTCCTTTCAAGAGGTTCTAAGCCACCCCTGATTTCTAAAAATTGGTTAAGCCGACGGATCTATTCAGGTTCAGGTGGCGTCAGCAAAGCAAGAAGCTGTTCCGCTTTTTCCGCCACACCATCGCTTAACGGTTGCCGTTCCCGACTCATTTCCTTTAACATCGGGCTTAACGGCCGATAGGATTTCAGCAACGCCGCATACTCGTCTGCCGGTTTTTCCTTGCGGGCGTCCGCCAGATTATCCTGCAGCACCGACAATATGTGTACTCGTTCCGCTTCGTAGTTGGCAGTATCAAGCAACCGGCGGATCTGCCGGTTCGCTTCGTCATAATCGGGTTTTCCATGCTCACTGTAGTCATATTTAATATCTTTTTCCTGCCGTTCGCCCTTCTTGGGAGCCTCCAGCACACCACGCAAAATATCGCCATCCTGAGCCCAATATTGCTTGTGGTATTGGGTTAGCCCGCAATGGTAGGCAATCCCGGTCAGGAAGTCAGAGGAATTCACGATAAAATCGCTGATAAAGGAATAAACCGGATTGACAGTACGCACCAATTGATGAAGCTGATGCAGGGGATGAGACGCCATTTCAATAATATTCGCCAGTTTTGGAGTGACCACCACGTTGATTCTGCCCGGCAGTTCATCGTTCATGCGAAAATTCTGCTCGCCCACCAGTCCGTCATAATCACCCGGCATTCCCACCGCAAAAATAGTGCTGTTAAACGGCTGATGATTGGCCTTCAGCTTATCGGCCTCCGGACTGCCACCCAGCATATGCCGAAGCCCCGGCGCCACCGACTCCAGTATTTCCCGGCCCTTTTGCTGAAGCGCGACCGGCAGTTTCTTCAACAGGTTCAAGCCGGTTGGAATCGGATCCGTCCCGTTTTCGCCGGGAGCCGACAGACCCACGACCATGGCGGTATCGTGCATTTGCTCAAACAGGGTCAGCATACTGACAAAGCCCCCCATACTATGCCCCACCAGCACCACGCGCGGCGCAATTCGGTCAACAACGTGATCGATGGTCTTTTCCAGGGCCATATGTTGCGCTTCAAAATCTTCTTTTGTACGGCCCGACGCCATAAATACAGGCAGCAACTCACGGTGCAGCTGATTTCTGGTAATGGCGGTCAATTGATACAATTGCTTGTGCGCGGTTTCCGAAGGCAGCGTCCCCCCCATGTCCTGCCGGAGTTTCCGAAGCCGGAGAACAATGCGTGTAAAATCACTCTCCTGCCGGTAATCGCTTTTTCGGGTAAACATCAAGCCCAGGGCTGCCTTGGCGGTGGCCGCTCCTAATTCGTTGGATTGCAGGCCAAATTCTTTACGCAGAAATTCGACCCGATCTTCATGGGGAATCTCTTCCATTTTGGTTCGCATGGCCATGAAGCGCTTACTGGCCTCAGCCAGCCGGATGCGATCGATTCCGTGGGTCAGCCAATTGGTGGAAGCAACGGTGCAGCCTGCCCGTAAGTTGAACGGGGACTCCAGAATATGGGCGCTATGCCCCCGTTCGTTCAGATATCGCCATAAAGAGCGCATGCTCTCAGCCGGGCTACACATGCCGGGCACCAGCACGACCAGGCTAGCCGGAGGAATGGGCCCGGTAATATTTTCAATTTTGCCGAACCGCACCTGATCAGCGGCAGGTCTCGAAATGACTGTTAACGCTCCCGCATGGGGCGTCCTTATAGGGCGGCCGGACATATTCAGCCGCTGGACGGCGACAGGGACAGGCCCTTTCCTTGCAGTTACACTGTACACAAAGACCCCTTTGTTTTTTTACAGACGGTGAGTTCTAAAAAGGCCTCACCACTGGGGAAATTTTAATTTAACGAATCAAAACCCAAATTTACCCATGGATTCTAAAATAGACACCTCCATTAAACAAGGTCTGCAATAAACAGAACCGGAATTTACATGCTTCGGCATCATTAATTTCCACCAGGGTCATCTATTTGACCTGCCGGATCCCGCGTGCTATTTGTTGGAAATAAGTCTTACAGAGACTAGGGGTTTTCATTAAATACTGAGGGTTTCCATTATGAGAATGCAAGTATCGGGCTTATCTCATCGCGCTACGGCCCAAAATGCCAATTCAGCCCGGCCAAAACAACCAGCCACCCCGGTAAGATTCGGCCATCGTGAGGATGAGCTTGAATTAAGCAGATTAACATCCTCCGCTGCCAAAGAACGAGTCGATACCGGAAAAACACCGGAAGGACGACTCAGCCATCAACAGCAGATTGAGAAATGGGAGCGGGAGAGGGAGCGTGGCTGGGCGCGCGCGGCGGAACAGTACAAAGGACATACTGATCAATACAAAAAAACATTGGCCGATTATAACCGGGAATTGGATACTACCGCCGATGAGGGGGAGCAATTACAAATCATTCAACGCCGGGCGGAACTGCGAGCCAGCATATTCCGCCACAATAACAATCCAGCTAAAAGGCCTTCCGTGTTCAAGCGGCTAGGTTCACTTTGGCAGAGCAAAGACGGTAAATAGCAGCCTCAACACTTGAAAATCAGTCGGAACTCCGAGCCTCGGCCGGGCTCGCTGCTCACTTCCACCTGCCCGCCATGAAAGTCCATGATGGATTTAACGATGGCCAGCCCCAGCCCGTCCCCGGTAATCAACCGGGAGCGGGACGGATCGCCCCGGTAAAAACGGGTAAATATATGCGGCAGATGGGATTCATCAATGCCGAACCCGTTATCCTGCACGTTGATGACGCCGAATGTCTCTCGCTCACCGTTCCGCACCTCGGACAGGTGTATCTGGATTTTCCCTTCGGGCGGCGTGTACTTGATGGCATTGGATAACAGGTTGCCGACAGCCTGTTCCACCAGATGCGGGTCCGCTACCAGTTGCAGGTCGCCTTCCACGGCCAGGGTCATCTGTTTTTCCTCGGCCACCAGCGCATAAAAATCCAACAGCTTTTCCACCAGCGGGCGAACCGGAAACGCTTGCCGCTGCCCAGTGAATTGGGGATGATCCACCCTTGCCAGCAGCAGGGTTCGCTCCACCAGGCTGGAAAGGCGCTCCAGCTCCACCAGGTTGCCCTCCAATACATGTCGGTACTCGTCCACGGTACGGCCCTGCTCCAGCAATACCTCGGTTTCCACCCGCATGTTGGTCAGCGGGGTTCTCAATTCATGGGCCAAATCGCCGGAAAAACGGGTCAACTGATCCACATCCTTTTCCAGCCGGGCCAACAACCGGTCAAAGGAGACGGCCAGCGGGCGAAGCTCCTGGGTCAGGTGTCCGCTATGAATTCGCTGGTTCAGGGAATCCATGCGAATATCCTGAATGCGGTCACTGAATTCCCGCAAAGGCGCCAACCCTTTTCGCACCAGCAGGCCGCCTAACAGGCTGAACAGGGTTGTCCCGATTAGCACCAGGGTGATTAAGCCGGTTTCCAGATAGCGCAGAAACTCCATTCGGGAAGAAATATCCAGCGCCAACTGAATGATGGCCGGCTGCGGATGGGTGCGGCCCACTTTCGCCTCTGCCGCCAGAATCAGAAAAGAGCGGCCTTGCGGCCCGCGAACGATGACGCCGTCTCCGGGTCGGTTGCCCAGCGAATAGATGGGCAGTTTATTGAACATGGGCAGGGTTTGGGTGGGAAATTGCGACGATTGAAACAGCACCGTCTCGTTGCCGCCCTTCCTTACAATACGCAACTGATACGGGTTAAAGTGAAACGCCGCCAGTTCCTGAGGAATCTGCTGATGGAGGATGGACAAAATATTATCGTGCGTCATCAGCTCGGCTTGCACCAACGACGTCACATCATCCATGAAGTGATTGTTGTACTGCCTGATTTGCCAGGAAACAAACCCATACAGGGACGCGCACAGCATTATCTGAAGCAACGCGCTGCCCAGCGCCAATGAGATTGCCATGCGGAACGCCAGGGTATTGGTAAAGCGCTTAACGCTGCTCCAGAACATAGCCCACGCCCCGCACCGTATGAATCAGTTTGGAATCCTGCCCGTCATCCACTTTCTGCCGCAACCGCCGGATTGCCACATCCACCACGTTGGTTTCACAGTCAAAGTGAATGTTCCACACCCGTTCGGCCAGTTCCTTACGAGAGACAAACCGGCCGGTATTTTCCGCCAGCAGGCATAACAACTGAAATTCTCGCGGGGTCAACTCCACAGTACGCTGGTCGCGCCTGACCGTATGGCTCATCAGGTTAATCGTCAAATCGCCGATCGTCAGCATATCGACGGGCACTACCGGGCGAGTCCGGCGCAAGATCGCTTCCACCCTGGCCATGAATTCGGAAAAGGCGAACGGCTTGGCCAGGTAATCATCCGCCCCGGCCTGCAAGCCCCGCACCCGATCATTAATATCGTTCAGCGCGGTCAGCATTAATACGGGCGTCCGGTTGCCCTGTTCCCGAATTCTGCGCAGCACTTCCCAACCGTCCATTTTCGGCAGCATCACATCCAGAACGATCAATTCATATTCCGACTCTTGAAGACGTTGAAAACCCTCTTCGCCGTCCGCCGCCAAATCGGCCAGGTAATGATGCTCTTGCAACCCTTTTTGCAGCCCCTGGGCCGTCCGTTGCTCATCCTCGACTATCAATAATTTTTTCATTCGTTCAATGCTTTAAATCAAAAACCGCTTTATACGGGCGATTCGGTTTTAATATCGCTTTAGTTTTTATTATCGCCCCCGCCGCTGTCGCTGGCAAGGTTAATCGATATGAAGGGATTAATCGCCATCTGGTGAAAATCCGGATAAAAATCTCTTCCAGCCAGGCTGCCAGACCGGAAAAGAACTTCTGACGACAGGCCATTAATACAGCCGCCCCATCGAAAGATCAGCGCTTGGCTTTTAGGGTATTGGCAAGTCATTTGCCGTTCGTAAACAATTCGTCCTTTTCTTCATAACGCTTATTTGCCTTTCGCAATTTTATCCATCAGCGGTTTTCCGTGTTGTTCAACTAAATGTTCATGCCAATCAGGATGACGTGGTTCATACGATCTGGAATGGGTTGGAAATTACGCACATAATTGTTCAGGTAACCGACTTCCATTGTCAGGTGTTTGTTCATTTGCCGGTTGACGCCCGCAAACAGCCAGTTCTGGTTAAAGCCCGCACGAGGCCCTTTGCCGACGGTGTTCGAATTGAAAAACGGTTCATCTAAACCACCAGACCGGCAATCGGAGGCGCGCCGGATTCGATTACAATGCCAATGAAAACCGGCGTAGCCACAAAGGAAACCACCAACCCGGCCAGCAAGTCGCTTTTCCAATGTTTTAAGCTGGCCAGGCCATTTTCAGGCTTTTCGTGCGTCATCATGCGATATCCCATAGATTCGGAGACAGACCACTCGCTCGTGGACAAATGCAGGTGCATAATCAGAAAATGTGGAGTTTCCAAAAAGTAAAGTTTTTTCAAAATTAAGAAGGAAGAATTACTTACTCTTCAGGTTAGCGGCAACAAACTTCAAGAAAGATGACAATTTTGTCAGAGGGAACACTTGGCTTTCCATAAGGCTTTTGCGCTTGCCCTCTCTGGGACAAGCTAGGGTAAATGGAAATTGACTCGCCACTCTCCCATAAATTATGGATATCCTCTGCGGTACATTGCCCGTCTCTTCAGATTGCATTCCTGAATGAAAACAACCTCTTGCATACCGGCAATCCCCAGCGCTTCCTTACCCCATCATTCCAACCAGACGGGGATCACTTATTTTCCCTGGTCATGCCCTGCCATTGTTCTCACCCTTCCGCCCCTGCGCGGGAATGGATGGATTATTACCCGGAGGGATAAGTCCGTACAATTTAACCGGAAACCAGTTGCAGCAATTGAGAGGTTTTACCCAGCAACGCCAGTATGTCGCTCACAGTTACCAGACCCGCCAGTGAACCATCGGGCTCTAAAACCGGAAGACATCCCAAATGACTACCCCGCATCAGGTTAGCAGCATCTTGCAGCGCCATGTCCGGGTGGGCGGTTACCATCCGGGTAATCATCGCCGCTCCCACCTGAAGCCCTTCCCGAGCCTGAGCGTCTCCCAGTATATCCAGATCCCGAATGGACAGCAGGCCAACCACTCGATCGTGATCGGTCACGATCAGATGATGGAAATTATTGACCAGCATCAGGTTAAACGCCTGGTTCAGCGGCATTTCAGGAGTAACGGTAGTAATCTCCGTGGACATAATGTCTTTTAAATAAATCATGCGTTGCCGTGTCCCCCAAATTGTCCGGAACAAGTGAGTCGGGCTAGTTGTAAACGCGGCTGCCGTTAATCGGCAACTGTCAGGAAACGATACACTGAATCATGTCTTGTTTCCCGCTTCTTGCTCCTCTTCGATTGACGTTACCGACGGAGTTGCCTGCTGAACCGCTTCCTGGATCAGGTCCTCGTCGATTTCAGCGTTTTTGACCCTGGATGGCTTGTCGGGCAATTCGGCCTGAATCCGCCCCGTATCGGTCATCGGATACTGATCGCCCATAAAAGCGTCCGCGCCATACATGTCATCGTAATCCTGATAAATCTGTTCTTCCGGGTAGCCAAGCTCCCGCCCTTCAGGCGCGCCCATCAACTCATGGGACTTAATGTGCAACTGCTCGTTTTTGCCGTGAATAAACGCTTCGGATTCCCGGTTTTTCATGATGCTATATCCCCTATCCTGTCAGTTCTTGATGCTCCAAATGCCAGACCACTGGCACTACCGACCCGGTGAATCGTACGAGTGAGTGGAATCAGATAACTTTAAATAAGGTGAATTTTAAAAAACCAATGTTCATTTTATCCTTCGTTTAACGGCGGCACTATTAGCCATCAAGTCATTAGCTTGGTGTTCCACGGTTTAGCCTTAAAAAACAGAGCAACTCTGATCCAAATAATTCCTCATCGTTCAAAAGCAAGTCGGCCAAATGACCAACTTGTGATTTCTCAATGTATCAAGGCCCTTCAGAAACTTGACAATTCATGGGGTTACTCTGGTTTAATAGGAAGAGTTCACCATTTGATTTGATGGAAACCCAGATGAAAGCCCTAATGGCTCAGTCCCTCAACATTCAAAGCACTTCCAGCCAGAACGTAACCTGGTGGTGGCAAAGCCTGCTGTTTGGCCTGCCCGGAAATCTGTCGCTCCGTTGAGACACTGAAGCATCACCCAGATTTGATAAAACCGCAGGCCACATTTCCCGGCTCTGCGGTTTTTTAGTTCACCAATCCTAAAGGAAAGCACACGTCATGACTGAACCCGGCTCATACACTTCCCTTCCACACGGGTTACCAAACCATCTCAACCACCTTTCCCGTCCAAACCCAACGGGGGCAATGCAATAAAATGGCGGAGCCGTTTATTATCTCACTCCTGTCCGATGTGGAGACTCCCACCTCCCTGTTCTCCAAGCTGGAGCAGTACTATCCTCAGGCGTTCCTGTTTGAAAGCGCGGACGGGGACAAGCGCATGGCCCGGTTTTCGCTGATCGGCATCGATCCTATCCTGAGCGTATCCTTGAAAGACGGCGCGGCGGACGTGCAGTTTTGCCACCAGGAGCGCCGACAGCAGATTTCTTTTCAGAATCCCTTCGATGTCTTAAAGCAGTTAAAGGAAGATCATCTGCCGGATATTGGCCCGCTGCCCCGCGAACTGGAGGAAATCCCTTTGACCGCAGGCTGGGTGGGTTATTTGGGCTACGGAATGACCCGCTACTTCGAGAATATCCCCCAGCAAGTCCTGGATGTGCTGAACGTGCCGGAAGCATACCTGGGCCTGTATGATACGGTCATTGTCTTCGATCATCTGTACCGGCGCATCCATTTCATCTCCCATCGGGAACAGCAAGCCGCCCAGGCTCTTGGCAACCGCTTCAAAACCTTATTGGAAGAAGAGACTGCCTCCGTTAAGCCGATGAAGCCCCTGTTCTATCAGGAAATGTCGGATGATGAACTGTTCTCCGGGATTTCGCACTCCGTCAGCAAAGAAGCCTATTGCGCGGCCGTTGAGCAGGGCAAGCAATATATAAAAGAAGGCCAGATTTTCCAGATTGTACTGGCCCAACGGTTTTCCCTACCGGTCCATTGCCCGGCGCTGGATGTTTACCGCACCGCCCAAGCCATTAACCCGTCTCCTTACGCTTACTTCCTGAAGTTTCCGGAATTCCACTACCTCGGCTCCTCGCCGGAAATGTTCATTCGCTGCCGGGATGGCAATATGACGCTGCGCGCCTTGGCCGGAACCCGCCACCGGGGCCAAACCTGCGCCGAAGACGAACAATTGGCGCTGGAACTGCGGGCCAACGAGAAGGAAATGGCGGAACACCGCATGCTGGTGGATTTGGGACGCAATGATGTCGGCCGGGTCTGCCAGGCTGGCTCCGTCAGCGTTGGCGAACTGGCCCAGGTCATCCGGTATTCGCACGTAATGCACCTGGCGACGGAAATTAACGGAATCCTCAAACCAACCACCAATGGCTATGACGCAGTGCAGAGCTGTTTCCCACGGGGAACGGTCAGCGGGGCGCCAAAAATCCGGGCGATGCAACTGCTCTCCCAACTGGAACCCGAACAACGGGGCGTCTATTCCGGCATGGTCGGCTATATTGACCACCGGGGCGATACCGATGGGGCCATCGCCATCCGATCCGCCCTGGTGAAAGACGGCCAAGCCCACGTGCATGCCGGGGCTGGGGTGGTTTACTACTCCGATACCGAAGCGGAGTACGAGGAAACCCGGAACAAGGCTAAAAGCATTTTAAAAGCCATCAAACTTGCGGAAAGGATGTCTGCCGATGACACAGTCTTTGCCTGAGCAGGCTACCGGAACGGCGACCAAAGCCCCGGTCATCATTATCGATAATTACGATTCCTTCAGCTACAACCTGTACCAGTTGGTTCAGGCCCAAACGGAACACCCGGTGGAAGTGTACCGCAACGATGCCATCACCCTGAACGAATTGTTGGCGAAAAAGCCGTACCGCGTTATTTTATCGCCCGGACCAGGGCATCCCGGCATCGATAAGGATTTCGGCATCTGTCGGGAAATCGTGCTGAACCAGGAAGCGCTGGACTGTCCGGTGCTGGGCGTTTGCCTCGGCCATCAGGGCATCGCGCATCACCTGGGAGGGGCCGTGATTGCCGCCCCTGAAATTATGCACGGCAAAACCAGCATGATTAATATTCTGGAACAATCTCCCCTGTTCGACGGGGTTTCCAATCCCTTTGAGGCCATGCGCTATCACTCGCTGTTGATTGACGAGCACCAGTTACCGCCGTTTATCCGCATTATCGCGCGGGAAAACAACAAAGGTCTGCCGATGGCCATTCAGCATACCGAGCGGGCCATTTACGGCATCCAGTTTCACCCGGAATCCATCGGGACACCGGAAGGCCAGCAAATGCTGAGGAATTTTCTGGAAAAATGCTGAAGCCCGAATCCCCCGATACGATGAACATGATTCCGGTTGAAGACCTGCTGCATCTGCGCATGCCGGAAGAGGAAGCCTGCGGGTGGCTACAGCGTCTCACGCCGGATCGGGTGTCCCCTGAACTGTTTCGGCGGTTTGTGGAAGCCATTGGGCAGACGGGGGTTCCTGTTCCCGCCATTCAACGAGCGGTGATGGACTGCTGTGGGACAGGCGGCAGCGGCGTATCGCACTTCAATACCTCCACTACCGTTTCATTTATATTGGCAGCCGGTGGCGTATCCGTGGTTAAATTTGGCAACCGGGCCATGAGCAGCCCAAGCGGCAGCTTCGATTTTCTGGAAAGCCTCGGTTTCCCGGCTGAAATAAACATTGAACGCATTCCCGACATGCTGGATGCCTGCGGACTGGCGTTTTTATACGCGCCGCAGTGTTATCCGGTGCTGCAACCCTTCAATCAGCTTCGCCGACGTTTGGGAATCCGCACCCTTTTCAATTACCTGGGCCCATTGCTGAACCCGATGCAGCCCGCTTATCGGGTGCTGGGTGTTTCTCATGCGGGAATGCAAGCCCTGATTTCAACCTATCTGTCGGAATCCACCCCATCCCTGCAAAAAGCATGGGTGATTCACAGCAACCACAATAACACCGCAGAGCCTGCGATCGGCTTGGATGAACTGGCTTGCCACGGCCACTCCTCCGTCCATGAAGTTCAGCCTCAATCACGGCAAACACTGGAGATTCATCGACAACAGGCCCAGCCTGCATTAAACCTTCCCACACTGACACCCGCAGAAAACGTCAACATCTTCCAGGCGCTTATCGAAGGTGAGGACACCGAGAGTCCCTATTACCAAATGGTTTGCCTGAACGCCGGGGCCGGTTTGTATGTGGCTGGACAAGCGACCTCATTGGAAAACGGCGAGCAATTGGCGCAAGACTTGCTGGCCAAAGGTAAGGTCAAAGAGACATTGAACCAATGTCGGAGGGCTTATGAGCGCGAAAACCGATAAATCCATCCTGCAAACCATTGTGGCTCATAAACGGGAAGAAATTGCCGCCCGCAAGCAAGCGCTTGGCCTGGATAAGTTAATGCAACACGTGACCCCCTGCGAGCCCGGCCAACTGGAAAACGCTTTCCGAAACCCAACCCCGGCTACCAAGCTGATGTTGGAAATCAAACCGGCCTCGCCATCGGCGGGGGTATTAGCGGCCCAACCGGATTTAACCAACCTTTTGGAAGCTTACAACCAATACGGCGTCGCCATTTCAGTCCTGACCGATGAGAAATATTTCGGTGGCAGTTTGGCATTGCTGTCGGAAGTGGCTCAACAATCCACATGCCCCGTACTCTGCAAGGAGTTTATTGTTGATGCCTATCAACTTTACGAAGCCCGGAAAGCCGGTGCCTCAGCGGCGCTACTGATTGTGAAAGCCCTAGAGGATTCACACCTGGCTGAATTAACACAAACAGCGCGTTCATTGGGACTCACCCCGCTGATTGAAATTCAGGACGAGACGGAGTTGACGCGTTCCCTGACGGTCGATCCCACAGTACTGCTGATCAATAACCGGAATCTGGACACCTTGGAAATGGACATGACCACCACGGCTCGTCTTTCCCCGCTCATCCCACCCGATATTCTGCGGATTTCGGCCAGTGGTATTGAAAACCGGGCGGATATTGAACGCCTGCAACCTTTTTGTGACGGCTTTTTAATCGGCTCCGCGCTGATGCGGCAGCCGGCGGATCAATTGGCGGGCAAACTCAAGGAGTTGGCCGGCGCATGAATAAAACAGCCATCAAGATTTGCGGAATTACCAACGTGCCGGACGCCTTAACCACGGTTCAGGCAGGCGCGGATTTTCTGGGCCTGATTTTCGTAGCAGCCTCTCCTCGCCACATTGAGTTGAGCGAGGCTTGCAACGTGGCCACAGCGATTCGCGCGGAAGCGAAACAACCGGTAAAACTGGTCGGTGTCTTTCAAAACCACGCGCCGGATGAAGTCAGGCACATTATTCAAACCGCCAATTTGGATCTGGTTCAGTTACATGGGCAGGAATCCCCGGAATACTGCCGAGCCATGCCGGTTCCGGTGATGAAAACCATCGTGCTGGATACCACCCTAACCGAAACCGATCTGTTACACCGGATTGAGCAGTACCAGCCCTCACCGGCATCCAATATAACCGCGCTGCTGGTGGATTTGCCCAAGCAGGCTTTTACGCCTGCCGCAAACATTTCGATTGTATCCACACCGATACCGGCTTCCGTCATAAAAAGGCTGCGTTCCATATACTGGCTGGCCGCCGGCGGGTTAAACCCGGATAATATTAAGGGCGCCATTCAGCAGTTCAGCCCGAATGGCGTTGATGTGGCCTCCGGCGTGGAGCGCCTGCCCGGCAAAAAAGATCCGGCCCAGGTGCAGCGCTTTTGCGATAACGTTCGGACGGCGCAAGTTAACACAGAGTCTTTGGGAGAAACCCCCTCATGCAATCATTAGGCTTTTTTGGCGAGTTCGGCGGCATTTACGTGTCGGAACTCCTGATGCCTGCCCTGGAAGAACTGGAAGCGGCCTTCCTGAAATTCAGTCGGGACGGCGCGTTTATCAGCGAATATCAATCATTGCTCCAGCATTACGCGGGCCGTCCGACCCCGTTATACGAGGCCCGTAATTTATCCCGCCTATGGGGAGCCCGTATCTTCCTGAAGCGCGAAGATCTGCTGCATGGGGGCGCCCACAAGACCAATAACGCCATTGGGCAGGCATTGCTGGCAAAAGCCATGGGCAAAACCCGACTGATCGCTGAAACCGGCGCAGGGCAACACGGCGTCGCCACCGCCATGGCCGGGGCCTTGCTGGGCCTGCAAACGGAAGTTTACATGGGTGCTCTGGATATGGAACGCCAGCAACCCAACGTGGCCCGCATGAAGCTGTTGGGCGCCACGGTTCACGCTGTGGAAGCCGGATCGCGCACATTGAAGGACGCCATTAACGAAGCGCTACGCGATTGGGTCAGTAACGTACGGGACACCTATTATCTGATGGGCACGGTTGCCGGGCCGCACCCGTATCCGACCCTGGTGAAATTCTTTCAGCACGTGATTGGGCAGGAAGCGCAGATGCAGATTTTCATGCAGGCCAGTCGCATGCCGGACGCCGTGGTCGCTTGCGTCGGTGGCGGCTCCAATGCCATCGGCATTTTTCAGGGCTTTATGCAACAATGCAAAACCATGCCCGGCGTGCGCCTGATTGGGGTGGAACCTGCCGGCGCGGGCCTGGATACCGATCGCCACGGCGCGGTGTTGGCCAAGGGAACCCCCGGTTGTCTGCACGGCATGAAAAGTTTGGCCTTGCAGGACGAGGACGGGCAGGTCTTTGAAACCCACAGCATTGCCGCCGGCCTGGATTATCCGCTGGTGGGTCCCGAACATGCCTGGCTGCAAGCGGAAGGTTTGGCGGAATACAGCTCTGCCACCGATGAAGAAGCATTAGACGCTTTTAAGACGCTAGCCCGCACCGAGGGCATTTTACCCGCGCTGGAATCTTCCCACGCATTGGCCTACGCCCGGCGGCTGGCCCAGGAATTGCCGGATGACGCCATCATCCTGGTCAATTTGTCCGGCCGTGGCGATAAGGACCTGCATCAAGTTTTATCATATGGAGAATAACCCGATGTCTTCCCGAACGACCCTTCAAAATAACCGTTACGCCCGCATGTTTTCCCAGCTGGGAGAGGATACCAGCAAAGCGTTCATCCCGTTTACCATCCTGGGTTGGCCGGATCGTGACACGTCGCTGCAAATGATCAAGACCATGATCAACAGCGGCGCGCATGCCCTGGAACTGGGGCTGGCCTTCAGCGACCCGATGGCGGACGGCGTGATTATTCAGGAAGCGGATAAAGAAACGCTGGCCAACGGCTTTAAAGTGAAGGACGCCCTGGCCTTGCTAAAGGAAATTCGCCGCTACAACGATGAAATTCCCATTGGCTTGCTGGTGTATTACAACATGGTGCTGGCCCGCGGCATTGATCGGTTCTTTCAGGAGCTGGGCGAAGCCGGAGTGGACGGCGTGCTGATTGCCGATTTGCCGGTTGAGAACATGCAGGAAGTGGCCGAGGCCGCCAAAGCCAATCACATCCAACTGATTTGTATTGTCTCGCCGCTAACCACCAATGAGCGCCTACAGAAAATAAGCGAGTATGCCGGCGGATTCCTGTATGTGGTATCCCGGTTGGGCATTACCGGCGTGGAAGAGAACTTTGACGCCAGTTTACGCGACTTGATGACCCGCTTAAAATCCCACACCCAACTGCCATTGTGCGTCGGTTTCGGCATTTCCAAACCGGAACATGCCCAACAGATGATTCAGGCTGGGGCGGATGGCGTGATTATCGGCTCCCGCATTATCCAAATGGTGAAAGAAACGGCGCCGGAAGCCCGAATGGCGCAAGTGCAACGCTTTATCGAGACGATGGTAAATGCTTGCGGGTAAACGCCTGCCAATAAACACCTGTGGTTTATCGTCAATGAACTCTGATTTTTCAGATCATCACCGTTTGCTACTCGACTTCCCATACTCGCAATATTCTCCATCGGCGTTCAAGCCTCAAGCCCTTCCATAGAATAGCGGCTGCTAACGGCCACTTACGCTTTGCTGAACTTGGGCTGAACTTGCGTTCTCGGAGCGCCATACGCTAGAATAGAGTCTACAGGGGGGATTGTCTTTCCGCCAAAGACATCCATCAATTGAATTAAAGATTTCAGAAATCTTTCCGAAAAAGAAAACAGTGATTTCAGATTTGCTGATTCGCGAACTTGTTCGTATCTGTTCCCACCAGTTCAAATAATGCAAGACGGGAAGGCGCCATGTCCATTTACGACCAGCTTGTCCACTCCTTTTACAAGGGTCTTGTCCACACGGTTATGCTCCCCCTGAGAAACCAGGCGTTCGAGAGCACCCGGAAAGCAAAGATTTCGGATACCGAAAAAGAGGCGTTGGGTTCCGGTTCCGTAGGGTTTGAACAGGAAATTCTGGGCGGCCACCCGGACTGGCGCAAATTGATGGACATGCCGCCGCCGGAACTGAGCGAATCGGAACGGATGTTTCTGGATGGCCCTGTAGAACAGCTTTGCGCGATGCTGAACGACTGGGAAATCCGCAGCGAATTGAAAGATTTGCCTCCGGATGCCTGGGCTTTCATGAAAGAACACGGCTTTTTCGGCATGATTATTCCCACCGAATACGGGGGACTGGGCTTTTCAGCGCGGGCGCATTCGGAAGTGGTGTTAAAGCTGGCTAGTCGTTGCACCACGGCATGCGTCACGGCAATGGTGCCTAACTCACTGGGGCCTGCAGAGTTGCTGATTCGCTACGGCACCGATGCGCAGAAAAATTATTATTTGCCCCGCTTGGCCAAAGGGCTGGAAATCCCGTCTTTCGCCCTGACCGAACCGGATGCGGGTTCCGACGCAGGCAGCATGACCTCCAAAGGCGTGGTGTGCGAACGCGACGGTAAATTGGGTATTCTGTTGACCTGGGACAAGCGCTACATTACGCTCAGCCCCATTACCACCTTGCTGGGCATTGCCTTCAAGCTGCATGATCCGGAAGGTTTGCTGGGCGATAAAAAAGATCTGGGCATTACGCTTGCGTTGATTCCAGCCGAAACTCCCGGTGTGCATATCGGCAGACGTCACAACCCGCTGGGAATCCCATTCATGAACGGCCCCACCTCCGGCGAAAATGTGTGGATTCCGGTGGAGCAAATCATCGGTGGCAAAGAATACGCCGGACAAGGCTGGCGCATGCTGATGGAATGCTTATCAGTAGGTCGCTGTATTTCACTGCCGGCCCTTTCCGTTGGCTCTGCCAAATTAATCGCCCGCATGACCGGCGCGTACAGTCGGGTGCGCAAACAGTTTAAAGTCTCCATCAGCCAGTTTGAAGGTGTGGAGGAAATGCTGGCCCGTATTGCCGGGATGACCTACATGATGGACGCCGCCCGAATCGCAACGTTACAAATGCTGGACCGCGGCGAACACCCCACCATCTTATCCGCCATTCTGAAATACCATATGACCGAGTGCGGCCGCAAAATCGTAAACGATGGGATGGATATTTTAGGCGGCAAGGCCATTTGCGAAGGCCCCGGCAATTTAATCAGCCCGCTGTATCATGGCATTCCCATCGGCATTACAGTGGAAGGCGCTAATATTTTGACCCGCAACATGATTATTTTCGGACAAGGCTCGGTGCGGTCACATCCGTATCTGTTGCAAGAAATTGAAGCCGCCCGTCTGGAAAACAAGGACGAGGCCCGTCGCAAATTCAGCGACTTAATGGCCCGCCATGTGCGTCATAGT
>JAJQJM010000165.1 GCA_021323475.1 Vampirovibrio sp.
CGGTGTGGGAATAACCCAAAAATCCGGGTGAACCATTTGCGGGTCAATGCCCTCAATCACCACTTCCGCATCGGGCTGCGCCCATAGTTCCTCGCGATGAAAAACACGCTTTGCCCCAAAATGTTCCGCATACCGATGCGCCTCTCCCACATCATCGCTGTGGGATAAAAAAATGTAGCGAATTCCGCCCTCTTGTTGAAATCGCTCTACCAGAAACGGCAGGTATTTGGGCGAATCCACCAGCCAGTTGCCATCGGGATGGCGAATGAAATAGCTACTGGCCCCATAGGACTTTGGAGAGGTGAACCCGCAATAATAAACCCCGGCTTCAATTAACAGCGGAAAATCCGCCATGTGCTCTCTGGCCTGGTTTGGCGCCCGCGTCCCGATTGATCCGGTCGGACAACTGAGCAACGCATATAGCGCCTGCCTTGAGGAATCCGGAGAATCGGGCTGCCGGTAAACATAAGAATATTCGTCGGTTTCGGAAAAGCTGGCAGGAGCCAACTGCCGGCAAGTCCCGCAATCTATGCAGGTCGTATCCACGAAAAAATCACCTTCGATATTTTCAGGAACCCGCTTGTTCAAATCCGCCATCGCCCATTCTCCAGGTAGTCTTTTTTATAAAACGCTTTGGCATTCCAATGTCATTAGCAACGCCTGACTACGAAATTGAAGCGTTTTTAACCAGATTCAGCCAGTTTATTATATTGACTTTTGAAACAAACACAATGGCATGTCATTTCCGAAGAACCAACTAAGTTCAGGCTCATCCTATTTACCCAACTAGCCAATGGTTTAATTTTTCTATAGCCCGAAAAGGTGATGTCACCCTGTCAGGTCGACTATAGAATATACCCATCCTTTCACCATGCAGAGTAACCCAAGGGGATTTCTTCCTTATGAAGGCCAAGGTGAAAAGCAGGATAACGACGCTCTTCTGGCTTTCCACAGTCATCATTGGGATGATTTATGTTTTAGCCTACCGCAGCCTAAGCCAGAGAGAGACGGCTGGCAACCTGGTTAATCATACTTACCAGGTTAAGGAACAGATTGAAATTGTTCAATCTCATTTGAAAGATGCGGAAACCGGACAGCGCAGTTATTTGATTACCGGAGACTCTCAGTACCTGCCTTTTTATCGGGCGGCAATGCAGAGGCAAAAAGACAGCCTGGCAGCCCTGCAAAGACTCACCCGCGATAACCCCATCCAACAACAAAATCTTACGCGCCTCAGCTCGCTTATTGAACAGCGAAAAACCTTGTTGCAAGAGGAAATCTGGCTTCAGCGCAACAACCGGAATTATTTGGCGCGAAAGCATTTTTTAGCCGGCCAGGGCATGGCAACCATGAATGCGATACGCCAACAAACCCAGCAAATGAAAACGGAAGAGGATCGCTTGCTGAATCTCCGCGAAAGACAGACCAAAATTGCCAACAACCAGATCCTGTTTATCCTGGGACTGTCAGCGATAGCAGTATTGGCGATGATCGCGACCGCGTTCAATTTGTACCATCATCTTAACCGGCACCTGGAAACCCTTGTAACGGAACGCACCGAAGAGCTGGCCAACAGCCAACGGGCAACGACCGAGTACGCGCAAAAACTGGAGCAGAGCAATCAGGAACTTTTGCAGTTTGCGGCGGTCGCCTCTCATGATTTAAAAGCGCCGCTTCGAAAAATCGCCAATTTCAGTGAGATGCTCCGGAACGATACGGAAAATAGCATCAGCCCCACCAGTCAGGATTATCTGGAACGTATTGAGCATTCCATCACACGGATGCAGGCGCTAATTGATGACTTTCTGGCGCTTTCCAAAGTCAACAGCAAAACCTTGCCGTTTCAACCGGTTCAATTATCCCAGGTCGTGAGCGAAGCGGTTACCAATCTGCAGGAAAGCCTCACGGCTCATCAGGGAACCGTGGAGTTTGGTGATCTGCCAACAGTGATGGGCGATGAGACACAATTGGTTCAAATGCTACAAAACCTGATTGAGAACGGCTTAAAGTACCACCGGGAAGAGTGTCCGCCAGTGGTAAAAATTTCATCCATCCCCCTGACCCGACAAACGTGCGAAATTACCGTTGAGGATAACGGCATTGGCATTGATAAGGCGTACCAGAATCGAATTTTCAATATTTTTGAGCGCCTGCATTCCCAAAACGATTTTCCGGGAACCGGCATCGGACTAGCGATTGTCAAGAAAATCATTGAACGCCACCAGGGTAGCGTTCGGGTGGAAAGCAACATCAATCATGGCAGCCGTTTTATACTGACCTTGCCAACCGCTGTTGGGGAAAGCCCAACAAGCACTTACGACGAGTCACCGAAACAAACGTCCTTAGTCTGACGGATACAGACCGTTGGGAACTTTTCACTGAAACCCCATTGGCGTCAAAGTGCAGGACCGTATTTTTATTTAGCCCCCAACTACCAGCAGCCGTAAAATATCCGCCGTGCTGATTACACCGATAAGCTGATAATCGGCATCCGCGACAAACAGCCGATGAATATGCCGCTTGTGCATGATGGCGATGGCTTCCTGCACCGGCGCATTTTCCATGATATAAATCGGCGCGTTACGATTCATAATTTCCAACACCAGAATGGTATCCGGGCTCCGATTGGCCTTAAGCAACCTTAAAAAACGAATGCTTGCGATATCGCTCTTGGAAATGACGCCGCTGTATTTTCCTTCACGGCTGCGAACCGGCAAAGCACTGATATCACATTCATCCAGCAGACGGATGACTTTCGCCACGCTATCCGTCTCTTTGGCGTCATGAATTTTACTGCGACGCATCACCTGGCACACTGGCTGCTTATGAGACATGGTAAGCTCCTTAACGGGATTTTTATAAGCGTTTCGTTTGTTGTTACGCTTGGCTGGCGGAGGAAACTGCATGCTCTGCAAACGACTTTTCGCCTTTCAAAAAATCGGCCCGCGTTTATAATCGACCGATTTGCAGAAACCTTAACCTCAACTTCCCGAATAGCAGCAAATACAGCAGAAGCAGCACCATCGGCTGCATCTGGGCGGTTGCTTGCGGCGTCAGTCATATAATCCTGCGGGCGAAAAAAGCCCCTGCCCTGTTAAAGCTCCCAGCGCGAAACCGACGATATCGCTGTACGCATTCCATTCTCTGTGGGCGATTAACGTGGAGGCCAGTGGGTAGGATTCAGCAGGGAGGCTATCTTATCGCTGATATCAGTAGCCTTTTGCACGATACCGGGATCCGGGCTCATCGCTTCGGCTTCCTGCTGTAACCCACCTTGTACGTGTTCCCGGATTCCTTCAAGGCTTTTTTTCGTGTGAAGCCCCGGCTTGTTCTCTCGAAACCCCAATTTAAACAGATTATGGTCCTCGGCAGTGCCGGTATGCCCATCAGACAGAATGGTGACCTGATTGATTCTCCCCGGCGTAAAAAATCCGTCTCCCTTGGCATTCCAGGCGCGCTCCGCTTTCGCAACATGCCGCTTCAGCCGGTTTCGATTTTCTGTCTGTGTTTTCTCAGCCTCTTTCCTGGCCTTTTCTTCAGATCGTTTTAACGCCTGCTCTCTATGCCGTGCTTGTTCCTCTTCCACTCTCTGCCTATAGGATGAGTCATCCGAGTCATGAACGATTGCCTTTGTTTTGCCTAATTCGGCAGGAACAAACGTATCCTCATCCTCTGAGGCAAATCGCTTCTTAACTATTTTTTCCCAGCTATGGGTGCCCTTCTGCTCCCCCACATAATTCCCGTTCGCATCAAACAGTTTTTGCGAAGACCACCGTATTTCATTATCCCGTTTTTGCTGTCGGGTGGCTTTACGCTCATATCCGTCTGCTTTTTTTGCGGCCTGAAAATAAATTGTACTATTACCATTTAAGGACATAAAAATTCTCCCAAACAAGGTGAGATGAACAGCTTTAACATAGCAGGCCCATTTTATCCAAAACCATTGTCCATTGAAAACCCTGTCGAGCCTTTTATATTGCTTCCGGCTAAATTTCCATGAAGCCCTACCCAATATCGACTTTGGGGACTTAATATCAAGGTTATGCGGGCAAATACTCCGCACTTGATACCGGCTTTGTTTATGTCATCATGCTCAAAGCGTACATTCGTTCGTAACGCCCACCTACTCATCACCCATTGTTATCAAGACTCTCTTCAGGACTAAGTGCCGTGACCCATATTTCTAATGCGTATCGCTCCGTTCATTGGGCAAATCCTCTTCATTTTGCAGGCAAACTGAAACACAGCAAAGAATCATCCACGCCGGATGGCGATGAGTCTGACGCCAGCTCCATTCATACCAATCCCGAAACCAACCAAATGGTATCCGCCGTGGACCAAACACTGGATAAAATTAAAAGCCAGATTTCGGCTGAAGACTGGGCCCTTTTAAGCAAAGCTAAAATCCACTTTGTAGATGAAGTCAACCGAATGAAACATTCAGGCCGTAAGTGGCAAAGAGACGCTGATAACATCGGGACAGAGTTTATGTATACCTCTGATCAGCTCGAAAAAAAGGAGCGGGAACTGACACAGGCCCTGAAGGACAAGCAGGAGCTTGAACAAAAGTATGCCGAGCAAGGCAAAAAGCTGAAAGCAACAGAAATACAACTGGAAGAGCAACTGCAGGATGGAGCGAGAATCGACGCGGAGATTGAACGCTTAAGCCGGGAAGCCAATGAGATTAAAGAAAAACTGGGAAACGTGCTATGAACTTTCCAGCAACAGGAATCAGCGCATAGTACTTGAGCATTTGCAACTGGGAAACTCCCGCAGGTCTTATATCAAGGCAGAATTATTATTAAAGGTTTAACGAATTCTACCGATAATTCTACCAGCCCATTGAGAAGCTGCCTGAAATGCCCAAAACTCTACACGTTGGTTTTACGTTAGCCGAACTACTAATTGCTTTGGCGATTTTAGGGGTGATTGCCACGTTTACCATTCCCAAAATTCTGGGAGCTCAACAGCAGAGCCAAAGCAATACCGCCGCCAAAGAGGCGGCATCCATGATTGCAGGAGCCTATGACAATTACAAAAAGGATTTGGGAACCGCTGTACCTGCTTCTACCACACTGGACGCGCTTTTACCGCACCTGAATTACGTTAGCCGTTTAACAACGGGAACGATGGATGATCATCGCCCTAATAACTTCTCATATGACTGCTCCAGTGCCAGTATAACTTGCTTAAAACTACACAGTGGCGGCGTCTTGTTTTGGGACAACACCGTCAACTTTGCCGGCACGAACACAACAAACGCCAATAATTACATTTTTTATGACCCGGATGGTATTGAAAGCAGTAACGGTATTGCAGATGGCCCCGGTAAAAGTGTTTGTTTTGTCCTTTATTACAATGGACGACTTACATCCAGGGCAAACACCCTGACGGGAACAGTGAGTTCAGCGGGTACTTATAACCCCGGCACCCATGATCCATCCTGGTTTAGCTGGTAATCAAGAATGATCGCATCAATCATCAGGCTTTAACGCCTCTCTATGAAGGTGCGAGGAAATGACCTACCATTACCCCGGCTCTGGAAGCTGACTTGCCCCCACAGACATTGCAAAACTGTTGCCAGTGGGAGTCTATGAAAAGCAAAAAAGCCTCCAAGGTTGCCAGTTACGGGCAAAATCCTTCAAAGGCCTTCGGTGTTCTGCTTTACCCTTCTTAATCCGGGTAAATATGGAGCGGAGGACGGGGCTCGAACCCGCAACCTTCTGCTTGGAAGGCAGAAGCTCTACCAATTGAGCTACCTCCGCATCCGGGTGGTTTTCCCTGATAACCGGGGAGAAACTGAGGAGCCACCTTTTCGTGTCCAGACTTGCCAAATAGCAACATCACTGAAATACAGGCGCTCTACCAGCTGATCTACACCCGAACAGGCGAATCTCTCGTTCGATCTTATGTCGTCTCCCTTGGGATGTCCAGCATTGGGCGGGAGAAAAGTGGTCGGGATGACAGGATTCGAACCTGCGACCCTCTGCTCCCAAAGCAGATGCGCTACCAAGCTGCGCTACATCCCGGAGATAAGACCGATGAGGGATTAAAACAGATCCTACAACAATGTTTTTCGGATGTCCATTCTCGTCCTTAAACAGGAGGACAAGCCGATTCCAAAAGGATCAACACCCCTTTCAGGTGGGCACAAAGCTCGGGAATCTGTAATGTCCGCCTGGTGTCGCCTGGAACACCGGTGGAGATTTCGATGCCACGTTCAATA
>JAJQJM010000041.1 GCA_021323475.1 Vampirovibrio sp.
GCCTACTTCAAGCGTTATGAACAAATTGCGGAGCTGATTCCGGAAGGCGCCACGGTAACCGACTTGTGTTGCGGTCCGGCCACGCTGTTTCATCGGCATTTGAAAGCCAAACGGGTGCAGTATACCGGGCTGGACATCAATCCGACCTTTGCAAGCGAGCTTTCCACCAAGGGGGGGACCGGCCTGCAATGGGACATGGCCGAGAATAAACCGTATCCAAAGGCGGATTACGTGATCATGCAAGCCAGCTTATATCACTTTCTGCCGGACCCCAGAGCCATTGTGGACCGCATGCTGGCCGCCGCGGGCAAGCAGGTGCTTATCGCCGAACCCATCCGCAACATGACCGACAGCTCCAATCCATTGTTTGCCTGGCTGGGACGCAAATTCACCAATCCCGGCACCGGGGAGCAGGCTCACCGTTTCAACGAAACCCTGCTGGATCTGTTTTTTGAGCCGTATCGTCAGGCCGGTTACGTGCAAAGCGCCCGTCTTATCGCCGGGGGGCGGGAAAAAATGTATATTTTGCACCCTTAGAGCTTATCCAATAGCCTTACAGCGCCGTTCTGCCAATCATTTCATCCATCAGAGCAAGTGACGGCTAATAGCTGAACAGCCAATTTCCTGCTGAAGCATGCTCATGGTAGAGTTGTGTTCTGGCGAAAGGAGGTTTACAGACATGTTTTCAGCGATTCCGCCGGTTACGGCCCGTCCCGTTCAAACCCGGCAGCCCGCAGCCATGCCCAAGGCCAGCCCTGCCCCGGAAAACAAGCCGCTTTTCGGGCTCACTACCATTTCATTGCCGCAGCCTACCTTTAAGGCGGGCCCCATCACCCCAAAACCTTCCGCTCCCAAGTCGGTCGGCACCCGGCTGGACTATTACGCCTGAGCGGTCACCGCAGGCGGCGTGAATAACGCCTGAAACTGAGACCACAGGCCCGGCGCCTGAGCCGACATTTGAGCCTGTTGCGGCGCTGTGCCTGCACTTCCGCAAGGCTTGGCAAAGTAGAACGCCTGGGCAATAGCCTCGGTGCGGGACAAGTCGGTTTGGGTGCGGGCATGCTGATTCTCGCGATTGGCCACCGGATCGTTCTCCAGCGCGTAGCTGGTATACATGGACACTTCCTTCAGGTTCAAGTCCGGCTGAGCCATATAATGCAGCAGATACTTGGTATACAAGCCCTCGTTCTTATCCTGCAGCGCAGGCATTTTAGGACGGGAGGCATATTCTATCCAGGTGTTGGAGAGACCGGGGCCGGGCTCGGTTTCCCATTGCTTCAGGGCCGACTTACCCGATTTGAAGGCAGGGCCATCCGTCAGGGGGGTGCGGCAGGCATCCAGGAAAATCATGTTGAAATAGCTGCCCGCATACTTCAGTTGCTTCAGCAGATAGTCCACCGAGACGGCATTATCCTCGAAATTCGGGCCGATGGTGCCGGTAAACTCGGTGGGAATCAGGTAATTGTTGCCGTTAATGGAACCGCCATGGCCGGAATAATAAGTCAGAGACACCGCATTGGGAGTCTGGCGCAGGCGTTCGATAAACTCGGCCACTTTGGCCTTGGTTTGCGGCCCGCTTAAGTTGAAGCCGGTCATCACCTGAAACCCCTGCGATTGCAGCATCCGGGCCATGGATGTGGCATCGTGGACCGGGCCGCCGCTTAAATCGTTCTCGGTGCCGTCGTAATCGTCATTCGCCAGCACCAGGGCAAGGCGCGGCGGACAGAACGGCAATGCCGCCCGCTGAGCAGGCGCCTTCAAGCGTTGCAGGCGAATCACCATCGCCTTATCCTGCACAGCCTCGCTATGCAGACCCAGGTCTGAATATAATTCGCTCCGGTTTTCGTAGGCCGGACTGTTGAAGGGGTTAATGCGAATAGCCTGCCCATAATCCTGCAATGCAAGCCGGTAATGCCCCATCGCATTTTGTTTATCGCCCAGCTTGTCGGCCAGGTTACCCAGATATACCCATAAGTTGCCTCGGTTCAAATACGCATTGTAGAAATTGGGCTTAATGGCAATAGCCTTGGTATAGTCGTTGAAGGCGCCACTGTAATCCCGAATGCCCACCTTGGCCACACCGCGCTTGTTCAGCACTTCATAATCCTGCCCGTTCAAGCTCAAAGCCATATCGAACGCCTGAATGGCATGGCGGAACCGGCTGGCCTTATAATAATTTTCCCCTAGCGTGGCATAGTAACGGGCGGCGGGTTGTGACTGCGGAGGCGTACCAATGCTATAGCCCCCCCAGGATGAAGACGCAGATGGGGACGGAAACGGGACCATAGACGGGTTTGATGGTAGCCAAGCGCTGTTTGCGGCCTTGGGGGCAAAATTATCCCTTGCAGGGATGGAGGGCATTGTTAACGCCGGTGAATAACCTGGAAGCAGTGGCTTTACCGGGTACAACGAACCCGGATATGAGACTGCGGGGCTCAACGTGGCAATCAGATGAAACTTCTCCCATGGAACGCATGCATACTGTCCCTCTATTTAAAAAGAAACATAGCCGGCAGTTGCCGTTTGTATCAATGAGTTTAACGATTACCGATGCCAGATGCCAAATTGGGCCCTTTCGCAATTAACCCGTCCAGCTACCTGAATGACAGGACTGAACAATAACCAGCCCCTTGGTCTGTTCCGGTATGTAATTCGCCACCCAGCGTTTCACATCCTCTTCACGTAAGGAGCGAAATGAATGCAGTTTAAGCTGAACCCGGCCGTTTTTCTGTCCTTCCAGCGAATTTTCTTCAATCAGTCGACCAATCTCATCCGTAGCGTTCTGATAACGGGCTTTAAAGTATTGATAACGTTCCCGATCCGCCAATGAGAGTTTTGACGCCTCTCCCGGCAACCGCCACGTATCCATGGAAGCATCCCAATACTGATCAAAATCCCCCTGATACAACTCATCAATCAATCGTTGCTTTGCGGCAAGTTCTTGTTGAAAACGGCTTTTAGTGGTTGTCTTACTATAATCGGCATGGCCATGCCCACTGATAAACAGAAGCAATTCGGGCTTTTTTCCGTGTTTCAGGGCGTGGTTGGCTCGAAGCCCCAAACGGCGGATCTGCTCTTCCACGTCCCACGCGTTCGGGCTGTTCAGGCTGATAATTTGCTTATCGGACAGGCCGTAAACGGTTTTGAGCGTCTTTTTCATCTTGGCGATATCGCCGTGATCCGATCCACAGAGCAAGGCATAGCGTTTTGCATCGTGATCATCCTTTTGCCAGCAATCCAGGCAGCCACCGCCTCCCGGCAGGTTAAACGTGGAAACCGGCTGTTGATAGCGAGGATCGGACTCTTTGCGTGACGAATCCAAATCCTTGATTTGCTGCTCAACCCCTTGTTGAGCTTGGGGCAGCCCCTTGGTAGACGGTTTGTCCAACTCGCCCAACAGTAACCTCAAATAATGGCTGCTATATACCGTTTCCCAATCATTCCATTTTGCCGCCCATTCCGCCTGTGAGTGAGCCGCTGAGGAAAAGCTCAACTGATTCTGGCTGGAAGAGGCCATCACATCAAACCCTTGCGGCCAGTCATGCAGCAGGCCTGGCCTGGAAGGCTTACTCACTCTGGAATCCGGCCGTATGCGCAATGGATAAGGGATTGGAACCATCAAACCCACCCCGCAAAGCGCCAAATAAGCCGTCCCTATCTTAGCCGGCCAGGAGGAAAACAGTCTGCCAACGCGTGATGGTCGGCCCGCAGATTCGGCAGCGGCTTGAGGAGGGGCAGGCCCGCCTGGGGTTGAAGCCGCATTCCCCGCCAATGCAGGTTTAGCACGCTTATTAACATAAGCCCGAAACGGCAGCGTGGAGGAAATAGAGTCCATGGGAACATTCCTGAAAAATAAAAACCATACAAAAAAGGCGTGTTGCAGATTAAAACCCAAGCCTCTCGGTTCATTGCCATCTTCGCGGAAGCCCGTAGCCAATGCCCGCCCGCAGATGCGTGGGGGCTGCCTCATCGGGCAGTCGTTAACTACCCGGGCATGCAATTTATCCCAGGCTGCCACTATGGTTTGATGACCCGAACATTGCCAATTGACTATCGCTTTGGCCAGTTTTAAGCGAAAACACACGTTGCAGACTCAAGCACATGAGGAGGGAATTTGATGAAAGCAGTTGTATGGCACGGGGTAGGAGACATTCGGCTGGACGACGTGCCGGAACCTAAAATCCAGCAACCCACCGACGCCATTGTTAAATTGACGGCCAGCGCCATTTGCGGCACCGATTTACACATGATTCGCGGGACCATGCCCGGCATGAAACCCGGTACCATTTTAGGGCATGAAGGCGTGGGCCTTATCGAGCAGCTCGGCCCCGATGTGCGAAACCTGAAGGTGGGCGATCGGGTGCTGATTCCCAGCACCATTGCCTGTGGATACTGTTCCTACTGTCGGGATGGGTACTACGCGCAATGCGATTACGCCAATCCCAACGGCCCTGCGGCCGGAACGGCGTTTTTCGGGGGCCCGGAGAAAAGCGGCCCTTATAACGGCTTACAGGCGGAAAAGGCCCGGATTCCCTTTGCGCATGTCAACCTGATTAAACTGCCGGATGACGTGAGCGATGAACAGGCCATTCTGTTGTCCGATATTTTTCCCACCGGCTATTTCGGGGCAGAGATGGCGGATATTGAACCCGGCAAGACGGTCGCCGTTTTTGGCTGCGGGCCGGTGGGACTGTTTGCCATCGTCAGCGCCAGATTGATGGGGGCGGGGCGCATTTTCGCGGTGGACTGCATTCCGTCCCGTCTGGACATGGCCCGTAAGCAGGGGGCTGAAATCATCAACTTCGACGAAGAAGATCCGGTTGAGGCCATCAAGCGACTGACGGGAGGCATTGGCGTAGATCGGGCCATTGATGCGGTCGGCGTGGACGCCACCTGCCCTCATAAAGGCCCGGCCAGCAAACAGGCCAAGCAACTGGAAAAAGACTTCCAACAGGAAGTTCAGAAAATCGCCCCCAAACAAAATCCGCAAGACGGCAACTGGGAACCCGGCGATGCGCCCTCCCAGGTGAACCAGTGGTCCGTGCAGGCGTTGGCCAAGGCCGGCACCTTGTCCATTATCGGGGTGTACCCGCAGAACGACGTTTTCTTCCCCATTGGCGAAGCGATGAACAAGAACCTGACCATTCGCATGGGCAACTGCCATCATCGCAAGTATATCCCGTTGCTGGTGGAGCTGGTGCAAAGCGGCGCGGTGGATCCGGAAACCATCCTGAGCGAAATTAAACCCTTCCAAAACGCTATTGACGCCTACAAGGCGTTCGACAAGCGCGAACCGGGCTGGGTTAAAGTGGAACTGCAACCGGCCCTGGCAGGCGCTTCCCGCTAACCATTCGCTTACAGTCAAAACGCCCCCGAACATGACCCATGTTCCAGGGGCGTTTTGCGTGTGTATGATTGGGCAAAATGACTCTTTCTGTACTGCTGATCTGCTTTCCCCTGGCACTCGTTCTATAACGGTCTACCCTCGCCATTACAACACAGGACGGTTGTTTCGCTTGAAAATTCAGGCGTTGAACCTGAAGATCTTTTAAACGCCTGAGTTGCCGAAACACGCTAAAATAGGGAATCAACCGTTTCAGCAATCTTATAAAAACTGAAAGCGCCTGCGCCACAAATTTGATTAAAAGGTTCCATGTTGAAAAGCCTTTTATGCACGCATAAAACCATCTGGCTGGCTTTGTTGGCCGTTTCAACCTGGATCTTTTTATACCTGATGCTCAACAACATCACCGATTGGGATTTGTGGGGCGTTATGTCATTTGGGGCCTTGCTGGATCAAAATCCCGGCTGGTTTCCCTATACCGATCCGTTTTCCTACACCGCCTTCGGCAAGCCCTGGATTTACCATGAGTGGGGCTCCGGCGTTATTTTTTACCAGGTCTTCAAACATGGGGGTAGCACCGCCTTATTCTGGCTGAAACTGCTGTTGGTTGAAGCAATATTTCTGGTCGCCTGCCTGCCGATGATTCGACAAAAACAGAATTTTACCCGCTTGCAGGAAATCTTTATCGTGGCGGGCTTGCCGCTTGGCGCCTATTTAATACTGCCCATCGTATCCACGACCATTCGTTGTCATTTATTCACGTTTTTGGGCTATGCCATAACGCTGCAACTGCTGGAAAGGCACCGAAAAACCCCAACCAGCCGAATGCTCTGGCTGTTGCCGCTTTTCATGGTGTTATGGGTCAACGTGCATGGCGGCTTTATTACCGGCATTGTGGCCATTGGCGTTTATGCCGCCCATGCGTGGGTTTCCCGACAAACCGGAATGGCCCGCCACCTGTCCATTATTTTTCTGTTCTGCGGTGTATCAACCCTCATGAATCCATACGGGTTGGCATTTATTACCACCATGTTTTCCGCCTGGACTTTGCCTCGCACCGGCATCAGCGAATGGGGGAATGTGTTCAGTCTGGATATACCCGCATACGGCCTGATATACACCTTGCTGCTGGTTGGCGGGCTTGGCCTGATTTGGTATGCAAAGCGCCGGAATGCCTGGCATGCCTTACTGCTCATTGCATTCACCGGCATTTACGGATGGTTGCATTATAAACTGGCCCCCTTGTTCTTAATCACGCTGCTGTCACTGGGTTATGCCTTGTTGCCGTCACAAGCGTCAGACAACCCCACCCTTCTTCCGGCAGCCAGCGCAGTTAAAAAGTGGGGCATCCGATGCTGCAATTTGCTCATAATGGCGCTACCAATCGTATTAATTCTGATAGGCGGAATTGGTAACGGTATTTACCTTTACCAGACACCTCACCCTTTTGCGGTGAAGGTACAGGGAACGGATACGGTCCGCAGCAGTCAATCAGGCACCCGGTTTGCCTACCCCATTGGCGCGGTCAATTTCCTGAAACAAAACCGGGTTGAAGGCAATGTGTGGGTACCGTTTACCTGGGGCGAGTTTATTTATTGGGTCTTAACCCCACAAGGCCGGGTCTCCATGGACGGCCGGTATGAAACGGTCTACCCCCTCTCCGTCTATAAAGATTACCGGGCATTTTATCATCCGCCTTACGATATTTCTCGGGCGGAGCGTTACCCGACCACGCATATTTTAGTTCAGGCAAGTCAATCGGACTTGCTGCGAAAATTATCCCAAAGCGGCCGCTGGCACGTTATTTATCAGGATTCTCGAACCGTCCTGTTCGCAAAAAAAGCACAACCGCCAACGAAGGCCACTTATCCGGAACAATCCGCCCTGCTGGATGATTACCGGGGCAACCTTTCGCGTTTTAAACTTAACTTTTAATGCTGAGAAGCGCGCAGAATGCCGCGCAGCATGCCGTTGAAAATCAGATTGTGAAACGGCATGACCGCATACCAGTAAAGCATTCCACCCAGCCCACGAGGAGCGAACCAGGCGGTCTGAGAGAGTTCGCAATTTCCTTGCTCTGTTGGATTCAACTGGAATTCCAAAACCGCCTGGCCGGGCAATTTCATTTCCGCCAGCAACCGCAAGCGTTTGGCGGGCTCCACAGTCAGTACCCGCCAGAAATCCAGGGCATCGCCCGGCGCAATGCGCGAGGCATCCCGCCGTCCCCGGCGGTGCCCGACGCCTCCCAGCACTTTATCCAACGCACCGCGTAACCGCCACAGCCAATCGCCGTAATACCAGCCGGTATTTCCACCAATCCGGGCAATGGCTTCCCATACCTGCTCAGGTGGACCTGGCAGGCACAACGTTCGGCAGTCCCGATACAACGTACCGCCCGCCCAACCCGGATCGCCGGGAAACGAGGTTTCCTCCGGCGGAAGGTAACCGGCGTCCGTCCAGTGGCTTTCAACGCTTTGGCGGACGATATTGTCCAGCGCCAGACGAATGGCTTCCCGAACGGATAACAACGGTTGGGGAATTATCTCCCGAAGACTCAGATCATGGCATACCACCGGATTCTTCAAACCTTCGGCCAGGGGCCGGGCAATACTGGCGGATACGGGTGTCACCAGATGAATCCAGTACGCGCTTAAGCGGGGCGTAAACAGCGGCACCGGAATAATAAACCGCTTTGTCAGGCGCGCCTCTTCCGCGTAAATTCGCATTAAGTCCCGATACGTCAGGATATCCGGCCCGCCGATGTCGAAGATCCGTCCGGCGGTTTCCGGATGCTGCAAGCACCCCACCAGATAGGTCAGCACATTGCGAATGGCAATGGGTTGGCAAGGCGTATTCAGCCATCGGGGCGTAATCATGACCGGCAAGCGATCCACCAGATAGCGCAAAATCTCAAACGAGGCGCTGCCCGAGCCGATAATCATTGCCGCCCGCAATATAGTCACCGGGGTTTTACCGGATTGCAAAATCCGGCCCACCTCCGCCCTGGATTGCAGGTGTTTGCTTAAATCCGGGGAAGCTTCTCCCAGGCCGCTCAGGTAGATGATTCGCTTGACACCCGCCTGCTCGGCGGCGGTAATGGTATTTTGGGCGGCCTGACGGTCCGATTGCGCGAAGTCCTTGTGTTGCGGGTTCATGGAATGCACCAGGTAATAGACCGTATCACAGCCTTGCATGGCCCGACTCAACGACTCGGCGTCACCGGCGTCCACCGCCGCCAATTCCACCATTGGATGACTGGCCCAGCTTCTGCTTTTCAGCTTGGACGTCGAGCGACTGGCCGCCCGGACCAATACCCCGGCTTCCAGTAACCGGGGCACCAGACGTCCACCCACGTACCCCGTGGCCCCCATGACCAAAACCCGCGTAGCTGCCGGCTGTTGCTCCATTCACTTGCCCTTTCCGCCTCGCAGGCGATATCAGGTTATTTCCGCGCCTGTTTTCGAAGCGGTGTGTGCTTCCGAAGGACAGGCATCCCGAATGACGGATAAAAACACCTCCACAACCTTGGGGTGCTCACCGATGGCCGGCAACAGCTCTATTTCCATCCCGTCCAGCATCATTTCCACTTCTCTTATCAACCGCGAGACATCCCGACTGACATGCCCCCCGCCGGATAGAAACAGGGGCAGCACTACCAGCTTTCTGCAACCGGCGGCATAGACCTCATTCGCCAGACGCAACAAGGTGGGCGAACACATTTCCAGGTAGGCCAGCATCACATCCGGCCCAGCACGTTCCAGCAATGCCTCAAACGTCTGGCGCCAGCGCAGATTGCGACTACCATGCGCTAATAATACCAGTTTCGCTTCCGATGTCATCGCTCTCCTTTCGTCGGCCTGATTAAGCCGTGATTATAAGGCCGCCATGGCCGGAACCTTCAAGTCCTGCAAGACGGCTTCCGCCGCCCGGCGCCCGGATGCCATGGCCCCGTTGATGGATGGCGTGTCCAGATAATCCCCGCACAGGTAAAGCCCTTCCGCCAGGCGGGACGGCTTGGTTTGCAGGCTGTCATCCGGTACGGTCAAGCGGGGCAGGGCCGCAGGAATGGCATAATGCTTCAGCAGCCGCCAATCATTCACGGGCTGGCCGAACCAGTTTTTCAATTGCTCCTGAACAGCCTGGGCCAGAGCGTTTCCAGCCGCAGCCGCATTATGGCCCAGCACCGATACGGACACCAGCGATTGCCCTTCCGGCGCGTACGTCGGCGCCACCGTGCTTGGCACACACAGATTGTTGATCAGCGGATCCATCGATCCGTTCAACACCAGAATCGGCCCCTCCACTGGCGGCTGAGGGGCGGCGAAGTAAAGGCAATGGACCGCGTTGAAGGCCCTTGGCGCTATGGATGGCAACAACTCGCGGACTTCTTTGGCATCGGTGGCGATTAACACCGCCTTTGCCGAGACTATCTCCCCGTTTTCCAAACGAACGGAACCGGCCTCTATGTCACTGACCCGACTTTCCAACCGGACAGCACCGCTCGGAAGCTCGGAGGCCAATTGTTCCGGAATGGCGCGCATGCCCCGGGCAGGCAAGGCGGCCCCGCCAATGGAAAACATGCGGAAGACGAATTCGAAAAAGCGGCTGGACGTTTGCAAATCCGGCTCCAGGAAAATCCCGGCCAGAAACGGCCTGAAAAAGGTGTCAATCATATTCTGAGAAAAGCCCTGTTGAATCAGGTAGGTTTCCGTGGGTATTTCCGGCTGGCTCCAGTAATCCCGGCTATCTTGCGCCAGCAGGCGCTGACGCAATTCCGCCACCTTCAGCTTATCTTTCAGCGTACCTACTTTGTTATACATGGACTGAACCCCTTCCGCCGGATGACGCCAAGGGTCCGCCACTTTTTGAAAGCCGTTGTCACGACCCATCCACACCAGCGAGCCGTTGAAAAACGCATGCAAATCCAGCGCATCGTAATTCAGCAGCTTGCGGGCTTCCGGGTAGGCCGGTAAAAAGACCTGAAAGCCATAGTCCAACTGGAATCCCTCGTAATCATCCGTCCGAATCCGCCCGCCAACCTGATCGGAGGCTTCCAGCACCAGACAGGAAACACCATGCGCGCCCAATATTTTCGCGGCGGAAAGGCCCGCTACACCGGCCCCTACAATCACTACGTCATGTTGCGCCTGGCTCATGATGACATCCTTCTTTTGATCGTGCTGGACTATACGGCTTACAACGTCTGGCTGAGCGTGCGATGAATTCACTTTTTCAAGACGTAATAAGTTGGATACTGTTTAAAACTGGAAAAAATTATACCAGTTGGTATAATTTTTTCCAGCCTAATCTTACACCCAAATAAGCAGGTTCTGTGAGACTCCTTCAGCAGAATCCTAAACGGTACTTTTTAAAGAGACAGGCAAATAAGCTACCGTATGGTATAATCAGGGATTCCTTAATTCGGATCGGATTATCGCTCATCATGACGGATACCAGCCACAAACCTAAAAGAAACAAGCCTTCCCAGGCGCGGGAAGATATTTTGAGCCACGCCAAGCTGCTGTTCCGGCAAAAAGGGTTCACCGCCGTTTCCATGAACGATCTGGTGGAATCCGTAGGGCTGACCAAACCCACCATTTACTATCATTTTTCCGACAAGGAAACCCTATTTACCGAGGTATTAATTGAAATGATGCGGCATGGCAACGAGCTGTTCACCGCCGGCATCAACCGCTGCAAAACGACCAGGGAAAAACTGGCCAGGCTGAGCGAAGGTTATATGCGCTTCTCTCCCACCTCTCTCAGCACCATGATTCGGGATGCCGGCGAGAACTTAAGCGAACCGCACGTCAAAAAAGTGATGGAAGCCCATCGTTTTTACCTGCTGACGCCCATTACCGCCATTTTTGAAGAGGGTATCCGAAACCGGGAAATACAAGCCGGCAACGCCGAGGAATTCGCCCTGTTTTTCATCAGTTGGATTGACGCCATGACCACCCTCAAGGCCGCTTACGAAGGCCGTCCGTTTGACGCCAAGGGCACTTCCGGCAAAATGGTGGAAATTTACCTGGACGGTATAGGACGCACCGGATGAGCCAGGATGCCGTTCTACTGTGGTTCAGGCAGGATCTGCGACTGGCGGACAACCCGGCGTTATATGTCGCCCGGCAAACCAATGGCCTGGTTATTCCGGTTTACATTGATGATTTGAAGGCAGCGGCGGAGTGGCAGGCAGGCAGCGCGGATCGAGTCTGGTTGCATGGGTCTTTGAGTTCTCTGCAACAGGATTTGCGGTCGTTGCAATCAGAGTTAATCCTGCGGCAAGGCCCGACTCTCCACAAGCTGATTGAGCTGGCCCGTGAAACCGGCGCGCGACACATCCATTGCAACGCCCGGTACGAGCCGTGGGCCATTCGCCAGGAACAAGCACTTCAACAAGCACTGGCCGACCAAGGGATTGAACTGGTCTGCCATCGTGGCGCCTCTCTCCTGTGGGAGCCGGGCACGATTCAAACCGGCGACAGGAAACCGTATCAGGTATTCACGCCGTTTTTCAAAAAATGCTTGCAATCCCCGCCGGAATTAGACGTTATTCCTAGGCCCAAAACGCTTAAGGCTCCGGCACAATGGCCCAAATCCCTGGCAGTGGAGGAATTAAACCTGCTTCCCCGACTTCACTGGCATCGGGACATGCAAGCCTTCTGGCAACCGGGTGAGGCGCAGGCACAGCGCCTGTTAAACGAATTCATACAAACCAAGCAGGATGCCTATTCAGACGCACGAAACATTCCTTCGATCGATGGCACTTCCCGGCTCTCGCCCTACCTGAGTCATGGGGAAATCTCGCCCCGGCAAATCTGGCAGGCGGTGGCGGAAGACGGCAGGCGCTCCGGCACCAGCTTTCTGCGGGAAATCGTGTGGCGGGAATTTGCTTACCACGTGTTGTACCACTTTCCGCATACGACCGATCAGGCGCTGAAGGCCAAATTTAACCAACTTCCCTGGACGATGCGACAAGATTGGTTTGAACGCTGGATCCAAGGGCAAACCGGCTACCCTGTTGTGGATGCCGGAATGCGGCAACTCTGGCGCATTGGCTGGATGCACAACCGGGTGCGCATGATTGTGGGTTCCTTCCTGACGAAGGACTTGCTGATTGGCTGGCAGGACGGCGCCCGTTGGTTTTGGGATACCTTGCTGGACGCCGATCTGGCCCAGAATTCACTGAACTGGCAATGGGTGGCCGGTTGCGGCGCGGATGCCCAACCGTTTTTCCGCATTTTCAACCCGGTGACCCAGGGCCAAAAGTTCGACCCGGACGGCCGTTACGTTCGCCAATGGGTGCCGGAGCTGGCCCAAATGCCCGCCAAGTACATTCATGCGCCCTGGACCGCGCCGGATTCCGTATTAAGGCAAGCCGGAATCCAGCTTGGCAATACCTACCCGGAACCGATGGTAGACCACGGCACCGCCCGGAATCAGGCGTTGAAAATTTACAAACAGCTCCCGGTCAGTATTTGAATTTATTTCAGCCAGATCCGGTCATTCCCAATTATCTGGGAATAACCGGATAGCTGTATTCATTCGCCTGCGCTTATTAAGTATTCGCGCCACTAAGCAGGCTGATGACCAAACGTTTTGCGCTCGGGCGGTATGCGTCATCCGATAAGGCCGGATGCACCGTGCCGCCGGATGCGCCTTCCACCTGTTGGCGCAGGTCGCATTGCACGAATTCCACGCCCTTGGCCATTTGCGCATCCGTCATGGTTTGAACCGGCACATTTAAAGCGTCCAGCGTACTTTGATTAAAGTCCGCCATTTGCGCCACGCGAATGGCATCGCCCAAGGGTGCGTTCAAATCGTCTAATCGCAGGCCCAAAAAGCGCAGTTCCACATTGCGGAACGCCGACTCCCACGCGGATGCCATCTTCAGCGCCGTAGCCGTACCGGTCAACAACCCGCCGCCGCCAATGGGAGAAATTAATACCACTTCCTCATACTGGCCTTGTTGCAGCAAGCTTTGAATCTGCCCCAGCAGTTCCAATCCCAGCGTGCCTTGCCCGGCCACTACCCACGGATCGCTATACGGATCCAGATAGGCTTCGTTTTCCGCCTGGTTATCCAAGGCCCAGGCACGGGCTTCATCAAACGTTTGCCCTCTAAAAAGCAAATCGGCCTGAACTCCTTGTGTGTTCAGACCGTGAATGGCTTTTTTGAGCTTTTCGAGCTTGACGGGGGCCGTGTTACTGGGGACCACCAGCCGGACGCTCTCCGGAAGGAGGAGCTCGGCGGCCTTAAGTACGCCAAGGGCATGGTTGCCGGTAGAGACGGTGAGGAATTTTCTCACGCTGCGGCTTTCCATGAGTTTAGCCATGCCCACGACCGCGCCACGCACCTTGTAGGCACGGGTCGCCGTCTGATCTTCCCGCTTGTAATACAAGTGGGGAAGCAGCGTGGAGGGTGTCAGGGCCGTCAGCGGCGCCTGAGGCTGGTCACTTCCATATGGCCTCCGATCCTCGTCATTCAGCAGTCGCAGAAAATCGCGATAGCGATCCAGAATGCGGCTGGCCTCCAGCACCTTGGCGTACAAATGCACCAAAGGCAGGTAAGCCTGAACGGAGAGACCAGCCGGAAAACCCGGCAGCCTAATTCGGCCGTCCTCATCAATCGCCGGAATGGTCGCGGCGGGTTGATGATTCAGGTCGAATTTTTGGTAGGCGTTCAGGCTTTCCAGCATGGTACTGCTTAACTCCCTCTAGTTCTTGTCGCGACTGACCAGTTTGCCACCGGCCAACCAGCTCATCATGTTACGTAACTTGCGTCCAGTCACTTCCAGCGGGTGCTTGCGGTCCGCTTCCACCAGCTCGCTCATTTCCGGCATACCGGCGCGGTATTCGGCCATCCATTCACGGGCAAACTCGCCGGACTGGATTTCAGCCAATACCTTTTTCATGGCAGCTTTGGTTTCGACGGTCACAATGCGCGGTCCGCGGCTGACATCGCCGTAACGGGCGGTGTCGCTGATGGAGTAGCGCATGTCTTCCAGACCGCCTTCGTACATCAGGTCCACAATCAGCTTCAGTTCGTGCAAGCACTCAAAGTAGGCCAACTCCGGCGGATAACCGGCTTCGGTCAAGGTTTCAAAACCGGCTTTCACCAGGGCCGCAGCGCCACCGCACAACACGGCTTGCTCGCCGAACAGGTCGGTTTCGGTTTCGTCTTTAAAGTTGGTTTCAATCACACCCGCGCGACCGGAACCCAAGCAGGCCGCATAGCCCAAGGCCAAGTCACGGGCTTCGCCGGTGGCATCCTGATACACGGCAAACAGGGACGGTACGCCGCGCTCGCGCTGATACTCGGAGCGCACCAGGTGGCCGGGGCTTTTGGGAGCGATCAGGAATACGTCTACATCTTTGGGCGGAACGATTTCACCGTAGTGGATGCTGAAGCCGTGGCTGAACACCAGAGCCTGGCCGGGTTTCAGCTTACCTTCAAAGTACTGCTTGAACACCGGGCCGTGTTGCACGTCCGGGATCAGGAACATAATAATGTCAGCCCACTCGGCGGCCTGCTCCAGGGAGATCGGCTCCAGACCGGCGGCTTTGACTTTCGCTTCGGTGGCGCTGCCTTGGCGCAGGGCGATTTTCACATTAGCGCCGGATTCTTTCAGGTTGAGACTCTGCCCGTATCCTTGGCTACCGAAACCAACAACGGCCACTTTCTTGCTCAGCAGCTTGCTGCGGTCAATGTCCTTGTCGTAAAAAATATTCAGGGTTTGGGGTTCACTAATACTAGTTGGCATAGGTGTTGGCATTGGCCATTCTCCTTTGGGCATAGTCGTTAATAATATCGGATACAAACAGGGGAGTTACGTTTGAGGACGCATCGGTGGCCGCCTCATCGCTGGCGGTTTGATCCAGCGCGTGGGCCGCGATGACGTACACTTGTTTTTGCAGAAATTTCACCAGCTTTTCCAGCGCCTTGGCATCGTCGCTCTCAAAGCTGACCATCATTTCCAGGGTGTTGTCGGCATTGGCGGAAGTCACCATCCGCGCGGGAATAATGCCCCGGTGGGTGAGCGCATTCAGGACTCGATCCATGGCGCCCAGCCGGTTTTGCAGTAAACAATACAGATTAATGGGGGTTTTCTCGGTCATTACAGTCAACGCCTCGCTAATTCTTATGCTCATTAGTAGCGCTATCTTCAGTCAACATCTCTTCATTGGCCGCGCCAGCCGGTACCCACGGATAGACATCCGCTTTTTCCTTCACCCGGAAGTCGATAATCACAGGCCGATCGGTGATGGCATAGGCCTGTTGAATCACCGCATCCACCTCATCGGGATGGTTCACCACAAAGCCAACGCCGCCATACGCTTCCGCCAATTTGATGTAATCCGGCGAAGTCATGCGGGACTGGGACGGGCGGTTCCAGGTTTTGTCCTGCCATTGGCGAACCATACCCAAATACCCGTTATTAATGACGGCAATTTTGACCGCCAGGCCATGATCACGGGCGGTAGCCAGTTCTTGCAGCGTCATCTGGAAACTACCGTCTCCGGCAATATCCAAAACGGTTTTATCCGGAAATGCGGCCTGCACCCCGAGTGCCGCCGGGAAACCGAAGCCCATCGTGCCCAAGCCACCGGAGCTGATGAAGCTGCGCGGGCGATCCAGGTTGAAGCGCTGGGCGGCCCACATCTGGTGCTGGCCCACTTCAGTCGTTACAAAGCCGTCTTTCGGCATCCAGTGGAACAGGCGCTCGATGACGAATTGCGGGCTCAAAAAGCCATCCGGGAAGATTTCCGGCTTGCGGCGGGTTTTCCAACCGTCAATGGTTTGGAACCACTGCGAGCGGCTGGTCAAGGATTCCGCAAACGGGGCCATATCTTCCGTTTGTGCCAACAGGTGCTGGAAAATTTCCTTGATTTCGCCTTGCACCGGCAGGAACGTTTCCACGTTCTTTTGCAGGGAACTGGGATCCAGATCGATGTGCACGATTTTGGCATTGCGGGCAAAGCGATCGGTCTTGCCGGTCTGCCGGTCTCCCAGACGGTTACCGACCACCAACAACAAATCCGCGTTGGCAATGGCGATGTTGGCCCAGTATTGGCCGTGCATTCCACAGAAACCCATATATAAAGGATGGGACGTCGGGAAGCCGCCCAGCCCCATCAGGGAGCAGGATGTGGGAATGTTGAACCGTTCGGCAAAGGTGCGAACTTCGTCATGCGCGCCAGCGTTAATGACGCCACCACCGGACAACAACACCGGCTGTTTCGCTTCTTTCAACAGCGCCAGAATGGCGTCGATATCCTGCATGGTATAGGTTTGCGGATTGTGATAACCGGGCAGATCAATCGTGGTTTGCGCGTAGTTAAATTCGGTGCTGGCCAGCAAAATATCTTTGGGAATATCCACCAACACGGGGCCGGGGCGACCGGTGGTCGCCACATGGAAGGCTTCCTTCACCGCCTGGGCCAAGTCTTCCACCCGCCGCACGATGATATTGTGCTTGGTGATGGGACGGGTAATGCCGACGATATCCGCTTCCTGAAAGGCATCGTTGCCCAACAGAGACGAAGGCACGTTGCCGGTCAGGGCCACAATCGGGATAGAGTCATAATAAGCATCCGCCAAGCCGGTTACTAAATTGGTGGCGCCGGGGCCGGAAGTGGCCATTGCCACGCCGGGCTTGCCGGTGGCGCGGGCGTAGCCTTCCGCCATATGAACGGCGCCTTGCTCGTGCCGCACCAGAATGTGATTAATGGGAAAATTGGGCAGCGCCTCATAGAACGACAGCAACACGCCGCCGGGCATACCGAACATGGTGTCGACCCCTTCGGCAATCAGGCAGTTCAGCAGGATTTCCGCGCCGGTGCAGGTTTGGGATACGGGTTGAATTGGGTGGGATGCGGGGGGGCAATGCAATTCGCTACGCGCAGCCATGAATATGCCCTCCTTTCGCCGTCATTCGACCTTCAACGCCGACGACGACACGCACGACGTCGACGGTTGGCGGGGTGCCAAGAAGGAGCAGTACGACCTGGCTGAACAGGGTCCCGAAAGCGCTGGTGATGCTGAAGGGGGTGGTCAGTGTGTTGGTCATTGGGTAGGCTTCCTTCTTTGATTCGACTGAATTAGGGGTTATAAACGAAACCGCCGGTCCCTGGGGGCCGGCGGTCTGTTGAATCTAGTGTCTGTCTTCTGAACAGGATTCAAATCCCACCGGCTGGACCGCTGAGAATGACAAGGAGAATAATGACTACGTTGTTCAGAAAAGACATAGTTGAAAAAAATCCGTACTACTTAAAAAGGGATTTATTCAGATTGGTGTAATTGTAACACGTAGCTCAGGAAATACAATCCCAAATTCATAAACGAAAACAAAGGGCTTGAATTGCCTAATGTTAATTAATTATTTAATTAACATAACAAAGAACAAACCCGCATCACACTACAATAAAATCCAATTCAAAACTCACTTGGCTTCCCCAATTTACCGCCTGGTCACTTTTCTGACAATCAATAAAGCGGGTTTGCTAGCATGTTTTAAGCTGTAGTAGTTTTTAAACAGCAGAAATTACAATAGGTTTGCCCTAAGAATGCAAGGATAACGCCTAATGTCAGTCTTCCGGCCTTTATCTTTCTCAGCACACGGTTTGTGGAAGTTGAAACAGACTTACACGCCTCATTCAGGACGACATTTGAAACACGCCTCATTAAGGAATAACACCTCAACCCCTAGAACCCACAGGAATTTGAAGCACACACTCCCGAATAACCTGTTGATCGATCATCTGCAAATGCACATACAACAGGCAAAAAGTCTCCTCAGCGATCTCTTCTTTCAACCAAGACCGCAGCTCTATTCAGTCGGTTTAACCGAAACTAACTTACGGCAAGCGGGTTTTCCAAGCCTGGCTGGAAAGTCATTGCGAAATCCGGCCCAACGACTTGATGTGCAACACAAATCCCCAAATAAGGATTTGATAACTCCGCCCCTGAGCAGAAGATGGAGTACGGATTCCAACTCAACGACGAGTACACTGCCAGAGAATTACCCCCCTTCCTGGCCAATCAATAGGCAACCCGTTTCCCCAACCCGGGTTTCAAGCAGCGCCTCGTCGTTAAATTCTTCCTTACCAGCTGGCACCTCTCAACCAAAAATCCAACCTCCACCTCACAAGTTCAGAACGACATTACGCAACAGGCCTTTAAATAGTGCCTCCTCAGACCATGCGGAACGCCCTCAGATCCGTTCATCGTCATCCTCCGTTTCCGGCACCCCTTACCAATTTGCTAAAAAGACACTTCGCAAAACGGATTCAACTAGCTCGGGCAGCCATAATTCACGGAAACCGACTTATACAACCCAAAAACCTGATATAAAGGGAAAAGGCCCGGCCATTGCTACAGAAACCGGAACACCCGTACCCCCGCCACGGGCCTTCAGTACAGGCTCAAACACAACGGTGAGGACAAGAGGGTCTGTGCAGGACACCCCTTCCAAAGATCCCACTCCACGTTATAAGCTCAGAGCAAGCTTACGCGACGGGTCTCCAAGCAGCACCTCCTCATATGTTGCAGAAAGCCCTCGGAAGCGTCCATCGACATCCACAGCTTTCAGTCCCAAGTCCCGGCTTGCTGAAAGGACATTTCGCGGAACAAATCCAACCACTAATTCAAAAAAACCGAGCCATGTGAGCAATGGTGGAAGCAGTTTACGCTACCAACCCCAGCAGGCCGACATTACACGTGATGCACTATCTCCGTTTACATCACCAAGGGCTGCAATTACCAACCCGTCAATGGCGGAAAGCACTCCGGCACAAATCGCAGCTGCCCGTGCTATGGGGATCCTAGGCCAAAAGCCATTGAGTGCCACTTCGTTAGCAAAACCTCAGGTCCGTCCATCGACACTCACAGGTTCCAGGTCCGTTTCCCCGGGTTCTGAAAGGACAATTCGCCGCAAAGACTCGACCCTCTTGACCAAAGATAAACAAACTCCTCGTTTGCCTCTGGAGCAAAGACCACTCCGCAGTCCGTCCCCACAGCCTGATTTAAAGGGTAAAGGTTTGGCTGTAGATACAGAGGATACACTGACCGGAACACAAATACCCGCACCGCTTTCTTTCAGTACAGGCTCACCCTCAACAGAAAGAATAAAAGCAACGGCAAACTCAAAACGCAAAAGGTCTGTACATGTCACCTTTGATCAAAATAAGCCCAAAATTTACGAGTATGAGGTGCCATCAAGAAGTACGAGTAATGCCTCGTCAAACTTTTCCGTAGAATCCAGCCCTTCTGCGGAAACTCCCCGCCACACAATGGCCAACAAATCAATGCGGGAAGGGCAAATAGCCGGCAGCAGGAAAAAAACTTCTACAGAGTCTCAGGTTCTTGGTAAAACTGACAGCGAATACAAAGCAGAAGCGGACGCCTGGGTAGAGATGCTGCTGGCAAAAAGAAAAACGCTTCAAACATAAACCCGGGCACGCACTTATGAATCAAAGCAATCTCTGCACACAGCAATAGAACAAACAATTCATTTGCAATAATCCCGGCCCTAAATTGACACTAGGGCCGGGATTTTAGTTATTCGTTTTAAAATCGTTTCAATTTTCGAATCAGGCTTCTACCAAGGCTTCCGATTTGCCACCGGGATGAGTGACTGCACCAGTGGCGGCGGAACCCACCTGCTGGGCGTACTTCCACAGAACGCCCCGGTCATAAGCCTGATCCGGCGCTTTCCATTGGGCTTTGCGGGCAGCCAGTTCCGCCTCGCTCAATTCCACGGAAAGAACGCCCTGCTCGGCATCCACCACAATCATGTCGCCGTCTTGCAGCAGGCCAATAGGGCCACCCACGAAGGCTTCCGGCCCAACGTGACCGACACACAAACCACGGGTGCCACCACTGAAACGGCCATCCGTAATCAGGGCCACATCCTGACCTAAATTTTGCCCGTACAACGCGGCGGTAACGGAGAGCATTTCCCGCATGCCGGGGCCGCCTTTCGGCCCTTCATAGCGAATCACCACCGTGTCACCCGCCACGATTTCCTGACGCTCAATGGCGGCAAAGGCGGATTCCTCGCCGTTGAACACCTTGGCCGGACCCCGATGCACCCGACGGGACAAACCGGCGACTTTTACCACGGAGCCTTCCGGCGCCAGATTACCATATAGGATTTTTAAGCCACCGGTGGGGCTGATGGGACAATTGGCCGGGTATACCACATCCTGCGCGGCAGGAATCACCACATCCGCCAGGTTCTCAGCCAGCGTTTTACCGCTCACGGTGAGACAATCGCCATGCAACAGGCCCGCTTCCAGCAGCGCTTTCAGAATGACCGGCACCCCGCCGATTTTAAACAGATCGTTCATGACGTATTTCCCGCCTGGCTTGAGATCGGCCACGGTGGGAGTGTCGTTGAAAATACGGTCGATATCGGCCAGCGTGAGTTCCACACCCACTTCATTCGCCATGGCCGGCAGGTGCAGGCAGGCATTGGTGGAACCACCGGTTGCCGCCACCACTCGCACCGCGTTCTCAAACGCCTTGCGGGTCAAAATATCGCTGGGGCGAATATTATCGGCCAGCAAGCGCATCACGGCCTCGCCGCATTGGCGGTTAATCTCCACCCGACCCGGATCCAGCGCCGGATACCCGCTGCTGCCCGGCAAGGCCAAACCGATGGCTTCCGCCACGCAGGCCATGGTGTTGGCGGTAAACTGCCCGCCGCAGGAACCTGCACCGGGACAAGCGGCGCATTCAATGTCGTATAATTCTTTTTCGGTGATTTTACCGGCGGAAAACGCGCCCACGGCCTCGTAGACATCCACAATGGTCAGATCGCGCCCGTTCAGGTTACCCGGCATAATGGTGCCGCCATACAAAAAGACCGACGGCACGTTCAAGCGCGCCATGGCCATCATGATGCCCGGCAGGGATTTATCGCAACCGGCGATGCCTACCAACGCATCATACTGGTGAGCATGCATCACCAGCTCAATGGAATCGGCAATCACTTCCCGGCTGATGAGGGAGGCTTTCATCCCCTCATGCCCCATGGCAATGCCGTCACTGACGGAAATCGTGTTGAACTCACGGGAAATGCCGCCGGCCGCATCCACCGCCTTTTTCACATGGGCCGCCTGATCCCGCAGGGTAATGTTGCAAGGCGTCACTTCGTTCCAGGTGGTAGCCACCCCTACCAGCGGCTTGTTGAAATCTTCGTCCTGCAAGCCCATGGCCCGGTAAAACGCCCGGTGCGGGGCCCGGCTCACGCCATCCATCACCTTGCGGCTCTTGTGTCTCAAGTCATGCGTTGTCATGGGTTCCATCCTTTATGTCTTGATTTATCCGGGGGGTTTAACCGGGGGTTTAGCGCACGATAGCGCTTCTGCAAATCATGGGAATCCGATTGAGGTGAAAACACCGGCATTGTCCAGTGTGCCCAAAAGTATAACGCACCAATGGACGTTCCGTCATGAGTCGCCTTTACGCATACGCTTCGATGTATACCCTTTATGGATGCAACAGCGTATATGGTGCCAACTGCAGCCACAGCTCAGGAAATAGGCGTTGCAAGGTGTCCGGCGAAGCCAGTTCCCGATCCCGGTAATCAAAGCCGGGGGCCACCGCCTCGCTCAGCAAACCGTAGCCGCCGCTTTCCAGCACCGAGGCTTTCCACATCCCGCCGGGCACGGTCATTTGGAACTCATGGCCCAATGCCGGGTTCGGCCCCAGTGTTCGGCGGCTTAATTGCCCGTCCGGCGCAACGGTTAAATAGGTAATGGGGCTACCGGCATGAAAAAAATGGACAATATCCGATTGATTCCGGTGAAAGTGCCCGATCGGGCTGTCATCGGTCATCATGTAGTAAATGGTGTTGATGCCGAACCGAACGCCGCCCGGCCGCTCCGGCGTATCAATCGTCCAGTCGGACTGATGAATCTGGCGAAAATACCCGCCTTCATCATGCGCTTCCAATTGCAGCAGGTGTATCAGGGCTTCTTTATTTAGGCCAGTCACGGACTCCGCAGGCTTCATGCCGACTCCTCGCTATTCATAAAATTCAAATTCCAAACCGGGAACAAAGCATTTATTTTACCTTCATTGGGAAGGTACTCATCCACTCTGGATTAAAATGACTTATCCGTTAGCTGTTGTACCAAAAAGCACTACCAATCTAGCAAATTGAGTCCATAAATCAGGCACCTTGATTTGTTGGAAAGATTGAATAGAAGGTGGTTAAATTTAGAACCCACTTGAGCTACAATGAAGTTGAAAGATTCAATATCAAGTGGACCGCTCGTTTCATTACAACCGACTCGTAACCGTCATTCGTTATATTCGTTCAATGCGAAGGTGTGTATGCCCATACATCCTATTGATCCACATGAAATTCCTCCCAATCCATTCATACTGGAGCAGTCCAAGCTGCTGAAAGCAGCGGCCGCCTTGGCAAAGCCTGAAACCCAGCCCGTACAGCCCGTGCTTACCCAGCCTGGCAAGCTGGACCCCAAACAGCATTTTGAAATCAGCACCCGACAGATTATTTCCCTGATTATCCGGTTCCGACTGCGTTCGTTGACGTATGATCAATTAAAAAGCTTGCCTCTGTCTCGCCTGAACCAGGAAGAGAAAGATTTTGTGAGCTATCTTCGCCGCAATCCACATGTGTTTGAACGCATCGCGAAACTGGATAATGACCCAAGCGGTATCAGCGTGGATGACGTAAAAATTGCCGCTCGCCTAGCCGGGGACGCACTGGTTTTATCCGATGAAGACATTGAATATCTGAAAGACGCGCCGGTTAAGGCCAATCAACGGCTGTCCGAGGAAGAATCCGAACCGATGGAAAAGCGGCGGACAACACAGAAGCTGCAAACCCAGGACCTGATCAATACGGTCGACAAGCTGAATCCCGACGGTTTAAGCTACGAAGAACTCCTGGCGCTGAACGCGGGCCGGACCGGCTTACGGGGCAAGGCGCTGAAAAGCCTGGAATTTCTACAGTCTCCTGCGGTATCCAAGGTGCTGGAAAAGGTGGTTAAGCCCTACGACGGCATTTTAACCCCGGAAGCCTTGCGGGTACTGACCAGTCTGCTATGGAACCCGGCCATCTACGGCGCTACGCCCAT
>JAJQJM010000042.1 GCA_021323475.1 Vampirovibrio sp.
TTGGTTTCCGACGGTACGGAAATGGTGGGCCATCGGTGACTTGAACACCGGACCTCACCCTTATCAGGGGTGCGCTCTAGCCAACTGAGCTAATGGCCCAAGGGAGAAAACGATGAGGCACAGTGCCTTATCGGATGATGTTGGTAGGATAACAGCACCCTACCGCAATGTCAACCAACCTCACCCGTGGGAGTTAAAAATTCTGTAACAAACACGTCAGCCCTGCCCTCTACGGTTTTGCAGAGGCTTTAAGGCGCTCTTTGGCGTACTTCACAAAGTCGTCCTCATTGGCGCCGGACAACGACACGAACTTCTCAAAGGCGGAACGGGCCCCGCTTGGGTCCTTCAGGTTATCCAGCGCCACGCCAAGCGCATAATAGGCATCCGTGAATTCCGCATTGTGACGGATGGCCTCCCGGTAGCTTTGGGCGGCCAGCGAGGGTTTGCCTTGCGCGTCCAAAATCAGCCCTTTGTAATAGTGGGCCATGGCGTCATTTCCGTTTTTGCCGAGGGCCTGGTTGACCAGGGTCAGCGCGGTCGGGTAACTTTTCTTGTTATAGGCGTCTATGGCCTTGTTTAGATCGGCGGTTGCGGCTTGCTGTTCAATAGAAGCCAACGCCTGCTGGGCTTCCGGGTAGTTTGGCTTTAAGGTGAGCGCCTTTTTATAGGCCGCCTGGGCCTTGGGCAAATCGTTTTTCTGATGATAAGCGGTTCCCAGGTAATAATTGTAATCCGCATTGCCCGCATCCTTAGTCAAGGCTTTCTGATACTCGGCAATCGCGTTATCCAACTGTCCGAGTGATTGCAGGCTGACACCGTACGCGGCATGAATATCCGCGTTATCGCTGGTGCTTAACGCTTTCTGGAAATACGGCAGCGCGTCCTGGGTCTTGCCCTGTTGCTGAAGCTGCACGGCTTGCTGATAAGCCTTGTAACTGATGTCATTGGCGGCGCTCTGAGCGAGTTCTTTAAAGGTGGTGTTGTTAGGATCCAAAGCCTGGGCCTTCTTAAACGCCTCAGCGCTTTCTTCTGACTTGCCCTGGGACTGGTAGACGGCCCCCAGGTTGGCCCAAGCGCTGGCCAGTTTGGGATCCAACTGGATGGCCCGCTGATAATACGTGGCCGCGTTGGTTAAATCCTTGCGTTGATGGAACTCTTCGCCAATCTGGGCTTGTACGGTCGCGTTGCGATTAAACCGTTCCGCATATTGCTGTAAGCCCGACGCCACTTTGGCCGGATCGCTTTGCTGGCGAATCATGGCCAGCATTTTTTCCTGGGCGGGCTTATAGTTCGGGTCAATCGTCAGCACCTTGTTATAGGACTCAATCGCCCCATCGGCATTGCCGGTATCCTGCAGCAAGGTAGCCTTGTAATAGTTGGCCTGCAGGTGGTTGGGATCCACCTGCAACACGGTGTTATATGCTTGCAACGCCTGCTGGTAATTTTTCTGCTCCTGGAACAGGGTGCCCAGGTTCAGCCGAATCAGCTTTTTGGTATCGAAACCGGTACGGCTGGCGGGCTGCTCCGCAAAATGCTCGGCGGCGTTGTATTGCTGAAACGCCTGATTATACATTTTCTTTTTCTGGTACACGCTACCCAGGTTGGCATGGCCCAACACGCTGGTGGAATTGAACTTGATTTCGTTCAGCCAGATTTTTTCCAGCATATTCAACGCGCTAACGTTATTTGGATTGATAGTCAGCGCCTTATCAAAGTTTGCGACAGCCTTGTCAATCTCACCCGTCTTGTACTGGGCATTGCCGAGCTGAACCAGGGTTTCATCCGTCGAAATAGCGCCGCTTTTTGGATTACCGGCAGTGGCGGTAGCCGAGGTGTCATTCACGGCCATGGCGTAATATTTCTTGGACTTCTCCGGCAGGTTTACCACTGTAAACAAGTCGCCCAGGGCTTTGGCCGGGATGGGATCTTTCTTGTCCAGATCCAGGGCCTGCCCGTATTCCACGATGGCTTCCGGAAATTTTCCCTGCATGCGAAGCTGCTTGGCCATTTCCATATGTTTGGCCTTGTCCGCCGGATTAATACCTAGGTTCTGATAGGCGATGTTCAGGTTTTCCCGCGCGGTTTTGCGGTTCTTTTCATGCAGATCCTTGCGCTCCATGCCCTCCGGCCAGGCGGATTCCAGGTAGAAATACCCCCGACGGTAATCGTTCAGCGCGCTGGGGTCCTGGCGCTTCTCATGAAAATAATTGCCACGCCGCATGTAAGCCGTGGCTAAATTGTTGTAGATGGCGGATAAACTGGGATCGGGGGCCACGGCCAGCGCTTTTTCAAAAGCCTGGATGGCTTGTGTGAACTGACCGGCGTAAAACGCTTTGGTGCCTTCCTCGTAATAGCGGGAGTAAGCGTCAATATCGCCCGTGGCGTTATAGTCCGGCGGATTGGCATTATAGCCTTGCGCCAAGGCAGGGCTTGCAGCAAAGCATAAGCTCAGCATGGCCGCCACGGAGAGGCTTACGGGTACACTCGACGCCTTTACGCCGGAAAATGGACTAAAACCGGGGCGTAAGTTCTTTTGCATTGCGTTCTTGCCTCTGAAAAACTAATCATACAAGCCGGAACAAAGCTATTATAATACGCGCTTACGTTTTCAAATACGGCTGACCCTGCGAACTCTCATACGCATCGGGCCTGTCGGTCATTCAGCCTGATTCGAAGCCGAAAGTTTAAATTGGGTCTCTTGGGGGATTAGGCGCGCTTTGGGCCTATATTCACAACAAGACGTCGAGATTTTCCCGTGGTTCCCATGACCGTGACATTGCTTTATGCCTGCCTCAGGGATTGAGTATGCGTTCCACCTGCTGGGCCAGCTCGAAATCGAGCGCCGTCACACCCTGGGCAGTGTGAGTCCAGTACCGCACCGTCAGGGTTCGCCAGCTCAACAGCAAATCCGGGTGATGATTGGCCGTTTCAGCTTGGCGGGCAATTTTGTTTAAGCACTCAAGGGCGTCCAGATAGCTGCTGGCATGGTAAACACGTTCCAGCGCATTGTCATGCAATGTCCAGTTGGGCAATGCGTGCAGGCGGGATTGAATTTCCGCCTCGGGTAATGCAGTGGTCGGGCAAGTCATGGTTGAAACGGCGCTCCATCGGTTGTGTCATGTATGTATTGGAACTCAGCATACCGCAAGCAAAACGAGATACATCGCCAAAGAGCGCCATCTTCAGTATGATAGGCAAGCCACGGCATGTCCTGAGGCATGTTAATGGGTTTGTCAGTATAGTTAGGTGAGTAAATGATTGGCTCCGCTCTAAAAGTTGTCTCGCTGCTGCCCAGTACCACGGAAATTGCCTGTATCCTTGGTTTGCAGTCCCAACTGGTGGGGCGTTCGCATGAATGCGATTTTCCGCCGGGTGTTGAGGCCCTTCCGGTCTGCACCTCCGCTAAAATTGATTCGTCTTTGTCCAGTCTGGAAATTGACCAACAGGTGAAAACGATTTTGGAGCAGGGGATTTCCATTTATGGGGTGCATGCGGATTTATTGCGCCAATTGCAACCGGATATCGTGCTGACCCAGGCCCAATGTGAGGTTTGCGCGGTCAGCCTGAAGGATGTGGAAGCGGCCATGTGCGGCTGGCTGGGGCATCAGGCTAAAATCGTGTCCTGTTCGCCCATGCGGCTGCAGGATATCTGGGAGGATATTCGCGCCGTGGCCGCCGCTTGCGGTGTTGCGGACACCGGTGACCAAGTGGTTGCTACCCTTCAGGAGCGGGTTTGTACGATTTCCCAACAAGCGGCTTTGTTGCCGAACAAGCCTAAAATTGCTTGTATTGAATGGCTGGAGCCGCTGATGTCCGCCGGAAACTGGGTGCCGGAACTGGTGACCATGGCGGGCGGGGTGAACCTGTTTGGCGCTGCCGGAGAGCATTCGCCCTGGTTTTCGTGGGAGGAATTGCAGGCGGCGGACCCGGATATGCTGGTCATTCTGCCCTGCGGATTCGGGTTGGAACGCACCAGGCTGGAAATGCGGGCATTGACGGAACATCCCGTCTGGCATCAGCTACGGGCGGTACAGAACGGTGAGGTTTACATTACGGACGGTAATCAGTATTTCAATCGTCCGGGTCCCCGACTGGTGGAATCTCTGGAGATACTGGCGGAACTATTTCACCCGAACCGCTTCAATTTTGGGCATGCCGGCGAGGCTTGGGAGCGATTTCCGGCTGTGTCATCCCTGATACTGTAAATGGGAGCCGCGTAACCCGGTTGTGGATCATGGCTCGTAAGCGAGAAGGACGACTGAACCCTTTCTTTCTAATCTAACCTTTCTCGTCCAATGCCCTGTAGGCGGAATTTTTAATATCGTAGCGGAATACCTGAAGCGTTTTGGCGCCCATTTTCAAGGCAATGTCCGCCCAACCCTGGTTGCGGGTGGGTAATAACGAAATCTGCTTGCCTCGCCCGTAAAAAATTTCGCGGCCGTTTTTCACAATGGAAATATCCAGCAATCCGTCCGACTGGGTGGCATTCTGAATAATCTCCTCAATGGAGCCGTCCTGATCCAGATCCACCTGACGCACCGCAAAGGGGGGCGCGTTGTCGTTCATATTCTCCGCCTGGCTTAGGGCCTGGGCAGGGCCGCCCGGCACCGGCGGCGCGGAACTGGCGATCACGACCTCGCGGGGAATGGGAACGGGGCGAGCCACTTTTTCAACCTGCTGCGGGTCCTGCAAATTCACATGGGTGGAGTTGGTGGAGGATTCGGTACGGGTCGTTGGCGATGTGGAGGCAATGCTGCCGGGTTTTTCGCCGGGATGGTCGAATGGCTCAATATAGCGATCGTCCCACTGGGTGCCGTTGCCCCCTGCGCCTTTGCCCAGAATGCGGGCAAACACGCTCATGCGGCTGCCGGGTTTAATAATCTGGGTTTCACCGGTCAGGTTGTCGTGTTCATAGATGAGGCCGGGCTTTTCGTTGCTTTCCCAACTTTCGTAACGGAAAAACAACTGGTAAATTGTGGCGACCACAATCAACAGTCCAATGATTACTGGCATCGGCCATCACCTCCATTCTCTCCACACTGTTATTATAGGACACTCTCATCCGCAGAGCCAAATCATTCATAAAGAGTTAATATTGCTTTTGGTTTAAAAGATAATTGATTAGGGGTGCGCTGTAAACCTGACATAAAATGCTGTCCCTCATTTGCTTGTGCGGCAGGGCTGTATTAAGCTAGCTTCCACGTACCACCGGTGTTTGGAGATTTCAATGAAACGGCTTGCCCTGATTCCTGTAGTGATAATGCTAATCGGTTTTTCCGGTTGTCAAGGAAAATCACCGCAGGGCATGCCGGAAATGCCGGTAGCGGATATGCCTCCGGGTCAAACCCTGTTTTTGAACCATTGTGTCTCCTGCCATATGGGCGCCGGTAATCCGCCCGGCCCGAATGCGGTGATCCTGGATTCCAGCCGACTGTTGAACGAACCTGCGTTCCGCGATGTGCTCCGTCATCCGCCTTCTGCGATGATGCGCTCTTTCAGCGAACAGGAACTGAGTGATGCCGATGTGCATCTGTTGTATGAATATCTGGTTGCCGCCAAGACCCCGCAGCAAACCCATTAACAACCGGAGGTCCCTCATGGTGTGTCCGCTGAGTGAAAATTCTGGCTTGCTTTGTTGAGCAAGTAAGAGATAGTAACGTGTGGCTCCACTAGCAATTATTTGTTTTTAGGGATGTTTATATGTCTGGAATATAAAATTTCGCTCTCTCTTATTGTTTCCTCACTCGTCACCGTCCTTGTTTATCAATCATCTTTGCCCGGCGATTAACAGGCTTTGCCTCTTGGCTAAGCGTTTTCGGCAATTACGGGAATTACCAAGATAAAAATCATCCCCTCTTTTCATCACTTTAATTATGGAGCTTTATACTATGGTCACGCTTCGACCCATGCCTGTTGGAATTGCGACGCCGGTCCGTAAGCCCAAGTTCAGTGGCGATTACAGCACAGAAATGGCACAATCCAGATTGCTTTCCGTAAAAGAGCTAAAAGCGGCTATTGATGACGACGTGGACACCTATGTGGGCCATACGCCGGATCCGTTGCTCACCCTGGGAATTCCTCAAAATGCGCTGGTAAAGCGCATAGATTGGTTGGTGCGGAATCTTGTGCCTGCCACTAGCAGTCCGACCACACCCGTTCTGGATAAAAAACCTTCACTCTCCTTTTTGCGAAAAGCATTTACGATGAATGAGGGTCAGAATAAGAATGCGGCCCCTTCGCTAAGACCCGTAAAATCGTGGGCCAACTTTAAAAATAGCCTGGGAATGAAGTCGACATCATCCTTTGTGCCACCTGTCCCCAGGAGGCCGGAGAGCAGCCAGTTCGCCTCCGATTTGGGATTGGGGCATGAATTGCGTCTGGCAGAGTCCGGCGCCGGTGTGGCAGGCAAGGTGTTCCGCCTCACGGTGAAAGGCCAGGAACTGGATCGGCTGGCGCTGAAAATATTCAAGGACGAGGACAATGACATTTATCGGGAGACGGCAGCCGGTATGTTTTTTACGGCGCAGCCCACCCAGGACTTGTCGGCCCTGTATATGGCACACCCCAAAATGCGTTGGACTCTGATGGAATTTATTGAGCCGGGCACCAGGCTGGAAGATCGGCCAGGGAAAACCATGCTGGAGCAAGGGTACCATCTGTCCGACAACAACGCGAAAAATTATGTCAACGGCATTCGGGTAGACCATGGCGGTATCGTCAGCAAAGTCAAACCTCTGTCAGGAAATAAATATCAGCAAACCGCCATCATGATGCCGGATGGGTGGATCGAGCTGAAAAAACCAGGCGTTATCAAAATAAATCCTGTGAGGTCCTAAGGCAATTCCAGTTGCAAGGTTACATGCGACAGTCCGTACTTGTCCTTCAGCGCGTTCTGCACCAGGTTTAAGGTTTCCCCGCTGAAAGCTTCCGGGGTGACTTCCAGGTGAGCGGTCAGTACGGCCCGTTGCATGTTAATGTTCCAAACGTGCAAATTATGAATGTCCTGAATGCCGGGAAACTCCAGAATGGCGGCCCGGATTTCGGTAATGTCGATATGAGAAGGGCAGCCTTCCAGCAGAATGTTGACCGCTTCCCGCAGCAGGCCGATGGAGCTGTAGAGGATGAGAATGGAGATCAATCCGCTGATCAGCGGGTCGGCCCAGCGCCAGCCCAGAAACAGAATGCACAGTCCCGCGGCAATCGCGCCGATAGAGCCCAACAGATCGCCCAACACGTGCAGGTAAGCCCCCTTGATGTTCAGGTTGTGCTGGTGATCGTGATGCAGCAGCTTGGCGGAAATAATGTTGATGATTAGCCCGCCCACCGCAATAACCAGCATCAGATTGGCTTGAATCGGCTCCGGGCTTTGGAAGCGCTCGTAGCTTTCATACAGAATGAAGCCACCCATCCCTAATAAAAGCAGGGCGTTAAAAAAGGCGGCCAGGATTTCCACCCGCTGATACCCGAAAGTGCGATAGACCGGGGCGGGCCTATGGGACAGCCAGGCGGCAAACAACGATAGCCCAATGCCGGTGGCATCCGCGAACATATGGAAACCGTCCGCAAGCAAGGCCAGACTGCCGGAGATGAGACCACCCGCCACTTCCACGATCAGGTAAATAAACGTCAGCGCAAACACCCAGCGTAGCACCTTGAAGTGCTGCGCCGACAACATCAGGCTGACGTGGTGGTGATCGTCATGGCCATGTCCGTGGTCATGGTGATGATGTCCATGATCATGGTGGCCATGGCTGTGGTCGTGATGATGGTGGTGGGAATGTCCCATGTTGCGGCAATCGGCCCTTATCTTGCGGTATTACGAATTAAGAGAAACTTTCAATCACCTTTTTAATGCGCTCGTAGGCCCAGTTCAGGTCGGCTTCGCTGATGACCAGGGGCGGCGCAAAGCGAATCACGTAATCGTGGGTTTCCTTGCACAGTACGCCTTCTTCTTTCAGCGCTTCGCAGAAGGGGCGGGCCTTGGTGTTCAGCTCGATGCCGATCAGCAGGCCGCGACCGCGCACTTCCACAATGCGGGTGCTGTTAATGTTGCGCAGCTCGTTCAGGAACTTTTTACCCAGCGTGGCGGAGCGTTCCACCAGGTTTTCCTCATGCAGCACGTCCAGGGCGGTGCAAGCCACGGCGCAGCCCAATGGGTTGCCTCCGTAGGTGCTGCCATGATCGCCGGGATGGAAAACGCCCATGACTTCATCATTCGCCATCACCGCGGAAACCGGGTAGAACCCTCCGGAAAGCGCCTTGCCCACAATAATCACATCCGGCTGAATGCCTTCATGCTGGAAGGCGAACATTTTGCCGGTGCGGCCCAGGCCGGTCTGAATTTCATCGGCCATAAACAGCACGTTGTTCTGTTTGCACAGGTCCGCCACCTGCTTGATGTAACCGTCTTTCGGGATGAGAATGCCCGCTTCCGCCTGGATTGGCTCCATCAGTACCGCGCAGGTGTTAGGAGTAATGGCGTTTTTAACCGCTTCCACATCGTTGTAAGGCACCACCTTGAAGCCGGCGGTAAAGGGACCGAAGCCGTCCCGGTACTGGTGTTCGGTGGAGAAGCTGACGATGGTAATCGTGCGCCCATGGAAGTTGTTCTCGAAGACAATGATTTCGGCCTGATTTTCCGGGATGCCCTTGACCTTGTAACCCCACTTGCGGGCCAGCTTGACGGCGGTTTCCACAGCTTCCGCACCGGAGTTCATCGGTACGGAGCGGGTGAGGCCGGAAATCTCATGTAATTTTTTGTAGAGTAGCGGCAACTGGTTGTTGCGGAAGGCGCGCGAGGTCAGCGTGACTTTCTCGGCCTGCTGCTTCAGGGTATCCAGAATACGGGGATGGCAATGGCCCTGGTTCAGCGCGGAATAGGAGCTGAGGCAATCCAGGTATTTCTTGCCTTCCACATCATATACCCAGCAGCCTTCCGCCCGATCAATCACGATATCCAGCGGATGATAGTTATGCGCGCCGTATTTCTCTTCCAGTTCAATGAATTCCTTGGAGGACAGGTGTCCGGGAACGGTATTTGCACTCATCTTGGGTCTCCTCACGTACACTCACAGTAATAGATTAATGATTTACGAATCGATTAAGTCTTGGGTTTGCCCAGTTCGCCCGCAATGCGGGTGGCCTCTTCCACGGCGCGGGCCAGCACGGAACGGATTTTTCCATCTTCCATCGTCAACAACGCGCCAATGGTGCAGCCGGCAGGGGTGGTAACATCATCCCGCAACGAGGCCGGGTGCCTGCCGGATTGTTGGACCATCATGGCTGCACCCAGCAGGGTTTGGGCCACAATCCGCAAAGCGGCTTCTCTTGGCAGGCCAACCCGAACGCCGCCATCGGCCAAGGCTTCCATAATCAGGTACATGTAGGCCGGGCCGCTTCCGCTGAGTCCGGTAACCGCGTCAAAATGAACCTCATCCAGCTCCATGCACACGCCCACGGCTTCAAAAATCTGTTGGGCAATGGTCAGATGCTGCGGCTTGGCATGAGTTCCGAGGCAAACGGCCGTCATGGCCTGTCCCACCAGACAAGGTGTGTTGGTCATGGCCCGGATGACCGGATTTTTACTGTCCAGCCCGTCTTCAATCTGTTCGATGGTGGCGCCGGCCACGATGGAAATAATCAAGGTGGACGGGGGAACACTCAGTTTGTTCAGCTTTTCCAGTACGTTGCGGATACCATTCGGTTTGACGCACAGTAAAATCACGTCCGTATCGGCGAGTTCCTGGCTGTAATTGGTGTGGCAAGGAATACCCAGTTCCATGCGAATCTGTTCACAGGAGCTTTCCGTTTTGGCGGCCGCCCACACGTTGTGCAACGTGATGATCTGCTTGTGCATGAGGCCCCGAATCAACGCCTGGCCCATCACTCCGGCCCCGATGACACCCAGTTTATGAATTGCTGCTTTTGACATTTCCATTCCGCCGTACCAAATTACCGTCCCTCTATTGTAGTGAACTTGCCGCCAAGTTGAAAGCGATCGCCCTACTTGACGTTCCCCTTTCTTGAATTACCATAGATCTACGCAACCCTCAGAAAAGGAAATCCCCCATGGCAAAAAAAGGTGAAGGCTGCGCTCATATCACGCTGAAAAGCACCGAGAGCGACCACGAATACCACACCATCAAGAATAAGAGAAGCAACCCGGAGCGCATGGAGTTGAAAAAGTACGACCCCACGCTGCGTCGCAAGGTGACCTACCGGGAAAGCAAAAGCAGCAAATAAAAGCCGCTTTGCACCAGTTTTCAAAAACCCGACCCATCCGGTCGGGTTTTTTGCCGTTCAAACGACTTTTATTTTTCCGAAACCCAAAAAGGGAAACAGCCCTTTGACATGGCAGGCCGCTTCATAAGAATCCAAATGCATCATCGCAGCCGTGGGCCTGATGCTAAATCTTGGTGGAGGCGCGGTTGTGCCAGAAGGCCAGCCAGGTCAGCGGATTCCAGATGGACGGGTGCGCGGAGGAAAAGGCCAACACGGTTTTAGAGCGGGCGATTAACAAGTCCGTTCGGTTGCCGAAGTGCCACAAGGGTTTTTGCAGGCCGGGCATGCGGAACAGGCGGTTCACACTGACAACCTGAACCCGACTAAGGTCGAGCAAGGCTCGTTCCCCGTGGCTGGCGCCGGAGCCGCTGTTTTTCCAGCCGCCCCAAGGCGCGCAAGGCATGGCGTAGTTGCTAGGGCCAACGTCGTTGATGACCACGGTGCCGCATTCCAGCCGTCCGGCAATGGCCCGCGCCTGGGGTTCAGGGCCAAACACGCTGGCTGTCAGTCCAAACGCCGAGGCATTCATCAGGGCAATGGCCTCATCCGGCGAATCGTAGGGAATCACCGGAAGAACCGGGCCAAACACTTCTTCATGCAGAATGCGGGCGTTCTCGGGGACATCCGTCAGCAGGGTCGGCTCGTAGAACCAACCGGGTCTTTCAATGCGTTTGCCCCCGGCCAGTAAGCGGGCCCCTTTTTCCAGGGCGTCCTGCACCTGGCTGTCCAGCAGATGCAACTGGGCTTCGCTGATCAGCGGGCCGATATGGTTTTCCGGGTTCTCCGGCGGGCCGACTTGAAGCCGGGCAATTTTTGCCTGCAAATGCCCCAGGAAAGCTGCCGCTGAGTGCCGGGGTATCAGCAGCCGCTTGACCGCCGCGCAGGCCTGACCGGCATTGGTATATCGCCCCCACAGCGCGTAACTGGCAGCCGTTTCCAGGGGACAACCCTCCAGCACCAGCATAGCGTCGCTGCCGCCCAGTTCCATGCTGGTCCATACCGCCCGCCCGGAGACTGCCTGTTGAATGCGTCGGCCGGTCTTATCGCTGCCGGTAAAAATAATGCCGTCCACATTCTGCTGAATCAGGGCCGCGCCGGTGGAGCCATCCCCCATCAGGCATTGTGCGATATCTTCCGGTAAATAGTGCTGGCGAAGCGTTTCCCGAACCAGTTCAATCAGCCAGCGGCCGGTTGCGGGAGTCAGTTCGCTGGGCTTCAAAATAACCGTGTTCCCGGCCATCAGCGCCGTGGCGAGTCCGCTCGCCGGAATGGCCAACGGGTAATTCCAGGGCGATATGATCGCGATAACCCCGCGCGGATGGAAGGTTTCCAGGTGCAGGCGCCCGGTAATCACCGAAATCAAGTCCGGCTGAATGGGACGTGATTTTAAACGCTTTGGGCCGATGTTGGCGTAATAGCCCAATACGCCCAGTGCGGTGCCCACATCCGCCTCCAAAGCGTCCGCCAGGGGTTTTCCGGTTTCCCGGCTGATCAGGGCGGCGATTTCGTCGGCCCGCCCGTGTAACGCCTGCATTACCGAACGCAAAAGATTTGCGCGAGCTTCCAGGGAAACGGCTTTCCAAACCGGGAAGATGGCACGTGCCTTCGCAACGGCCTGGGAAACGCTCTCTGCTCCGGCAACGGAATACCGTTGAATCAGTTGGCCGGTGGCCGGGTTGATGGTCTCAAAACTGGTGGAAGCCTCCAAGTTTCCGGACAGCGGGGAATCAGGCTGGGTCATAGGCAAATGCGCGCACTTCCATACAATTGAGTGCCCTTATTATAGCAATTCTCTTTGAATTATTTGGGCTGCCAGGCGCGTGCGCGCTCAGGGATGACGAAGCGGCTTATCTGCGAGATTTTGAGTTGAAGGAATGGGTGTCGATGACGGTGGCGTCGTTCCAAGTGGTTTCCACAGGTTCCGAAATGGGCAGATTTTCTTTAAGCACAGAGGCAACTGTATTTTTTAAATCCGTGTAGGGTATGTATTGCTCGTAGGATTTGCTGCTGGGTGCACCGCTTGGAGTTGTTGGAATGACAATATCGATTTCCCGAAAGGTACTTCCTGCGGCAGGCCCACCGTCTCTGGCAGAGGGATTGGTCTTGAAATTGGTGGTGACTTCGCCGTTGGGTTTTATAAAAGTATTGAGGTGATTCACATAATTGTGGCCAATATTGTAGACTTCTGCCGCCAAGGGCATTACGGTGCCAAATGTTTGCGAGTTTACACCGGCGGGTGGGTTTTGCATTAGTGTCGCCAATTCTCCATGATATTGGTTGAGATCCCGCAAGGCATCGGCATTGGTATACCGTTTTCCATTGAGCGGCTTAGTGACCCGCAAACCGTTCACATCATCCAGTTCGCCTTCCGCAGCGCCCATGTAATAGGCCAGTTTGGCCATTTGGCCATAATAATCCTGCAATTGCGGATCGGTCTGTTCGCTGGCGATCTGATCCAGCTTTCGGGCCAGCATCAGGCTGCCCAGCGCGTTTAACTGGTTGCCGTCCACGCTGGAGACATTTTTGACTTCCCCGGCGGTGCCATCCGTTAGCTGTAGCTTGGGCATGCCGGTGGCCGGATCGGTAACCACCGCGTAATAGCCGGAGCCTTTATAGGCAGTCGGGTTGCTGATCTGCAAGAGTGTTTGAGATGGGGGCGCTTGAGCATTGGTTGCGGCGATTGTTTTGGCCGGCTGGACGGGAGCCAATACGCTCAGCGTGTTGGGAGCGGATAAGCGTGTGTCAGCGCCACTAAACAGGCCGTTGACGGAACCGCCCAGCACAGTTAGGCCAGCGATTGCCGTGACGGCCAATAAACCGGCGAACAGGGCATATTCCGTGGTAGTAACGCCCGGATAGTGTTTTCTCATATCGGCCTCTTGTCATTCAAGTTAGGTTTTTTTCTAGTTTCGATTAGAAGCCATAAAACTTGAATAATGGGTGCTAATGCCCGGTTCTTAAGCGATTAATACGGGTTAATCCGCAGTGATCCGTCTACCTCTTTCTTTGCCGCCGATGGTTATTCGGTGGAAGGGTAGGTTGCTTTTTTTCGCATTGGATTACCATGCCAAGCAGGGGAATGCATCCGGTTTCCCCTATTTCCGAATTTCAGTTGAAGATTTTCCAGAACCTGCCGATGACGTTGTCAGCAGTATGCAACGGCGTCCGCTTTTACTCAGAAAGCCCGTGAAGGAATCTCATCCATGAATTTTGCCAAAGCATTCAAAGTGTTTGAGCTAAATCTGCTCCGTCAGGCCGGGGTGGCGGTTACCCCGCAGCAGTTGGGTCTTAAGTCCGATCCCATTGCGGATTTGCAAGCCAAGAACACCACCGGCGCTTTCAGCAGCTTGCTTGGGAAAATGGGTTCCGGCAGTCTGCAAGGCTTTACGCCACCCGTACCGCCTACCCCGCCTGCCGATGCGACGGACGCGGCGGCTCAGGCCAAATACCAGCAGGACTTGCTGGCCTACCAGAATAATTTTCAACTTTATAACCAGCGCTTTATGCAGTTGATGCTGAACCAGATTCAAAGTCTGCAACAAGCCATTAGCGCGAATAACCAGCAGAACAACAGTTCCGGTAACAGCAGCGGCGATTTAACCTCCAGCCGACCCATTGGTGTGGGCGGCATTTTAGGAGATTAACGCTCTGTGCCCGTATAACCATCCATTTAATATTTGCCGGCAACGGGAATAATTTTGCCCGTTTGGTGGCAATGAACATGTAGTAATGAACGAGTGAAGATGACCCTAAACCCTGAGTGAGGAGATTGATTGACGATGCGCGCTATGAATGCTTTAACCTCGGCCGCCCTGTTGTTGGCCATTGGAGCCGTTATTCCCCTTGGGGTAAACCTGCCGGCCCAGGCAAAGGCCGATAAACCCAAGGCGCCGGTTTCTACCGCGTTGCCTGCCCTGGGCGAGTTAAGCACATTTGATGTGTTTGGAATGGAACGTCAGGATTTTTCCGCCGAACGGCAGAATATTCCCCATGAGGCGGTGGAATATGCCCGTACCGCGCTTCAGAATAACGACCATTTAAAGTACAGCTCCCCGGCGCAAGGCGTGTTGCGCTTTAAGTGCGAAAATACAAGCTGTTCCCGCATTCGGGCCGAAGTCACCCAGGGTGTGGACGGGCCGGTGGTCTGGCAAACTGTCCAGCAATACAAACGCTGCCCGTTCGTGGACTTCAGCTTCATGCCCGACAGTAAAAAATTTGCCAACAGCATTGTGTCCTTGTTGGCTCAGGATTATCAGAACCTCCTGAAAGTGCGGACCGCCATCACGCCGGTTTCCACCAAGATTCAGATTGAAGAAGAATAAATCCTGTCATTTGGGTAAGTCGTAAAAAAGAATAACCAACGTTTTTGGTAGTGCCTGCAAGCCTGATTCTGTGCCTGTTCTGTGAACCGGGGGCTTGCGGGCACTCCTTTTGCAACGCTTCGGGGGATACCCCGGTAGGGCTTGCGGTAGCGCTTTGCGGAAGGGCCTTCCGCTGGTGATGCCTTCCCTTGAACCCAATCTCGGGTATAATACAGGTTAAAAAACCTTAACGCTTTTTAAGCACAAGTTTAAAGTTTCGGCCTTGTTGGCCGATACCTATGAGTATCCGAGCCATAACGCCTGAATCCAAGGAAGAGAGTCTTTGCACCCCATGAAGCCGTACCGAAAAAGCCGAGTCTTGCTAAAAGGATACTCCATGACGGAATTGGCCATGATTCTGGCCATTATCAGCATGCTGGCCGCCTTTGGTCTGGTTTCCATGAAAGGGCTGGCTGAGCAGCGCGATGCCAGCATGGTGCAGTCGGCTCAAGCCAATCTGCAATCCATTGTGTCTCAAGGGGCCACCCGCCTGGATGTCACTCCCAAGGAGCTGCGGGATAGCCATTCCGCTCAAATCCTGCTGGCCATCCAGTCCGCCGTCGGCGAAGTCGGAGGTAACAACGGCGGGGTGACCTTCACCAACAGCGGCGGTAAATTCACCATGACCATTACCAGCTCCGGGCGTCAGGCCAGCTTCACAATCAGCGACAACGGTGATGTGAACGTGAAGGAACTTAGCAAATTTAGCGATTATAAGGTCAACAATGGCATTATTGTTAAGCAATAAACCGGCAAACCCGGCGCTTTCGCGTAAACGGCAGGCAGGCTTGAGCCTGCTGGAAATCGGCATCGGCATGATGCTACTGGCCATTCTGTCAGTAGGGGTCAGCAGCCTGGTGAGAACCGGCGTGGAAAACCAGATGTCCGAACGGGCGCACCAGGAAATGCAGAGCATCGGCCTGAACATTGTGGACGATATCCGTCTGGACATTCGCAAGGCCGATATCGTAACGGTGCCCAATTCCAGTACGCTGAGCCTGGTAATGGATGCGGCGGCAAACCAGACGGTGACCTATCAACTGGAATCCGGCGGAAAATTCAGTCGCAGCGAAACCGGTAAGGCCAAGAAATACTATAATTTCGACACTGCCAGCAATTCCTATTGGAACCGCATGCAGGTTACCTGCCCGGATACGCCCGGCTGCTTCAGCGCCGAGTCCCTGAATACGGAGAATAAACCCCGTCAAATCCGGCTTCCAAACCTGCGCGTGGTACAGCAGCTTCCCAACGGAAATCAGGGCAGCCTCATTGATCAGCATTTTGGCCCGGCCAATTTCACCGTCAAGGACTTTTCCTTTGACGTGCCGAGCGCTACGGTTTTTCAATAAAAACGGCTCGGCAATTTAAAGCCCTGAATGTGTAAGATGGGATAGAATAGAGCTATAGCAAAGAAAATCGGATAGAGATCTTATGAAGACGCGGGTGTTGATCGTGGAAGATCACCAGATGACGCTGGTGGGTCTTAAAATGCTTTTGGGAAAAAATAATTCGGTAGACGTGGTCGGTGAAGCCTCCAATGGTATCGAGGCGGTGCAATTGGCGGATTCGACCCAGCCGGAAGTGATCCTGATGGACATCGGCCTGCCGGAAATGGACGGCATTGAGGCCACCCAGAAAATCAAGCAAGCCCACCCGGGGATGCGCATTATCATGCTGACCTCCAAGGATAACGAAGGCGATGTGTTTGCGTCGCTATCCGCCGGGGCGGACGCCTACTGCATGAAAGGCATTTCCATCGAGGCTTTGACTTCCGCTATTGAAGCGGTCAAGGAAGGCACCGCTTGGCTGGATCCCGGTGTGGCCCGCATGGTGTTGGGCCGTTTTCAGGGAAGCGCCTTGTCTCAACTGAATGGCGCCGGTGGAGGCCAATTGTCTCCGGTGGAAGCGGAAAATCTGGAGGATTGCCCCCTGACCGCCCGCGAGCTGGAAGTGCTGAAGCTGATCGTGGACGGTCTGTCCAACCCGGAAATTGCCGAGCGCCTGACGATTACCAAGGCTACCGCCAAGGCGCACGTTCACAGCATTCTGCAAAAGCTGTGCGTGGATGACCGCACCCAGGCTGCCGTATTGGCCATGCGTCAAGGGTACGTCAAAGGGTAATTACCCGTTCAATGCGTGTTAAACCGCTTTGACCTGGCGTATCCGTTCCTCCCCAAACCAGCCAGATAGATATAAAGCCTCTGCCGGAATCAGTGCGGCAGAGGCTTTTAAATGCTTCATAATGCGAGGCGCAGTCACCCTTATCGGGCTAGTTCCTCCGAATTGGCTTTCACCGCTTTTTCCAACGTTTCCAGATCGTCTTTATATTGAGCGATCTTCGCATCAATGGGAGCCAACTGGTCTTTTTTAATGGTTTCCATTTCCGTATTCAGCTTTTTCAGTTCCTCTAGATTTTCACGAAGGATCATACGTTCTTCATCCGTCATTTTTTCCAAAGGACGCATGGGTGGAAGTAAGTGCCGATTCGGCACTCTAAATGCCAAATCGGGAGCATAATAGCGCTCATGGGATCGTAATTCACCATCAGGCTCTCTATAGCGTATCTGGTTAAATAAATGACCCATGTCATCAACAGTGCGCCAGGTTGAAGATTCTGTTGTGGTGCCGCTTGCCCATAAAGCATGGTACTGATATTTGCCTAAAGCCTTATCTTGTATTCTTCCCATTTTAAAAACACCCAACTCATAATCGGGTATTTCTTTTGCCAATTGCAAGTTCTTGATGGCCGGGGCCGGATAGTGAATGGTACTGTTAAGAGAACGGCTTGTGGCACCAACGTCCCTTGAGCCCAAAAGTATCATATCTTGCAATTCGCTTCGCCAACTATATTCCAACGCCAGGTAGTATATGGCTTTCAAAGCCTTTTTCCGTTCTTTTTCCTGGGTATAAATACTGGCTTGGATTTGGTTTTTCATCCTGGCAGTAGCACTTTCCTGCTTTTTTTCGGGGCGCTGGGTAAAAAAGCTGAACAGGCCGCTACTTTGTGGTTTGGGTTGCAATGCAGGACCGGGAATCAGCGGTTCTCTGCTCGGATCGCCATCAAATGTATCTGAGTCACCATCCAAGAGTGCTTGATTAATGCTGGGAGCCCTGCCTTTCCGCTGGCGGAGACTCATCTCATCAGACAGCGGTTGATACTGGCCCGGCCCACCAAAATGGACAGAACGGAAATGGTTCTGAATGCTCATTTAAATCGTTTCCTTTGCGAGTGAATCAGGTGATGGTGATATAGACAGCTTAATAAATCACATAAACTCATGAATGGATGGCTTTCGCAACTGGTGGGGAATAGCGTGATGTCATCTTCCGGCTATACGGCGGCATACTAGCTGCCTGTCTAATAGTCCGAACCGGAAATACACCCTAAAATCATTGTCTATGCGTTCCAGCATATTTATGTTGCCGCCGGTAGCTCTTGCATAAAATCAGAGCAGGCATCAGAGGGCATCTTAATCCCGACGGGTTCAGGCAAACGGCAAAAGCATGAGGTAAAAAAGGCCCGCAAGTTTTTCCACAAGCCGGTTTTTAAGTAATTGACCAAACCGAACAGGATTTTTATGAGGCTCAAAGCGTATAAATCACAGACCATGAGGCGGAAAACCGATCCCGAAGGATGGGAGAAAACCATTGATTCGCTAGCCATTAGCCTGTGCCCTACGGAAGAGTGGCAGGCTTATGAAAAGCAATTGCAGGCCGTGGCCTGGAAAGCGAATCGGCAAAAGAATTCGGCGCGGGTGAGCGTATTTCCGGTATGGCGTAAATACCGGCAAAAAGCGTCACGGGTGGCCAGCCTGTACCGCAGGGCTCCGATTCTTCGACACTTACCGCTGAACGTGGTCAGTTTTATCGGGGATGTGCTGTTCAGGTAAGCCAGCGGGCTGCATCCAGCGCGTGATAGGTGATAATCAAATCCGCTCCGGCGCGTTTAATGCCCGTTAGCAATTCCAGCACCACGTTTTTCTCGTCGATCCATCCGTTAGCCGCAGCGGCCTTGACCATGCTGTATTCGCCGGATACGTTGTAGGCAGCCACCGGCAGGTTCACCATGCGACGGACTTCCCGAATAATATCCAGATACGGCAAGGCGGGTTTCACCATAATGATATCCGCGCCTTCCTGCACATCCAAAGCGACTTCTTCCAGTGCTTCTCGGGCGTTCCGGTAATCCATCTGGTAGCCCTTGCGGTCCCCGGCTGACGGGGTAGACTCGGCGGCATCCCGAAACGGGGCGTACAGGCTGCTGGCATACTTGGCGGAATAGGCCATAATCGGCATATCGTCGTAACCGGCGTCATCTAGCGAATCCCGGATGTAAGCGACCCGGCCGTCCATCATGTCGGAGGGGGCAATCATGTCCGCGCCGGCTTGCGCCTGGGAAACCGCAGTGCGGGCCAGAATATCCAACGTCGGATCATTCAGCACCTGGCCTTGCAGTAATACGCCGCAATGGCCATGGCTGGTGTATTCGCACAGGCAGGTGTCGGCAATCACCATCAGGTCCTGCCCAAACTGCTTTTTCAATTCCCGAATGGCGCGCTGGGTCACGCCTTGCTCAAACCAGGCGCTAGAGCCTTCCTGGTCTTTCTCCGCAGGAACACCGAAGACCAAAACGGAACGGATACCAGCCTCTAACGCCTTACCTGCCTCAATCACCGCGTTGTCTATGGACTGTTGATAGATACCCGGCATGGATTCCACCGGAATCCGGCTGTGCCGCTCGTCATTGATGAACAAGGGGTAGATTAGATCCTGGGCGCGGAGATGGGTTTCCGCCACAGCGTCCCGAATGAGCTGGGTTTTGCGCAGGCGGCGTTTTCTTACTACAGGAAAATTCATTCTTCTGGGGGGTTCCGTAAGTGGGGGTGACTGGATTTATAATGACCGTAGAGGTCAGCCTCTCCAAATATTACCAGAATATTTCTTTAAAACCACTACCAAAACAGCTCAACAGCCGTTATAATCAAGTAGGAAGACTTGAAAAAACGACAATCATCATCTGAAATCCATTTAATTTGAAGCTTTGGGTGTTCTGCTTCGTTTCTCGTTCTAGCAAGTCTGTGTTCAAAACCAACTACAACCGAATCATATTTCTGCGAATCAAAGGTCAGACCACAAGATCAGAAAGGTTTTAGTCTTCATGAAGTCCTGGTTCGGATACAACGGACATTTTCTACAGGAAATCCGCAGCTTGAGGCTTTCAATCATCGAGCAGACGTTGATCGCCTGCCTGGTGTTGATGTGCCTGATTAGCGCCTGGTCTTCCCTCTCCGGTCGTGATGTCGGTAATACCGAGCAGTTGAAATTGGCAAAACAGCAGGCCCAGCAGGAATTGATGGCCTTGCGCACCCAGCAGGCAGAGTAAACGGTTTGGTAGCTGCCAGGGTTTCAAATGCCTGACAATCGCTCGGGGGACGCGTTATTTGACTGGCAGGACGTGCTGCAATCCGGCCGCAATCGGCTCGGCTTCGGGCTTCGTAATTTCTTGCGCTGGTCGCCCGGTCAATATGTCGAATCGGGGATACAGACCGCCGATCCGTTTGCCGGACAAGCGGAGATGGCTCAGCATGCAAGACAGCGACTGGAAAAATATGGTTTATCCTCCAAAATATCGGGCTTTGGGCCAGATCGACTGCTGGAAACCCTGACGTATCTAGACTGGTTGGATGCCTGTCAGGCCCATTGGCCGTCCGCGTTTGCTCAGGCGTTTAGTCATCCTTACGGGCTGAGCTGGCTGGATGCCGGGGCCAAGAACTGGGCTTACGTGCAGGCGATTTCGGCCTTTATGCGGTTTCATTATGCTGGTGAGTTCCGGCTGGATGGCGTGGAACTGGACCCGAACCGCCGTTACACCAATTTTCAAACCCGGCGGCAGGCCGCCTTGGCTTTTAGCCGGGATATTCCCGAAGCCGCCTATCATCGGGGCGACTTGCTGGAATGGCATCAGCGAGCGGATGTGATCAGCCACTTCCTGCCGTTTGTGTTTAAGGATCCGCATTTGGCGTGGGGCTTGCCGCTGAATTACTTCAATCCGCAAGCCCTGCTGAATCACCTGCTGGACATCCTGAACCCCGGCGGCTTGCTCATCATCGTCAATCAGGGCGAGGCCGAAGCCGAGGCCCAACAGTCGCTGTTGCAGATCGCTTCCGAACGCTGCTCCCTGGAATGGAAAAGTCTTGGACAAATGCCGGCTCGCTTTATAGAGTATCGGTACCCCCGCTACGGGTGGCTGTGCATGAAAGGCGGCAATAACAACCATGAACGCAACCGGGCAAACGCTGATTATTACCCTGGCCTCTAAAAATGAGGGCAAACGGCGGGAGTTGGCCCATTGGTTAGCGGAAAGCGGTTTGCCGGTTGAAATTGCGCTGAATGAAAGTGCAGGGGATGTGGATGAGACCGGCGGCACGTTTCTGGAGAATGCGGCTTTAAAGGCCCGGCAGACGCCGCCGGTTCCCGGTAGCCAGTGGGTACTGGGCGAAGATTCCGGCATGGTGGTGGATGCCCTGGAGGGTTCCTATGGCATTCGCCCGTTTCCAGGCTTGTATTCCAATCGCTGGCTGACTCCCGCTATTCGCGATGAACTGCTGGGACAATCTTTCCCGAACCGGATGCCGCTGGATCGGGTGACGGAAACCGGCGTGACCAACAGCGATTTATGTGAGGGCATTCTGGCCCTGATGAAGGAGCAGCAGAACCGGGCCGCCCGCTATTGCTGCGGCATGGTGCTGTGGCATGCGGAAAACGGCCTGAGCTTTGAAGCGTTGGAAAGCACCGAGTTGGCGGTCATCACGGAGGCTCCGCGCGGGCTGAACGGTTTTGGTTATGATCCCATTGTGGTGCCCGTTCTGGAGGAGGGGAAAGCCGATACGCGCACCGTGGCGGAACTCTCCGCTTCTGAAAAAAAACGGATCAGTCACCGGGGCAGGGCATTTCATAAAGTGCTGGACTTTCTGCAAAAACAGGGGCAATTTAGCGGGTAAACCCGCTGGAAACAGTGAGCTATGCAAGCATTGGGGTTTCCCGCTGATGGCAGAATATGGCGAACACCGATGAGTGGCTGACCTGCTGAGCCCGGAGACTGCAAAAACATCCGGTTTCAGATTTCAAAATAGTATTCATCGTAACCCAGCAGTGGGTCGAAATCGCTTTGTTCTTTGTTCGGGGCGCTGCTTGAAGCGTTGATGGAAGGGCTGGCATCGCCTTTGTTCGGGATAAACTCCCGCTGCGGCAATGGAACCGTAGACAATTCAGTGGGATCGCAACTGGTAGCATGCACTAATACTTCGCCTTCTACCATGAGAGCGCACTGGTTGGCGTAGCTGAGCGCCTGTTCCTGGTTGTCAAAGTGTTGAATGACCATCAGATTGGCTTCATCAATGACGCACCATCCTTGACTATCCGGCATTACATGCTGATTTTTTCCCTTAATCATGGTCACTTTCTCCCTGGTTTGTGCCTTGGTAGATTTTTCAAGCTACCACATATTACGTTTAAAGAGTATTGGACACTTTACTATACTTTTGATAGCTGAAATTTCCGCAGGCCAGGAAGATGCTCGGTCTTTGATTTATGAACGTTGTCAATTTCAGGCTTCCAGGCAGGGATGCTATGGCGCCCAAGTCAATTCGGCATGGCAAAGTCCTGGGAGCTTGTTAGGCGGGTGGAAAGGCATGGAAGTGCTTTAAAAGATGCGAACCATGCCGATAATTTCGGAATGCGCGGCCAAAAACAAAGACCTTCTTGGTATTCCCCCTGGTCCGGCAAATTTTCTTCAAGTGAAACTCACCGGCGTCGGCAAAAGCAGGGCTTGGGGAAATAACTTGAACATTCCCTGTGATAGACGGATAATGTACTAGGTGATTTTCTACCGGTTGGGTTCGCGACTTGTCGGGGAACACATCCATCAAGAAGAGAAGAGCCAATGTCCCTGCTCCACAGGGTGTAAAACGAAACACATCAAATTAACAATGAGGCTTAAAAACTAAATGGATAAGGATATTACTTGTAGCGGATGCGGCAACAACTTTGTTTTCACCGCGGAAGAGCAGGAATTTTATCACTCTAAAGGCTTTAACGAACCCAGAAAGTGCAAGCCCTGCCGGGATGCCGCGAAACAAGCCCGTGGCGGCGGTGGCGGTTACGGCCGTCCTCAACGGCAAATGTATGATACCGTTTGTTCCGGCTGCGGTGTGCAGACCCAGGTGCCTTTCCAGCCGACAGGTTCCAAGCCGGTCTACTGCCGTGACTGCTTCCAGGGCTCCCGCTCCTCTTACTAGAGTCAGAGCGAAGCACGGCAGTTTCAGTTTAGAAAAGGATTAAACGTGATTCTTCATGGCAAAAAATAATCAGAAACGAGAAAAAGCATTGCGTAACCTGGAAAACGCAAGAAAGTACAGAAAGAAAAGCTCGGATAAAAGACGCCGGTTTGGTCCTCCCAAGAGCGGCCCCGGAGCGGCTCCAGCAGCCCCGGCAGCTCCTCAGTAGAGAGCATCAACGGTCGCATCCGACTCACTTCTTGAATTTAAGGAAATGAATATGCAATTGTTGCCTCAAAGAGCAACGAAGGCTCAATTCAGGCTGCCTATGTTGGTAGCGCTGGTTGTAGTACACGGTTTGGCTTTGGCTGCGCCGTTTACGTTTACTTGGCCGGGCTTTGTTGCGTTTGCCATCATGGTATTCGCTACGGGTTGCCTGGGTATTACGCTTTGCTACCACCGATTGTTGAGTCATCGTAGCTTTAAGACGCACAAACTGGTCAAATATTTCCTGATGCTGTGCGGAAC
>JAJQJM010000166.1 GCA_021323475.1 Vampirovibrio sp.
AAGACATCCGCCACCATGATGTTTGGCATGATGGAAGAGGATTGGCATATTGTGGACCACCTGTTCCAGATTCGTAATTTGCAGGACCGTACCGGCGGCTTCCTTAGCTTTATTCCCTGGACCTTCCAGAAGGCCAACACCAAACTGGAAAAATTGCCCAATCTGCCGGCAACCGGGGTGGAATACCTGCGGGTCAATGCCTTGGCGCGGATTGTGCTGGATAATATTCCCAACATTGGCGCATCCTGGATTACACAGGGGCTTAAAATTGGGCAGACTGCGTTAAAAATGGGCGCCAACGACATGGGCGGCCTGCTGCTGGAAGAAAACGTCGTGACCCAATGCGGCATTAATCCCACCCGCAAAAGCGTGGAAGAGATGGTTAAGGTCATTCATGCCGCCGGGTATGATGCCGCCCAGCGGGATACGGCCTACAACCTTTTAAATGCCTATCCTCGCGCCTGAACGATTGAGCTGAGTAGACGCTTCACATCCCCTCTATTAGGAGGAATCGGGACTCCGTTCCGGCAAGTTAAGCTGGTATGAGAATCAAAGTGAGTACTTTTCTAGGTTATGCTGCGTTACATCTATACCTTGTGTGAGCTGTTGTCCGCTGTCTGCGCCATCATTTCCCCGGTGGCAATCTTCCATTGGTTGCTTCGGATTATCAATTTTCAAGGCGTGGCTTCTCTGGTGAACATGCTCAATCCGGTGTTCGATCCGTTGAATGCGATTGTGGAGTTTGTGGTCAAGGCTCCGCCGTTGAGTTACGGAGGGCATCAATATTCCACCACGCAAGGCGTATTGGCTTGCGTGATGACGGGTGCATTCTTCCTGTTCAACTTTGTGGCGGAATCCCTGAAGGCCAGCGAGCAGCGTATGGAAGTCAGCCGTCAGGCCGAACAGCAGCGGAAACGCCTGCAAAAACTTCGGGATGATCAAAGCAAGAAGCAAAAGTTTGTAACCACCAACCGGCGCATTTACCTGGTGCTGGATTATGATTTTCAGGCCTGCCCGGAAGGCGGCGCGCAATGGGAAAGCACCTACGCCCGCTATCATGGCAAAGTGTTAGCCAGTTATCACAATAGCCTGGCATTGGAGTTCGATTCGATTGAGCAGGTGATGACCTACTGTATGGGAGCGGCCCAAGGAATTTTGGGCCATTATGCCACATTAAGGCCCCTGGATCCGCAACCGCCTTTTAAAGTGGGTATTCAATCCCTGGATGCTGAAATTTCCACAGGGGCGGGCGTAACGGCGACCCGCAAGCTGATTAGTTATGTAGGGCCCAATCAGGTGATTTTCTCCCAGGAAATTCGGGCCATGCTGGAATCGCAGGGTATAGACAAAGCCTATCGTTATCAGTCCATTGGGATGTATGCCATGGAAGGCGGGTACCAGCAGGAATTGTACCGGCTGTTCTTTACCAAGCCTTCCGCGTCCTTCTAGCAAAAGAGCGATTACGACAGGTGAACGAGATGGGGGGACGTCTCGCATCATTTCGCATTATTGGCATGCGAACTGTGAATGGGAAGGGTTTGTAACAAATCGATGGGGTGAAGCAATTCGTAATATTTATTTGTTTTTATTGTTTTAGATGTTTTTGAAAGGAGTACAGTGCCGGGTCAGCTAGGACATATGGCATTAGGCTACGCAACAAGGCACCAGAAAAGAAAAAGCTATGAGAATGGAGGACAATTAGAATGGCTATTCCTGGAGGTATATTTGGCGGATTCACTGGGGGACTGTTCAATAATAACTTAGGTTTCAGTCCGAGTCTGCTGCCGGGGCAAACCGTACCGTTCAACCCCGCATTCAACCCCACTCCGATACTGAACGCATTTTTCCAACCGTTCCCCTGGGCTGCAAACAGCCTGGTGACTTCCAACCAGATTGCCCTGGCGGGTGGCGGCCCTCCGCTAATTGCGTCCTATCCGACCCTGAGCCCATTCCCCAACCAGTTCCTGAACCAGTTTAACCCGGCGTTAGCCGCTGGTCTGGGCGGGCTGGTACCTGGTCAGCAGCAGCTATTCGGTGGCGGCTTTGGCGGCGTCCAAGGTTTTGGCGGCGGCGGCGGAGCATTAGCCGGACTGCAAAGTATGAATCTTGGTGGCTTAGGCGGTATTTTAGGCTAGGTCAAGACTGAATTAACCAATTCAAAACAACCAAATTTTATTGAGTTCATTCTCATAGACAGATTTAGTCAATCGACGATAGACCCTTATTGTCCCCTTTTGACAGCGCTTGTCCCTGACAACGCTGTTTTCTTTTTGTAAGACAAAAAGAAACTTTGGGTTAAAAGAGTTTCATCACGTCTTTGACTTTTCGGAGCGTCTCTTGGCAGGTCTCGCGGGCTTTTTCACCGCCCTCCCGCAGAATCTGCTCCACCTGGGCCCGGTCGGAGGCATACAACGCCCGACGTTCCCGCATGGGGGCCATGGCTTCGTTAATAAATTCCGCCAGGGTTTTCTTGCAGTCCATACAGCCACGGGTTGCGGTCCGGCACTCTTCTGCCGCCAGATTTTGGGCGGCCAACGGTGCGAATGCCTCGTAGTATTTGTAAACCACTTCGCAGTTTTGCGGATCGCCCGGATCGGTGCGCTTCACACGGGCCGGATCGGTAATGGCGGTCTTCACTTTTTTCAGAGTTTCATCCGCGCTATCCGACAGGAAAATGGCGTTGTTATAGGACTTGCCCATTTTGCGACCGTCCAGCCCAATTAGCAGCGGTGTTTCGGTCAACAGGGGGCGGGGTTCCACAAACAGGTCGGTTTTGTAGATGTGATTAAACCGCCGCGCGATATCGCGGGAGATTTCCAGGTGAGCCAATTGATCTTTGCCCACCGGTACCAGGCCCGCCCGAACGCACAGAATATCGACGGTTTGCAGAATGGGATAGCCCAGCAACCCGTAGGATAAATCCTCATGCAGCATGGCCACCATATCCTTTAAGGTGGGGTCGGTTTGCACCCATTTGGCGGGTGTAATCATGCTGAACAGCAGGTGCAGCTCGGCCTCTTCCGGAATGGCGGATTGCACGTACATGGTGGACTTGCCCGGATCAATCCCCGCCGCCAGCCAGTCCAGCGCCATATCCAGAATGTTGTCCTTCAGGCTGTCGGTGTCATCGTACTTGGTGGTTAGCGCATGCCAGTCGGCCACCATAAAAAAGCAGGGATACTGCTCCTGTAAACTCACCCAGTTACGCAGCACACCCATATAATGGCCCAGATGAAGTTTGCCGGTGGGCCGCATGCCGGACATCACGGTCTTGGCCGTGGCAGGCAAGGCTTGAATGCTTTGGAGGGTTTCGGTTTGAATGCCTTCTGTGGAGCGTTCCGCCTCTGATTCGGCTGGATGCTCGGAAATTTGGGGGGGATCAATCAATGAGTCGGTCATAGTGCAACCATTATAGGGGAAGCGTTGCCCCCTGCCTACCTGCCGCCTGAAAAAAGCGCCCCACCCGCGTTACCGGTGGAGCGCTTTGTTTGAAGTGTATAAGGAGGGCTTATCTGCCGAACAGGAAGCGCAGCACCGAGAAGAAGCCCATCACCGCGAAAAATCCGCCGATAATCCAGGCCCAGGTGGGAATCTGGAAGCCGCCGCGCTGATCTTGCGCATGGAAAAAGCGGGCCTCGCCTTTGCTCAATAAAATGGCGCTTTGAGGGCCGTTGTCGTTCACGACGGTCAGGTTGCCCTGTTTAATCGCCTTAAACCAGGCATCGTTCTGGAACAGTTGCGCGTCACGCACCAGGGCGGTGTCGTTTTCGCCGGTCAGTAACAGGGCTACCCGGTTTTCATTCCACGGAGAAAGCAATTCTTCCACAATACCCTGACCAGGAGCGTAGTTGATTTGGGCCAGCTTGTTTTTCTGGTCTTCCTGCAAGGTGTTCCAGGTTCCTTCGGTCAGCAGGCTGGCCTTGTCTTTCAGTTCGTCAAACAGCTTGTTCTGCTTGCGCTGGCCGATGATGATCAGGTTGCGATCCTTTTTCACGTCATCCGGCAGCTTGGAAGCATGATAGGTCGCCAGCTCAATGCCCTTACGGGAAGCGGATTCCCGGCCCACGCGAGTCAGGAATTGCAGCATGGCTTCTAAATCGGTGCGGCCCACGTTATCCGGTAGCACCAGCGCTGTTTTGGAGAGATCCTGGTATGCGGTAAACGGATAGCCACCGTCGTTAATCAGGCCCACATCCGGCAACGGCGCTTTCACTTCGCCGGGGAACTCAATGTAAGAGGTGTTATGCACCGTACCCCAAATATGCACGTCGGTTACAAAGCGGCACAGGTCATACTTTTCCGGGTACACGTGGAAGCGGTATTCCAAATCGTTGAACGTGTGGAACTCTTCCGTGGGAATCTCAATGGTCAAGTCCGCCAGACTCTTGCCGTTCTTGTCATCCAGCGGCACACTCTTGATGGCCTTACCGTTCAACAATACTTCCAGCTTGGACTGGGTGGCGTCCAACTGAGAGGCGTAGCTGTAAATGGTGTGCAGCTTCACCTTGGTTTTACCGGGCAGGAAGATGTCCGGCATCACCTTAATCTGGTAGAACAGGGGCAGGGCGGTAATGCCACGGGCGGTCTGGGTGGGCAGGCCCAGCGAATCAAAATTATCGCCGGATTGCAATACAAAGCCGTCCCAGGCCCGGTAAGGATAGTCCGCGCCTTTCTGGTAATCCTTGATAATGGCGGAGCGGCCCACCAGCACCTTGTTCAGGCTGCCTTGCGCCAGCACGTGGGCGGCTTTTTTCACGCCGTCCGGCCCGTTGCCGCTAACCACCAAAATGGCGCGGGTGGGATTGTTGGGGTTGGGCACCAGTTGCAGCACGCCGTAATCATCCGGCAGGGTGGCGCCGTTCTTGTCGTTGAACTTGCCGCCGGACAGGCTTAAATCCAGGCCGGACGCGATGGATTGAATGGCCGGGTTCTCGCTGGGTGTGCCAATCAACACCAAGTTGTCTTTGGAATACAGCGCGCTGTCATCGCCTAGATAAGGCTTCAATTCCCGCCATTTGGCTTGTTGACCCATGTGAGTAGCTACCACGCCAAAGGCTTCCAGTGATTGGTCGGAAACGCTTTGGGGTACCACGTAGCCAACCACGGTGGGGGTGTAATTATTCAGCGGGTCCAGCAACGGAAACGGATATTGGGCCAAGTCCGGATGCACCGGCTCCCAACTGTAATTCAGGGTCAAGGCGGTATCCGGTAATACTTCGGTCCACAGTTCCTCGCTGAACGGGTCTTCGCACTTGTAGGTATAGTGCTGGTCCACCTGGAAGGACAGGATGTTGTTGTCTTTCAGCAGTTCCGGGGGCACGGCGATGTTTACGGCGGTGGCCGTGACATTATCCTTACCCAACGGAATGGATTTGAGGATGCGGTTATTCACCAGCACGTTCAGGCTGGAGCGCTCCGGTAGCAGGTTACTGCCATGCTGGAAGGTTAAATGAATATTGGAAGACGGCAATACCTTCCAGCCCTTGGGCCGGGTAAAGGGGTAATCCCGCTGGGTGCGGACGGTTTTTAAGCGGTAGCCTTGCGGATCGCCCAAGTCTTTCATGCCGATGCGCAGGGAGTTCCCAGCCGGTTTGGCTGCAGCGGCCACCGGAGTGCTTTGAGCGAGCGCTATGTCGCTGCCCAGCAGCAGGGCGGTAGGGGCGGTGACCACTGCCAGCAGCATGAACAGGGTGGTCCATTGATTGATAAGCCGATTGCGTGTCCGAATCATCCCAAGCATTCCTTATGGCTATTAAATCTGTTCATTGCTATCTCCGGAAAATCGCCCGTATCAGCATGGGCAGAATCAGGAGGAAGAAAAATGCGACGACCAGCCCGATAATCACCAGGTTCCAGGGCAGGCCCTTGAGCCAGCTCACGGCGCCATCCCACCAGTTGGTGGAAACCGCGCCTTTTTGCTCCGTGTGGTAGCGGGTTGCTTCCACGGCATTTAGCGTGGGGTTCAACAGGGATGCCTGCTGCACGAAGCCGCTGCTCAGTTGTTCAAAACTCTTGTCGTTTTCAAACAGGTTGCCCAGATTCAGGAATCCGTTACCTGCTTGTGCGGTCAACACGCTAATGACCTGACCGTGGATGATCGTACCCAGGCAGCGGTCAAGGCGCTTCAATCGGGCCTGGTGAAGCCGGAGTCGGG
>JAJQJM010000043.1 GCA_021323475.1 Vampirovibrio sp.
CTACTTGCGCGGCGGCAAAATTTTAATCACCGATATCGATAAGCTGTCTGAAATCGCCCAAACGGAAGACGCCTGCTTTTACTAACGCTGGCGACTCGGTGATATTTCGGATTTAGTTTACCAGTATCCTCGCACAGCGGACGTTTTGTGGTGCTTTTGATTGGGTGGCTCTTTCGCCAGACGCATGGGACCGATTTCGATATACCGAGCCCCGTGCTGCAAGGGCTCCCGGTACCAAGCCGGCATATCCATCGGCGAGCGTTCAAGCTGCGAATGCCCTGTTCGGGATAACATGGCCGTTTGCTGCCAGTCCGGCCGGGCAAAGATCCAAAGCCAGACGCAAACCAGAATCAAAAACCCTGTCAGCAAGGGCATGAATGGCCTTAACATACTACTATCATCATCCTTTTTGTCTCTCTTACTTCAAGCATAGCAAAGCCATGGCCGAACCGCCATTATCGAACCGGGCTGTATTATCAACGTTCATCAAGGCCCGCTGAGCCGCTTGCGTATTACGTGGACAGCATTTCTTCGAACTCCGCCAGCACTAGCGGGGGAAGGGAGGCGACTTTCAGGTTTTGCTCCACATGAGCGGGCTTTTTATGGCCTACCAGGGGCGCCAATACACCGGGATTGGAGCGCACGAACTGAAGGCACTCCTGAGCCGGGGTTTCCATGCCATCGAACTTGGGCAGGCGGGTTTCGCTCAACAATTGCCCCTGAAGTAGCGGCACACTGGTAAACACGCCAATGTCAAACGCCATGGCCGCTTCCAATAGAGACATCATCTCGGCATCCACTGGCTGAGCCGGCAGCGTCAGCGCTTCCGTAAACGCCAGGTTGAACGGCAACTGAATAAAACGGAACCCATGCGATTCCCCTCCAACCGATGAGGCCAACGCCACCACCTCTTGCAGGCTCAGGTATTCGCCGCTCTCTTCCGGCTCCACCCGGAAGCAATTCCAGGTGGCCATGCCGTAATAACGAATCCGGCCCTCGGCTCTGGCTTTCTCGTAAAATTCAAAAGCCAGCCGCAAACGGCGCATAAATTCCTCTCGACCCACTTCGGGCAACTGGGATTCCGCGGCATTGTGCAGGTAAACCAAGTCCAAGGTCGCCAATCCCAAATTGGACAGGCTTTGGCTGAGCTGATCTTCCAGATACGCCGGAGCCATGCAATGCATGCCGCCTGCGATATCGCCGGGCTGAATCATCTCGGAATCAATATAGCGGGACCGGAACCACTCCCGGAAGTCCTCGCCGCGCTGTTGCCGTTCCGCATCCGGAGAAATAAAGCCGTTTTTAGAGCACACAAACAGCTCATCCCGCTGAAAGCCCTGGCTCAGCAAGTCTTTAATGGCCTGGGCCAGTGAGCGCTCCGAAAGCTGGTAACGGTAATTGATAGCCGTATCCAGCACGTTGATGGCCCCGCTGGACACGGAACGAATGGCAGCCTGGGTCATATCCCGGCTGGTTTGTTCGTCCAGATTGCCCAAATAGGTTCCCATACCCAGGCTGGTTAAGGAAAGCCCCTGAGTCGTATCCCGAAAATGCCCCTCCGCAATGGGAAGCCCTCCGGTGGATTTCCCCTCAAACCGCTCCCGGTAGCGCCGGGTTCCTTCGGCAGTGGCAAACCCTTTAATGCTCATATCCTGCTCCTTCCTTAAAAAACCATATGCCTGAGTTCTCTTACCAGTGTACTCCGCTCAAACCGCTAAGCGGCAACGCAGCCGACAAATGTAAACGCGTAAACGCGCAAACCTGCCTGGGAAACCGACAGGGTCAGCCGGTGCGTCTCAAATTCCGAGTGATGGATCAACCGAACCATACGAGCGGTGTCGACCATTATGACGCTAGCGCCTTCCACTTGTGCCACATCCGCCCCGAAGTCGGATTCCGGCAACGACTTGCCGTCCAGCCAAAGTTGCACCATTAGCGGCTTCTCAGCCACGGCATTCAAAACCAGATTTACTTCCGCCGCCCGGTAATCCAGGTGAATCATGGCTGGCTGATCGCTAACCGATTCAATATACTCCTTACCGTTCAGCCAGGCGCCTTGCAAATACACGGTGTCCGGCAGATGCTCCTCCGGCGGATCGGGGTAATCCACGGCCTGATCGGGCGGATTTCCTTCCCGATTTCCCAACTCTCCCCGGCCATAACCCAGATACAGCTCCGGCGTTGGGCGATAGCAAGCCGCTCCGGGTTCATCCTGCGCTCGAACAGGTAACATGGGCGCCGGAAAGGTTTGTGCCGGTTCAATCTCATTCAACAATTGCTGAATGAGCCGCTCAAATGCCTGATATTCGCCTTCTCCGTGATGAAATGCGCGTATGTAGCCATGTTGATCAATCAGGTATTTGGCAGGCCAGGCCCGGTTGGCAAACTGGTTCCAGGTTTGAAACCCGTTATCCAGCGCCACCGCATAGGGTAGCTGGAACTGTTGGGCTGCCTGCAAAACGCGCTCCACCGACTTGGCAAACTCGAACTCCGGCGCATGGATGCCGACGATGGCTAGCCCGGCGGCAGCGTAACGATGGTGCCATTCCTTAATATAAGGCAAGGTATGCAGGCAGTTGATGCAGGTGTAATCCCAAAAATCCCCGCAGCCCGGCCAGCGTCAGCGTCTCACTGTTCAGCCAGGCATCCACCCGCAGTTCCGGCGCTCTCAACTTTTCGCTCAACACTTGCATAATGCGCCCATTCTAAATGAAATAAATAATTTTTTATGCCCTGTTTAAGCCGAGGCGTGGGACATCAGTTCCTGATACTGGTAAAACTGCTGGTATAGGCCCGGCTGGCGGATCAGTTCGGCATGGGAGCCCTGTTGCACAATACGCCCATGCTCCATGACCAGAATACGGTCCACCTGCTGAATGGTGGACAACCGGTGCGCCACAATCAACACCGTGCGGTTTTCCATCAGCTTGTCCATCGCCTCCTGCACCAGATGCTCCGTCACCGGATCAATGGCCGAGGTCGCCTCATCCAGCACCAGAATGGCCGGATCGTGATAGATGGCCCGCGCAAACAGCAGTAACTGCTTTTCACCGGCAGATAAGTTCTTGCCCCGTTCTTCCAGCACTTCCTGAAACCCATTGGGCAAGCGCTCAATCAGCTTCAACGCGTTACTTTGCTCCGCCGCATGGTGTAAGGCCGCTTCCATAGAAGGCTCGTAGGGGGCCAATGCAATGTTCTCCGTCACACTGCGGGAGAACAGGAAATCATCCTGCTGAATGGAAACAATGTTGCGGCGCAAGGCATGCAGGTTCCAGTCCCGCACGTCAAGGCCGTCCAGCTTCAGGGAGCCGGAATCCACATCGTAGAATCGCAGCAGCAGCTTGATGAACGTGGTTTTCCCCGCCCCGGACGGGCCGACAATGGCAATTTTTTCGCCCGGCTTAATGTGCAGGTTAATGTCTTTCAGGATGGGGTGCTCCGGGTGATACCCGAAGGTCAGGTGTTCCAGGGTGATTTCGCCCTTGGCTTTGGGCAGCACAGCCGGAACCGCCTCGGTTTCCAGTTGTTGATGCAGAATATCCGGCTTTTCCTGAAACAGGGCCATCACTTTATCAATGGACGCCAAGCCGGACTGCAAAATGCTGTATTTTTCGCTCACATCTTCCACCGGCTCAAACATTTTGCGCACGAACAGAAAGAAACCCACCAGCGCACCGATGGTCATAGTGCCATCCTGCACCCCTTGCCCGCCCAGCCACAGGATCAGCACCAGGGTCAGCAGGGTCATGTAATCCACCACCGCGTTGAAAGAGGTGGAATAGAGGATGGAAGCCAGCCCGCTTTGCAGGTTGCTATGGTTTAATGCCTCAAAATGCTCGTAATTTTTACCTTCCCGGCGGTACAGTTGCACCAGTTCCATACCGGCAAAGCTTTCCTGCAAAAAAGCGTTAATGCGGGCCGCCTTCACCCGGATTTCATCGTACGCATGCCGGGCCCGGCTACGAAACACTTCCATCAGGGCCAGCAGGACAATCATGGTTACAATCGTCACCAGCGCCAGACGCCAGTTCATAATGAACATCCCCACCAGCGCGCCCAGAATCATGGCCAGATCCGCCAGAATGGCCAATCCGCCCGAAGACAGCATCTCGCTGAGGTTTTCAATATCGGAGGTTAGCCGCGTCACCAGCTTGCCCAGTGGATGCCGCTGATAAAAGCGCGGCGACAGGGTTTGGTAATGCCGGTACAGATCCGTCCGCAAATCCCGAATGATTTGCTGGCCGGTATTCTGGGATTCCGCCATTTGCAGGTAACGAACCCGGTAATTCAGCCCCAGCAATGCCGCAAAGCCTGCCGCATACAGAGCCAAGCCCCCCAAGTCGCCCGCCTTGATCGGCCCGTCAATGGCAAAGCGAATCAGAAACGTTTGGCCCATTTCCGCCAGAGAAATCAGCGGCAACAGCCAAAACGCAATCATCAGGGATTTCTTGTAGGGCTTCATATAGGGCCATAGCTTGCCCAGCAGCTTCAGGTCTTTCAAGCCGGACTCGCGGCGCTCCGAGGCTTTAACCGGCACCGCCAGCACATCCATGGACATCAGGCCTCCCCGGCGCTTTCGGTCAGCGCTTCCAATTCTTCCTGCTCCTCGGCACTCAACGAGGTTTCCGCGTTTTGCGTGTTGCTTTCCAAGCCCCAATCCCCCAGCGATGCCCGCAGTTCCTGCAAGCGGTGCAACTTCTGGTACAAAGGCTGGGTAGCCAGCAGCTCCGCATGGGTGCCCACGGCTAAAATGCGGCCGTCATCCATCAACACCACCCGATCGCACAGGCTGACCAGCGAAAAACGGTGCGTCGCAATGAGGGTGGTCTTGTTGTGGAAAATCTGACGGGCCTTCAACGCGGAAACGATGTTGCGCTCGGTTTCCGCATCCACGTTGGAAAACGGGTCATCCAGAATCAAAAACGGGGCATCCATTAAAATGGCCCGCGCCAGACTCACCCGCTGGCGCTGCCCACCAGACAGCATCAAGCCCCGCTCGCCTACCAGAGTTTGGTACTGCTTAGGCAGTTCCACAATGTCCATATGCACACTGGCAGTCTCCGCCGCATTCACAATGTCCGGCGCAATGTCCTCTGCGCCGATATGAGCCTTGCCGTTCCCCGGCTGAAGCGCATCGGGTTTGCCGAAGGCGATATTCTGGCTGACGGTGGTGGAAAACAAAAAGCTCAACTGAGGCATAAACACCAGAGATGCCCGCAGCGTATCCAAATCCAGCTCGGTAACATCCTGCCCGCCCAGAAAAATGGCGCCTTTCGGCACATCCAGTATGCGGGGCAGCAAGCGCAGCAACGTGGATTTTCCACTGCCCACCGAACCCACCAGCGCAATAGTTTCCCCCGGACGCACGGTCAGATCAATATTCCGCAACACCGATTGAGTCGGTACGCTTTGTGCCGCAGCGGGTTCCGCCTCTTTTCGAGCCATATAGGGATTGTGATAGGCAAATGTCAGATTCCGAATTGCCAACTCACCCGCCAAGGGCTGCTTACTTTCAGGCGTTGTACCGCTTTGAATATTGGATTCGGCGCTAAACACCTCGTCAATTCGTTCCAGCGCGGCGGTGCCCTGTTGAAAAATGGAAATCGTCCAGCCCAACGCCATGGTGGGCCAAGTGAGTTGCTCCAGGTACATGGTAAAGGCCACGAAGCCGCCCCAGTCCAATTGACGGGCGATTACCTGCCAGCCGCCCACCAGCAGCACCAGAAACATGCTCAACCCGCTCAGCCCCGCCAGCACCATAAACAGCAGAATTCGCTCATGAATCAGGCGGGTATAGGTACCGAAGTAGCGATCGCAAGTCGCCTCAAAACGCTTGTTTTCCTGTGCTTCCCGCACGTAAGACTGAATCACCATCATGCCGTTGAGGTTTTCCTGGGCCACGGTGCTGATATCGGCCAGCACTTCCTGCACATCGTAGTAACCCTTGCGCACCTGCTTGCTGATGCGGGTCATCATGAAAATGACCACCGGGTAAAACAGGAAGGTCACCAGGGCCAGCTTCCAGTTCAGGTACAGCATCATGGGAATGGTGAGGACATAGGCCAAAACGGTATTAAAGCCCAACATCAGGCCGCCCCCGGTCAGGTACTTGGTGGCGTCCACGTCGTTGGTCATGCGGGACATCAATTCTCCCGCCGGGTGAGCGGCGAAATAACTGGTCGGCATTTTCAGCAGATGGGCGTAAAGCTGGTTCCGCAAATCAAACTCCAGCCGCCTTCCAGCGCCCAACAGGAACTGACGGGAGGCAATCCGGACCGCCAGCACCAGCGTCGCCAAACCCGCAATCATCCATAGATGATGATAAAAGGCGGGCCACATCGCATTTACGCCGGTTGTGCCTGAGGCCGAACCTGCCGGCCCGTTAAAGATCGCCTGCACCAAATCCACTGCCTGCTTGATTTGCCAGGGGATTACTAACCCTAAAAGGTTCACAGCGACCAGAGCCAGCACCCCCAAGGTCAATTCACGCCAATATCGCAGGAAAAGGTGCCGATACTTATAGACCAGGCTGAACAGGGCCACATGTTTCAAGGGGTTGGGCATAGATAGGTTCTTACATCCGGTAAAGACGTGCACTTTTTCCATTGTAGGACCGGCGGCATTACCCGTCCAGCGGAACCCTTTCAGCACATTCTCGATGAAGTCCCAAATCCATTTGACATGTCGCCGCGTTTCGTTGAAACTAGGCATAGTTCCACAATTGGGCGGTTGGCGCAGTTGGTAGCGCATCACATTGACATTGTGGAGGTCACTGGTTCGAGTCCAGTACCGCCCACCATATATCTGAGAGATTGAAATTTTAAAGCTATCGTTAGTTTTCAGCCTTGGTTCGAAAATTGTGCAGACAGGCTAACTAGAGCTTTTTGAGAGTGGTTTAAGCGCTGTTTCTATAAGGGAACGCATTTACTCGCCCCTAGCGGAATGGGGAGACAACTGCTATGCTGTAATATATAAACTTTCGAAGATTTGCAGCAATGGCAAACCAAAGTCAAATTAGAGAATTCAAGGCCGAGTTCTTTAAAGCACTGGCCCATCCAATCCGCATCCACATCCTGGATGCGCTGCGAGACGGCGAGCACAGCGTGAATGAGCTTAAGGAGATCCTTGAAATTGAAGCTCCCAATGTCTCACAGCAACTGGCAATTTTGCGTGGCAAGAATCTGGTTACTACTCGAAAAGAAGGCACAACGGTCTTTTACGCTATTCGGGACCCCGCCATTTTTGAGTTGCTGGATGTGTCCAAAAAGATTTTCAATAATCACCTGGTCAACCTGCAGACCGTTCTGAAAGAGATGTAAGACACTCTAACTAAAAAAATTTTTGCCTATTACATGCAAAACTTCGAATATTCGCAATAAGGAATAGCCATTATGGGAATTCCCGAAAAACAAGCAAAACCGCCTGCACTCTTCCTCATCAAAGATCAACGCTTCGAGGCCTATCAGAAACCAAATGGGCATCTTTCCTTGCTCCGCGATGCGTTGGCAGGACTTATCGTTGCCCTGGTAGCCATACCGTTGGGAATCGGCTTTGCCATCGCCTCCGGACTTCAGCCGGAGCAAGGTATTGCTTCAGGTGCGCTTGCCGGGATTCTTGGCGGATTTTTCGGAGGTTCCAAATATCAGGTCTATGGTCCTACCGCCGCATTTATCCCCCTGCTGTCCGGCATCACGTCTCAGTACGATACGCCATTTCTTATCCTCGCCTCCATTATTGCGGGACTGCTCATTGTCTTAATGGGCATATTGCGATGGGGAAAATATTTCGCCCACATTCCTTTCTCTGTGACTGTCGGCTTCACGGTTGGTATCGCTATGAGCATTGCCCTTGGACAGATGCCCGATACACTGGGCAGCACTTTTCCTCTATCTCACCATCCAATAGAGAAAATTCAACAGCTTGGCGCTATTCTAATGCAACCGAATCTGTTCGCTTTAGGGCTTGCAATACTATCATTCCTGATTATCAGGTTCAGTTATAAGACTTCTGTTTTCATCCCTGGGCCGCTGATTGCCATTTTGATATCCGTCTTCCTGAACCAGAGCCTATTCCCTGATCAAATGATTCCTTTGCTAGCAGACAAATTTGGCCCTGTCGGCGGGCAAATACTCAAAGTCACTTTACCGGCCCTAGGGGAGCGCTCTGTATGGATGCTCATTTCGCCCGTGCTTTCCATTGTTTTTATCGCGTCTCTCGAAAGTGTGCTTTCAGCCAGAATGGCGGATCGGCTCGCCAATGATTCCACTCCATTTGCCCCTAACCGCGAACTGCTTGGACAAGGCATCATCAACACGCTTGTTCCAGTGCTGAACGGCTTCCCTTGCACCGGGGCCTTTGCCCGCACAGCTACCAACATCAAGGCGGGCGCGATGTCACCAGCGGCTTCTCTTTTCCAGGGGGTTCTCATCCTGATTCTGACGTTCTGCTTTATCCCTTTCATCGGGAAAATTCCAATGGCCTGCATCGGGGGACTTCTAATCTATGTCGCCATCCATATGGTCAAAATGGAAGAGATTCAGCATGTCGTCAAACAGGGAAGCTTTCATGGCTTTTTGATGCTATACACAGCTTTGGTAACCCTATTAACGGATCTATTCATTGCCGTTTCCAGCGCCACCGCTATCTTTTATATTTATCAGACCATAATAAAAAAGAGTCGCTCTTCATAAAGAATGCCCCTTTATGCTCTGGCCCCCTAGCATAGAGACAACTTGACCTTGGTTTTTAACCAGATACGTTCGAAACGCGTCCAGAAAAACCCACCATCTATTTCCGATATCCCTGGAAGTATTGAGTTTTTCATTTCACTGTCGCCCCTGCGACGCACATATTCGGACGGGCTCAGTGTTTAACCAAGCACTCAAGTTTTTCTTAACATTTAAATGGGGTTGTATCTGAAACAGAAGTGGGTCATACTAGCGAGATAGATTTTTCGTTCTGGTTTGTCATTTTTCTGAACCTTAAATTACGGACCTCAGCTAAAAGTCTGCATTTATTAGCACGTTCGAGGTTCTACTTAATGACAACCAATATTACCTGTGCTGCTTGCGGCGCCGATTTTTCCTTTACCCAGGAAGAACAAGAGTTTTACGAATCCAAGGGGTTCCAACCGCCCAGAAAATGCAAACCCTGCCGGGATGCAGCCAAAGCCAATCGTGGCGGTGGTGGCGGATACGGAAACAGTAGCCGCGGTGGATACGGCGGCGGCGGCGGCGGAAGCTACGGTCGCCCGCAACGCCAAATGTATGATGTCGTTTGCTACGGCTGCGGTGTCACCACCCAGGTTCCCTTTGAGCCCAATGGCAGCAAACCTGTTTATTGCCGGGATTGCTTCCAAGCCAGCCGCGCCTATTAAGGCGCGCCGGCATGGCCAAGAATAATCAGAAAAAAGAAAAAGCAGCCCGTAACCGGGAAAACGCGCGCAAATACCGCAAGAAAGGCGCTGCCGCCAAACGTTCCAAGCGGCGGTTTTAAGCTGCCTCATCGGGCTTGTCGCACCTTACTGCCCTTAAGGGTCAGCTTATTTTATGCTGACAGAAAGAATACTGATGCAAAGTCTGAATTTAAGCGAAGACATGCAAGCAGCCCTGCAAGACATGGGCTTTAAAGATGCTACTCCCATTCAGGAGCAAGCCATTCCCTACCTGCTGGAAGGCCAGGATTTAATCGGTCAGGCCCAAACCGGAACCGGGAAAACAGCCGCTTTTGCCATTCCCCTGATTGAACGGATTCAGCAAGCCGATAAGCGAGTACAGGCCATCGTATTATGCCCTACTCGCGAACTGGCCCTGCAAGTGGCCGATCAGATTCAAAAGCTGGCCAAGCACAAACGTGGCCTGAAAGTGGTTTCGATTTACGGAGGCCAGCCCATTGAACGCCAGATGAGGGCCTTGAAACTGCAGCCCCAAATTATCATCGGCACACCGGGCCGCACGCTCGATCTCATCCGACGCAAGGCGTTGCAGCTAAATGCCGTACAAACCCTGGTGCTGGATGAAGCGGATGAAATGCTGAATATGGGATTCCGGCACGATATTGAGCAGATCCTGAAGCAGACCCCAAACGCCAGACAAACCGTCTTCTTTTCCGCCACCATGCCCAAAGCCATTCTGGAGCTGACTGCCCAGTACCAGCGAAATGCCCTGCATGTAAAAGTAGCGCAGCACGATCAACCGCTGGTCAAAATCGAGCAGTGTTATTTTGAAGTGAAAAAGTCCGAAAAATTAGAAGCCCTCACCCAATTGCTCGCGCATCATCATGTCGAGCGGGCGCTGGTATTCTGCAATGCCAAATACACGGTGGACGCGCTGGCCAAGAAACTGAAGCTGGCTGGCTATTCCGCGGAAGGCATTCATGGCGGCAAAACCCAGTCTCAACGGGATCAGATCATGAAGGGTTTCCGCAAAGGCGGCATTCAACTGCTGGTGGCAACGGATGTTGCAGCCAGGGGCTTGGACGTCAATAATGTCGAAGCCGTCTTTAACTTTGATTTGCCCAAAGATTGTGAATTCTATGTGCACCGCATTGGCAGAACCGGCCGGGCGGGACAATCAGGCCAAGCCTTCACCTTTGTGGAAAGCGGTGAATTAAAACAACTACGGGAAATCCGTAGATATCCCAACGTCAGGCTCTCCAAACAGGAACTACCTGCTTAACGGTACAAACCTGGCATGAAACCTGACCCGATTGATCCAGGTGCTTCGGCAACCCGCCACAGAACGCCAGCATCATCCCTGCGGTATGCCATCGCCCAATCGGACTTGGGGTATGTGCTGATTGCGGCAACACCTCAGGGGCTTTGCTCCGTTGAGTTGGGTGATACGCCTGAACAACTGGTAAAGCAGCTTTGCCGGAACTTTCCAAAGGTCAGGCCGGTTGAAGATCAGGCAGGTCTTTCCACTTGGATGACGGCTGTACTGGATTGCATTACTCATCCTTCCCAGCAAGCCAGTCACGCAAATTTACCCTTGGACATGCAAGGGACGGCTTTTCAACAGCGGGTTTGGCAAGCCCTTCAGCAGATTCCCACAGGCACAACCTACACTTACACCCAGCTTGCAGAGCATCTGGGTCAACCCGCCTCCGTTCGAGCCGTTGCCAGAGCTTGTGCAAGCAACCGAATGGCGGTTTTAATCCCATGTCACCGGGTCATCGGCAAAGACGGCAAACTGCATGGCTACCGCTGGGGCCTCCACCGCAAGCAGGCTTTGCTTGCCAAAGAGGCAGCCCACTTTCAATCATAGCCCCAGCCAGCCTTAAATTACTTGGGCGCCCCAATAAAGTGCCATCGCCTATTAGAATAGCCATTTTCACTTCATCTCAAGCGTTATAATACGATGACCCATGCGATGCAGACACATGAAAACGCTTGGCAAGCCATGTATAAAAATATTAACGCTCTACTTGGTTTTTGTTAGAATAGGCACACTTTGAAGCGGCTTGCGAGAATGCTCGCAAGAACTCACCGCCTCATCGTCCCGTTAACGTTCAGTTTGGCTCCCGGTTTTGCCTGACACTCCCACGTTTTGGCTGAAACCACCGGAAATAATTTAGATAAAAAAGAAGAAAGAGCACGAAGATGAATCGCACGCATGATTTATGCTGGATGATCGGCGGCCCTCAAGGGACAGGAGTTGACTCCTCGGCTACCCTGTTCGCCCGATCCTGCGCCGCTGCCGGCTACTGGATTTACGGCCGCCGCGAATACCACTCCAATATCAAGGGAGAGCACAGTTACTTCCAGGTCCGTGTTAAGACGAAGCCCGTCTTCTGCCACATCGACCCGGTTCATCTGTTGGCCACCTTTGAAAACTCCACCGCCGAGCTGCATGCGTTCGAGGTCGTGGAAGATGGCGCCTTCATTTACGACCCCAAAGTGACCGATCCGACCAAACTGGAACTGAAACCGGGCGTCCTCCTGTTCCCCATCCCCTTTACCGAAATTCTGGAAGAAATTGCCCAGGCGACCGGCAAAACCGCTACCAGCCTGGCCATCATCAAGAACAGTATTGCCGTTGCCGCCTCCCTGGCATTGTGCAAAATCGAGCTGAGCGCCATGGAAGAAGCCCTGAACGGCATCTTCACCGGCAGCAAGGCCAAACTGGTTCCGCTGAACATGCAAGCCGCCACTCGCGCGTTTGAAATCATCAAGGCCCACCCGGACTTCGACAAGTTCAACTACGTCATGGAAGCCCCGACTGAGAAACCGGCCAAAGGCTCCCGCTACATCCTGAACGCGGCGATTGCCACTGGTCTGGCCAAGCTGAAAGCCGGTTGCCGCCTGCAAACCTACTACTCCATCACCCCTGCGGTCGATGAATGTATCTATCTGGAAGACCAATCCGAATACGGTTTGCCCGTTGTTCAGTGCGAAGACGAAATCGCGGCCATCAACATGGCAATTGGCGGTGGCACCACCGGCGTGCGCGCTTCCACCTCCACTTCCGGCCCCGGTCTGGACTTGATGACCGAAGGCATGGGCTGGGCCGGCATCAACGAAGTGCCCGTGGTTGTGTTCAACTACCAGCGTGGCGGCCCGTCTACCGGTCTACCTACCCGTCATGAGCAAACCGACATGCTGAGCTGCGTGTTCAGCGGTCACGGTGAGTACCCGCGTATCGTCATGTGCCCTGGTGATGCCGTCGAGCAGTTCTACGACACCTTCCAGGCGTTCAACTACGCGGATCGGTATCAGACGCCCGTTATCTTCATCAGCGACAAGCTGCTGGCCAACAACACCGTTTGCGTTCCCAAGTTCGATGACAGCAACATGAAAGTCGATTTGGGCGTGATGGCTGGCCAGGATGCCAAATTCGACGAGAACAACCTGGAAGCGGCGTTAGCCAAGTTCCCCCGCTTCCAGATTACCGAAGACGGCATTTCTCCCCGCGCACTGCCCGGCATGCCCGGTCATATCTACTGGATGACCGGTGACGAGCACTGCGAGTACGGCCACATTACCGAAGATCCGGTCATCCGGATTCCGATGCAGGAAAAACGGATGAAGAAGCTGGATCTGGCCGCCAGTGAAATCGCTCTGGAAAACCAACTGGTGGTTCATAACCCGTACAATGCGGAACAGCCGCCCATCACCATCGTTAGCTGGGGTTCCACCAAAGGCGTGATTCTGGACAGCATCCGGGTACTGAAAGAACAGTACAACCTGGATGTGAACTACATCCAGCTCCGCATGTTGAGCCCGTTCCCGGCGGAAGAGCTGAAAAAAACCATGGCAAACGTCAAGCGCGCCGTGGTGGTGGAAAGCAGCTTCGGCGGCCAAATCACCCAGTTAATCACCATGCGCACCGGTATTCAGATTGAGCACGAAGTGCTGAAGTGGAGCGGTCGCCCCATCTCTGAAACCGAACTGGTTGCCGCCATCCGCGAAATTAACGAAAAACAGTCCAGAAAGGTGGTATTGTCCTATGGCCTCTAGTCCCAGCCTCCTGAAAGCGCCTTTGAAAGGCAGTCAGCTCAAAAGCGACGTTCATTCCGAATGGTGTCCCGGCTGCGGTGACTTTGGGATTACCAACGCCATCCAGCAAGCCATCGCCGGTCTGTCGCTGAAACCGTGGGAAACCTTCATCGTGTCCGGTGTCGGTTGCTCCGGTAAAGTGCCCCACTACATCCACACCTACGGGATGCACACCCTGCACGGCCGCTCACTGGCGTTCGCGCAAGGCGCCAAGCTGGCCAACCCCAGCCTGACCATTGTCGCCGCCGGTGGTGATGGTGACGGTTACGGGATTGGCGCGGGCCACTTCGTCCACGCTGGTCGCCGGAACATGGACATGACCTACGTGGTGTTCAACAACGAAGTGTACGGTTTGACCAAAGGCCAAGCCTCCCCAACGTTGGCCCAAGGCGCGCAACCCAAATCCCTGGCGCTGCCTAACCCCACCACGGCTATCAACCCGATTACTCTGGCCCTGTCTTGCGGCTACACCTTCATCGCCCGGAGCTACGCGTTCGACGCGAAGCACCTGAAAGAGACCTTGATGAAGGCAATCGAGCACAAAGGTATGGCGCTGGTTGACGTGTTGCAACCCTGCCCCACCTATAACAACCTGCACACTAAGGATTACTTTGCTGAAATGGTTGATGTGGGCGGCAATCAGGTGCCCCGTGTGTACTACCTGGAAAACGACGGCTACGATGGCGTCGTGAAAAACTCCAACGACATCCACGAAATCAACGAAAAGCAAGCTCAGTGTTTCGAGCGGGCGCATCGTGTGGAAGAGCGTGTGGCGCTGGGCGTTTACTACCAGGTTCAACGCCCTACCTTCCAGGACATCCTGAAGAAAAACCTGCCGCTGTTGAACGAGTTCACACCGGTAGAGTTGCCTTACTACGATGAGAAAACCATGATTGCGACCACCGACCTGTCCAAGGCCGCGTCTGAGTACGTCATCTAGGCATATTGCTTAAAGAAGCTCCGGTCTGAAAACCCAGACCGGAGCTTTTTGCTGTTATGGGCAAATGGGCTTATCCCCCTGATAGTAGTATGGCTCCCGGTCAAAAGGCTTTTATTTGATTCACTTTTTCACTATACTCATACCGCGCAAAGCATTCCTATTGCAATACTCATTTTCATCCGCAGTTCATCACTCAATAAAGACTGGATTATCATGACTCATCTATCCGCTCGCCTTGGCTATTTCCAAGTCAATCAACCTGTGTTTACAGGTAGCACCTTTCAAAGAAACGTGCCCCTATCAACTACAAGCTTACCGAAACAGAAACCAGCAGACCGATTTGAACGCTCAGTCCATTTCGCCTCGAACTCAACTCTCATTAAAAAGACTGTTGGTAAAATGCCTGATGGGACAGTTGTTAACCTGGAAGAAACAATAGATTCATCGTCGGATGGGCAAACACAAGTTCGAAATGGCCAATTCATTTTTAATGATCCGGCCAATAAGAGAAAAGATGGAAAAGGCTACATAGATTATGAGGCTGTCATTACGCCGGATCATGTCGATTTCCAATATATTTGGAATAATTCCACCAAACGCGGAGGAATCGCTTTGGCAAGCTGGCATTTAACAAACGGTATACACAGAGAAAAATTTATAGCGACCGACGTTAAAAATGAAGGTTTATACGACCTAGCCAAGAAATACGGTTTGAAAACCGATCAGAAAAAGAAGATGATAGAAGCGCCTTTTGACACGGTTAAAACCTTGGCAAAAATTAAGTTATTACTAGCGGGATGGAAATTAGAATAAGCGATTGACTTCATACGCTTACCCTCCCTTCCGATATCAGATTTTGCCTACAAAAAAGACCCGACAGAAAGGATTCCGTCGGGTCTTTTTGATTTCAAGATATTAAATACGGAGAACTAGGAGCAACCTTCGGAGTTGCCGCAGTTGTCGCACTTGTAGCAGGCACCGTTGCGGATGGTGATGCTACCGCAGTTGCTCGTTCCGCATTTCACTGGTGGCCAGCTCCGTGTCCACAATCTTCTTGGGAGCCATCGCAGCAGGCTGGGTTTCGGTTTTCAGCTCCAGACGCTTCTGAATGGTCTCTTCCTGGGTACCATCGGGCTTCACCTGCACAAAGTCGGTACGGCCCAGGTATTCCATACCCAGCACCCGGAAGATGAGATCCACCAGCGAGGTGCATTGGCGCACGTTCGGGTGATCGGTCATCCCGGCGGGCTCAAAGCGGGTGAAGGTAAAGGAATCCACGAACTTCTCCAGCGGTACGCCGTACTGCAAGCCCAGCGACACCGCCACGGCGAAGCAGTTCACCATACTGCGGTAAGCGGCGCCTTCCTTGAACATATCAATGAAGATCTCGCCCAGGCGTCCGTCTTCAAATTCACCGGTGCGCAGGTGGATTTTGTGGCCGCTGACGGTGGTTTCCAGCGTAAAGCCGTTGCGCTTGCGCGGCAGCTCCCGCTTGTTGCCCCATTGCAGCAAGGGTACCCCGGCTTCTTCCAAGGCTTCCTCGGTATCGGTGCTTTTGGCAGTGCTCAGCGGCTGGGAGTATTTGGAGCCGTCACGGTACAGCGCCACGCACTTCAGACCCATTTTCCAGGCATCCACGTAGATCTTCTTGATGTCTTCCACGGTGGCTTCGTTGGGCAGGTTCACCGTTTTGGAAATCGCGCCGGACAGGAAGGGCTGAGCCGCCGCCATGATCTTGATATGGGCCATCGGATCGATGAAGCGCTGGCCGTTGCCGCACTTGTTGGCGCAATCGAACACCGGGTAGTGCTCTTGCTTTAGGTGCGGGGCACCTTCCACGGTGCCGGTACCGTTTACGTAATCGGTAATGGCCTGCACTTCGGCGCGGGTCATGCCTTTCTGCTTCAGCAGATCCGGGGTAATGCCCGCTGTCCACTCATTGAAGCTGTTGGAGGCACTCACGCTGTCATAAGCCACTTGAATGTGCTCTTTGCTGAAGCCCAGCTCCAGCAAGGTGGTTTCATTGGCGAACGGAGCGCCTTCCAAAGTGCCATGACCCAGGATGTACTTGATGATGGCATCGACTTCGGAAGCGTTGTAGCCCAGTTTCTCCAGCGCGCGGGGCACAGACTGGTTCACGATTTTGAAGTAGCCGCCACCCGCCAGCTTTTTCCATTTCACCAAGGCGAAATCAGGCTCAATGCCGGTGGTATCGCAATCCATCAGCAAACCAATGGTACCGGTGGGCGCCAATACAGTCGCTTGGGCGTTGCGGTAACCGTATTTCTCGCCCAGTTCCACGGTTTCATCCCACAGTTGCTTGGCCGCATCCAGCAGGTAGCTGGGGCAGGCTTTTGCGTTAATATCCAGAACCGCCGCCCGGTGCTTGTTCATCACTCGCAGCATGGAGGATTCGTTGGGCTTGTACATCGGGAACGGCCCTTTGACAGCCGCCAACTCGGCGGAGGTGCGGTAGGCTTCCCCGTGCATCAGGGCGGTAATGGCCCCAGTGATGGCGTAGCTTTCTTCGCTGTCGTAAGGAATGCCATTAACCATCAGCATGGTGCCAAGGTTGGCGTAACCCAGACCCAACGGACGGTAGTTGTGGCTGTTCTGGGCGATTTGCTCGGTGGGATAGGATGCAAAGTCCACCAGGATCTCTTGCGCGGTGAAGAACACACGGCAAGCGTGGCGGTAACCGTCCACATCGAAGCTGCCGTCCTCGTTCACGAACTTCAGCAGGTTGATGGAGGCCAGGTTGCAGGCGGTATTATCCAGGAAGTGGTACTCGGAGCAGGGATTGGAACCGTAAATGCGATCCGTGTTCAGGCAGGTGTTCCAGTCGTTGATGATGTCATCGTACTGAACGCCCGGATCGGCGCAAGCCCAGGCGGCTTCCGCAATCTGCTGCATCAGGTCGGTGGCTTCATAGGTATCGCAGACTTCGCCCGTGGTGCGGAAGGTGGTTTGCCACTTTTCGCCGTTCAGAAACGCATTCATGAACTTGTCGCTCAAGCGCACCGAGTTGTTGGAATTCTGCCCGGCCACCGTATGATAGGCTTCGCCGTTGAAATCCGCCGGGTAGCCCGCATCGATGAGGACTTTTACCTTCTTCTCTTCTTTTTGTTTCCAGTTGATGAGGTCTACAATTTCCGGGTGATCCATATCCAGGCACACCATTTTGGCCGCCCGACGGGTGGTGCCGCCGGATTTGGTCGCGCCCGCGCCCCGGTCCAGCACTTCCAGGAAGGACATCAGGCCCGAAGACGTGCCGCCTCCGGAGAGCTTCTCCTGACGGCCACGGATGCGTGAGAAGTTGGTGCCGGTGCCGGAACCGAACTTGAACAGACGGGCTTCATTCTTGATGAGGTCGAAAATGCTCATCAGGTCATCATCCACGGATTGAATGAAGCAGGCGGAGCATTGCGGGTGGTCGTAAGCGCCCTGGGTCATCTCGATTTTGTCGGTTTCCGGGTTCCAGAACCAGTTGCCGCCGCTGCCGTTAATGCCATACTCGTGCCACAAGCCGCAGTTAAACCACACCGGGGAGTTGAACGCGCCCTTCTGGGTAATCAGCAGGTGGCTCAGTTCCATTTCAAAGGTTTCGGCGTCTTCCTTGCTGGCAAACACACCGAAGGCTTGCCCCTGGGAGCGGATGGTGTGGGCCAAACGGTACACCACTTGCTTTACGCTGCGCTCGCTGCCGCTTTCCGGTACGCCCGCCTTGCGGAAGTACTTGGAGACCACGATATCGGTGGCCAATTGAGACCAGGAGGCAGGCACTTCAATGTCTTTCATCTCAAAGACGATGGTGCCGTCCGGCTCGGTAATTTTGGAGGTGCGATATTCATACTTCAGCTCATCGAACGGATGCACCTTGGGATTGGTAAAGTGCCGCTTGAAAACCAGCCCATTCGTGTTGGCTTCCACCGCATCGCCTTTAACAGCTTGCATCTTGCCTTTTCCTTTGCTTGATTTTACGGATTTAACCTGGCTTTCAACTACGCTCATCGCGAACTCCCTATCTGTTTTTAAGCGTTTCGTACTTTACAGTTCCAACTCTGGTTTGGTTGATTGAGGTATGGCGCATGCCAAGGGCTGAATCAGACGACACGGCTACCGAAAAACCCATGAGTGAGCAAGGCATGACGAGGCATTCAATGCCCTTCCTCTTCTTTCAGTCCATTTCTGCCAGTCTTGGGTTGCTATACGACTTTAAGACCGTTAGCACACGCTAATTGAGCACAACAAATAAATGGTTCATTTATTTGTATAATCATCAAATAAATTGTTCATCCATTATAGATCATTGCCGAGGCGGATCGAGAAAATGTTTCCGGCTTGTAACGCCTCTGCCAACTCTCAAGGCTATGGCAACACATTAACAGATCGCGGAAAACACATGGCCTTGTGTAACGCTTTATGTTGTAAATCTCGTGTCCTTTATAAAGCACCACTCTGACTGATGTACCCTGCTCTCCTGGGGTGACGGGTTTAACTGTCGGACGAAAAGATTCCCAGACGTTTTAATCGGCTAAGTCAATCAATAACCTTTCAGCATCAGACTGTGACTTTAGCTTTAACGAAACCTCTTCAGGGTTTATCGATTCCGACTGTTCTTTCGATGATGAGGCTTGATAGTCCAGCAATGCTCTTCCTGTATCGGTTAGATACATACGCCCAGATTCCCCGACTAGTTTTAATAAATCGAGCATTTCCAACTCAGCTACAAGCTGGCGAAAAAATGGAATGTCTGTTTTATCAAATATCGTCTCTAAGTTAAACGCTTTTCCGACTGGCACTGACGCTGGCTTTTTAAAGTTAAAAAATGGCCAGAGCGTCTTTTTTTGCGGGGAAAGCCGATTTTCAACGTGAGAAGTTGCAATTTTTAGAGCTGTCTCAAAGGCATGTTCTTGGTCTGCATTGGTTGTACCGCGATGAACCACTTCAACAACCAAACGTAAAACATCTATAGCTGTAATTTTACGGCCATTTTCAGGATTGATTCGTTCCATTTGTTCAATTTGCGGCAATAGTTCCTTTACCCGTTCGTCCCGTTTTCGATATTTCTCCCTGAGCGCAGCCACTTTCTCCGCTTTTAATTTTTCTAAAATCCCTGCCTGCTCATTTGCGTCCCCTGCAAAATGGGGTTGATGCTTATCATAAGTATCTTTCGTGGGCTTGGTAGTGCTTCCATACTGCTGAGCAACCTGCTGATACTGCCGTGTAGTAGCCGTTGTTTTAGAACGAGGTAAAACATTGGTAAAAGTTTGAATCATGATAAGACACCTTAAAAATGTATCTCCTTTATTAACAGCAAAACATATTATAAACAAGATTTATTAGCACATCTCAATCATACTTAAACGACACATTTAAAGAACCATCCGGCCAAATGCCATCCATAGAAGCACCCTTCATTTTCAATCAGGTCGTTTATATACAAGGGGTAAAAAACCGCCCCCCATCTTTATAAGGCGGTCTGGGCCAGGAAAACGCCACTGACACACTTTAAATCAACAATACCTGGATAGCGGCTAGAAAATGTGGGCGTGATCGTTCAGGTAATTACTCAGGCTTTGCAGGAAAGTTGACAGGGTAATCCACATAATGGCAATGCCAATAGAAGGCTTAAGGGCAAAACTGAGCTGAAACACGGGCATTTGCTGGGCCGTCCGGTTTACGATCCCCAGCATGATGTCCACCGCCATTGTTACCACGATAATCGGCGATACCAACTGCACCCCCACCAGCAGGACATTCCCTGAAATATCGATCAGGTAAGCCAGATCAATGATTTTGGTAATCGGCTGTTCGATAGCATACAGGGGAAACACATCCAGGCTACGCTTCAGCGCGGATACCATCCAGTGAATGCCGCCCATATAGATAAACACCAGAATGGTAATGTAGCTAAACGGCATTTCCAGCAGCATGGTTTGCTTGTTACTGGACGGATCCATCATCATGGCAGACGACAGGCCCACCTGGTTATTCATAATGTTGCCCGCCGCATAGGCAGCCTGAAGGATCATATCGGCGATAAAGCCAATCAGGGCCCCTACCACGATATTCATGACCAGTTGCAGCAAATAAGGCGCGTATTGCCCGGCAGGAGACAACGGCCCCTGTGTATCCGGCGGGATCATCCAGGCCAGGGTTCCGGTCAGAAAAAACGCCACGCTGATTTTAATCAGAATCGGGATGTTTTTGCGGTTAAAAATGGGGCCGGTCGTGGCAAAGGCCAGCATACGGAAGAACATCAGCAAGGCGCCATCCAACACGGGGCCGTATTGCTTATGGATCAGCGCGAACGACTGCATGGCCGCATCAAAATGCATGGACAGGTTCCCTTTGCGTTACATCCGGCAATGTCATCAATGCTTCTTCTGCTTTTCCAGCGCCATCTTCTCAGAAACCCCTAAGGCGCCTTCCGTGTTTTTGCGCCGGGAGGTCTTCAGCATGGTGCCGGATCCATCTTTACTATCCGGCATTTCCCATTGACCCACGTATTCCCGAAATTTATCGCTCTTGGGGCCCACGGTGGACTGAAGCTGGAAAAACTGTTTCGCCCTGGCCTGGCCCGGCATCTGGTTCCGTTGGGGCGGCAGAATGAACAAGCCGTCTTGCGGGATCTCGTTGAAGGCCACATGGAATGATTCCCGCACATAGTCCGATGTCATGTTCATCATCAGGCCGCCGCCAATCAGAATGACCGCAAACACGGCGATAATTTTGGGAGCGGCGGCAATGGTCTGTTCCTGAACCTGGGTAACAGCCTGCAAGATGCCCACCACCAAACCGACGCTCGCTGCAATCAACACGGAAGGCAACGACAGAATCAGGCTTAACAGCAGCCCATGTCCCAAATGTTCAATCAGTAATTCCATATTGCGCTCCCACTATCAGGAAATTCTGCCTTTGCGTCAGTTAAAGCTTTGCACCAGCCCGTTCACAATCAGGCTCCAGCCATCCACGGCCACGAAAATCAGGATTTTGAACGGCAGGGAAATGATGGTAGGCGATAGCATCATCATCCCCAGGGCCAGCAGAATGTTGGCCACTACCAGGTCAATCACGATAAAGGGAATGAAGATGATAAAGCCGATTTCAAAGGCCGTTCTCAGCTCACTGATCATGAACGCCGGGGCTACTTCCCACAGAGTCAAGTCTTTTGGCGATTCCGGCGGCTTATTCCGGTTCATCTGCACGAAAAAGGCCACATCCGACTGCCGGGTCTGCCGCATCATGAAGTTTTTCAAGGGCTCGGAACCGACCTCCATAATCTGCACCACGGAGCCGTTCTTTTGCATGATGGGATTAACCCGCGTGTAAATATCCCCAAACACGGGGGACATGGTGTACATCGTCAGCACCAAAGCCATGCCCACCAATACGATTGCGGGTGGCACCTGTTGCGTCCCAAGGGCAGTCTTTAATATTGATAAAACAATCATATAACGCAAAAAACTAGTCATACTGACCACGATAAACGGGATCAGGGACAGCGACGCCATCAGGATAATTAGCTGGAGCGCCGGATCCAGCTTCCCGAACATCATATCCATCCGGAGCTTCTCCTTTTCTTACGTCATTTCAGTCGGGACGACACCAACCACTGAACGCTCTGCACGAAGCGCTGCTTAAATCCCGCATTGGGTCGCGCTAAAACCGCAGGCGGCTCCGAAGCATACCAGGGCTTCGGCGTTGCGGGCGCTTCTTCGGTTACTTCCGGAACGGTGGCGGTCACTTCGGTGGGCACATTGTCCAATCGGGATAACAACTGGGTGCCTTCCGCCGTGGTGGCTAACAGGAACCGCTCATTGCCTGATCGAATCACATACAGGTTTTTGGTGGGTTCCAGCGCCAGGGTGGACTCAAGCTCCAGCTTGGGCTGGCCTTCCTCGGCTGGGGCCGCAGCAGCCGCTGCGCTGCCGCCGGAGGTCCGACGGGTATACCAATACACCCCGTAAATAATGCCGACGGTTGCCAGCGTGTAAAGTACAAAACTGCCTAAATACTGCCAGAGTGTGCCGGTGTGACTCAACATGGCGCCTTCCTTTTAGCTGATTCGTTTACCAGTCTTCTTCATCATCGTCAAAAGTTTCGTCGAAGTCTTCATTTAAAAAGTTATCCACATTTGCCTCTTCCGCATTCTCGGCAGGAGCCGCTTCCGGCATCGGCTCATGGGGAACCGGTACCGGCATCTCATGCGGTGCTTCCATATGCCCAACCTGAGCGACGGCGGAATTTGAGGGCTGACCGGCCGCTTCCACCTGGCACACCCGCACCCCGAACTTATCTCCCACAATCACCAGCTCGCCCCAGGCCAGGGTTTTGCCTTCCACCCGCAAGCAAACCCGGTTATGCACCAGATCGCCCATTTCCACAATCAGGCCTTCGGTCATTTCCTTCAGGTGCTTTAAGGGAAGCCGTACCGGCTCGAACTCAGCGCCGACCTCAATCATCAGATTGTCCCAAAGGGTCTGCCGGGCTGAATTGCCACCTTGACTGTCCTGTTGAGTATCCATGCTTGCAAGCTCCTGTGTATAGGGAATCGTCAACTGGGAATGCTGCTGAATCTGCGACTGAAAGGGAATCCGCTCCCCAGAGAGCGGTTCCACCACAAACATGCGGGACGTATGACTGTCCTCTAAAACAATCAAATCTTCCGGCTCCAGGTGATCCAAATCGGCCAGGGTCACCCGGGTGCTGCCCAGATAAATTCGGGCCGGGCCGTTCACGTGAAAGAAAAACTCATCCGGCACCTGGGTTTCGGGCATATCGCGCCGCAATGCCTTTTGGGTGCGAATGGCGCCCATCGGCAGGCTCAACACAATCTTGCCCACTTCAACCGGCGCGGTACCCTCGACTTCCGGGCGTAATGTCCAAATCAAATGGACAACCTTGTTCTGGGCTGTTTTTTTAGGCTTGCTAATCAGATTTTTCTTAAGGCAGGCCAGTAAATCCCGACTCAGTTCGTTCAAAATCGTTGCTTCCAACGGACTTAGCCGCTTAAAGCTAAAAGGCGCTTGCCTTGAGCCCAGCACCCGATCCAGAAACGTGGCGCAAGCGGCATCTGATAACTTTAAAACCGCCATGGCCGCTTCCGATCCTGCCATATCCGGAGAAGCCTCCGCCAACGTCAGTTGGGACACGTGGAAATCATCCATCCGCCAGAAGTAGTGCGACCGGGTTCCCGCCCCTAAAAAGACAGCCCGCACCGGAACACCCCAAAATTGCTGGAGCGTTTCCGTCAGGATGGGCGTCAACTCGGCGCAGGCGCGCGTAATCGGCTCCCACCGGGCTGCACGGGTTATTCTTGGATTTTGCGCTGCAACAGGCCGTTCCATCGTCATGGCAGATAGTGCTTCCACACGGGTTTCCACTGGTTTGGGGACCACAAGGACTCTTTTCTTCCACCTCGTTTCATACTCAGCATACATGAATCGATCGGGGGCGGGCATCCACCCTCTGGTCTACGGCCATCAGCCGGGGATCGTACCCGTCTCTTGGCAGAGCGGCTTGCGGCATTTAGAATGGTATCCTTGAATTCAATCGTGGCAAACACCTCCACACCGTTAACACCGGAGCCATCGCCGCTATACTTGATCGGCCAATTTGTTGGTGTTATAAATGGGAGCCATAGATTTTAGACATTTTTTAGTGTGTCCCCTCAAATCCTAGAAGGTATTGCATCTTGCCTAGAATTAAATCAGCCAAAAAACGTGTAGACGTTGCAGAGCGCAACCGTCAGCGCAATGTTGCCGCTAAGTCCGCCATTCGGACCGCCATGAAAAAAGCCTTGAACAGCACCGACGCCACCGCCCGCGAAGAGGGTCTGAAGACGGCGTACAGCTTGATCGACAAGGCCGTTCTGAAAGGCATTTTGCACAAGAACACCGCTGCCCGCTACAAGTCCCAAGTGGCTACTGCGGTTCAAAAAAGCGCCTAGTTCGCTTTAAAGCTCTACCAAAAGCCCTTTTCCTTCGGAAAGGGCTTTTGGGTTTTGGAAGAAATTCACACCTTTAGGGCTCCAACGGAACCCCACGCTTCGTCTGGCGATGGGTAGGAAACTAGACCCGCTTCTCCAAAACGACCCAACTCGCTTCCAGAATGGATTGGACTGGAATTTGCTTCATGCAGGCCAAATGCGACTCGCCCGTGTATGGGCATTCCGCCAGTTCACAAGGCCAACAGGCCAAGGATTCCGGTGGGGTCATCCATTGATGCGTCGTTTGCGCCATCGGGCCGGTACGATTTAAAGCGGTAGGCCCGTAAATCCCAACCAGCGGAGAACCAACCGCCGCTGCCAGGTGCATGGGGCCGGTATCACCACCGATCACCAAATCGCATTGGGTCAGCAAGCGAGCCGTACCCGGAATATCATGCACACCGCAATGATTTTCCAGCCGATCCTGGTTCGCTTTCAAGCTGTCAGCCAGTCTTGCCGCCAGCGCTTTTTCATCCGGCCCGCCAATCAGCAGAATTCGGACATTCGGGTGTTCCAGCAACGTTTGCATCAGTTCCGTGTAAGCGTCCGGTTCCCAGGCTCGGTTGGAGCGCTTGGCTCCCACGCCGGGAATCAGCCCGATATAAATTTCATCTGGCCGTTTTAGCGGGTCTTCCTGTACTTGCGCCAGCGATAACCTTGGCATGAGAGCCGCTTCCAACGGAAGGCCCAATAATCGCCGGAAGGGTTCATAAAAATCCGCGACCGCATGCCGTCGAGGGATGGCGCGCTGGGCTTGTCCCTTCTGCCGGAGCTTTTCCTTGTGGTAAACCGCCTGCTTCACCGAACCCAGCAGTTGGGTCAGCAGCCACGTTTTAAACGAGGGATGCAGGTTGACCACCCCGTCAATCCCGGCAGAGCGCAACTGGCTTGCCAGTTGAAACAGACCTGCCCAACCTTGCCGCTTATCCCAGATCCATACCCGATCCACGGCAGGCATCATGCCCACCAAAGCCGGGTAGGCCGGACTGGTGAGCAGATGGATTTCCATTTGCGGGTAGGCCGCCTTCACCGCCTCTAACGACGGGGACATATGGATCAAATCGCCCAATGCCCCCAGTCGAATGACTAACAGGCGCTTCACAGGGAACTGAC
>JAJQJM010000044.1 GCA_021323475.1 Vampirovibrio sp.
CTTCTTGGTTGCGGGCGCTTTTTTCGCCTTTACTACTTTAGATGCCTTTGTGGAGGCCTTTGCGCTTGCTTTTGCGGCTGTTTTAGGGGCTGCTTTTTTAGCGCTGGCTTTTCCGCTTGTCTTGCTGGCTGCTTTTCCAGCGGTTTTGGCTGCTGGTTTTGCCTTTGCTGCGGTTGGCTTGCGTCCGGCTTTAGCGGCTGGTTTGGCTGCTTTGGTTGCTTTGGTTGCCTTTGCTGCAGGTTTTGCTTTTGCTGCTTTTGCGGTTTTTACGCCGGTTGCTTTTGCCTTGGGTCCTGGCTTAGCCGCAGCAGCCTTTTTGGGTCTGCCGGGTTTAGCGGTAGCGGATTTGGTGGTTTTTGCCGATTTTGCGGCCGGTTTTCTGCCAGGCTTACTAGCGGCTTTTTTGGCGGTCTTTTTTTCGGTGCTGCTTTTGGCGGTAGATTTTTTAGCCGTGGTTTTTTTGCTGCCGGGTTTTCTGCCTCGTTTGGATTTTTGCTTCGGCTCTTCCATTTCATCGGTGCTTTTGCCGGAGAGTTTGAAGTTGTTATAAAACGCCTTCAATTCATCCAGCGTATCAAATTTAATAGGCATTAACAGGAAACTCCTTATTCCACTTCATTATCATAATAGATCTCACCGTAAATTGAGTTTTATCTAACTCTCGAATACATCAGGCGGAGGGGTTGAATCGCAATTTTTCATCCGTTTGCGCTGCGTATAAATTCTACCTGAAAAAACTAAAAAAAAGTGAATTGGAAAAAATTTTCCCGAAAAAAACCGAATTACCGGAATGGATCGGATGGAATTTTATGGTTGAAAGCGGTACCACCCATGGCTGAAATCGACCTTGCTTGCCGGATATTTCAGCCTGTTGTGCTGCGATGATGTCTCGCTGAATTTTTATTCGGACTTTAAAAAGAAAGACGAATTTCCAGGTTGTGATTACAATGGATTCCGATCCTTCTCTGATTCATTGGAATCCTATCCAGGGGGCTCCGAATCAAAAAAAGAGGAAAAATCGGGAAGATTCATCAACACAAGATGACGTAAAAGCGAAAAGATGAAATTAAACACGAGAAGAACTAAAGAAACGGAGCAACATGGGAATCCTGAAAAGCCAGTCTGATATTCGAGCATTAACCGAAGCGGGGCGCATTACGCGGGAGGTTCTGACGGCATTGTGCGATGCCTGTGTTTCAGGGACATCGACCCGAACGTTGGAGGAATTGGCGAACCGTTTATTATCACAATATCGATCCACCGCGCCGTTTAAAAGTTTCGACGGATTCAACCAGGCCATTTGCATTTCCATCAATGAGGAGATAGTCAACGGTCCCCCTTCCCGCGAGCGGATTTTGCAGCTGGGTGATGTGGTCAGTATCGCCACGGCGGCGGAGCATCGGGGGATTTACGGCAAGGCGGCCCGCACCGTTTGTGTGGGGAATAACCCGTCGGCGGACATTTCCCGTTTGCTGGAAGGCGCCTCTCAAGTGATTGATCAGGCCATTGCGAGATCCGCCCGGATCGCTACCTTGAATGAATTGTTGTCGGTGATTTCCGAAACGGCAGCGCAAGCCGGGCTGTCGGTGATTCCCGATCTGGGCGGTTCCGGCATTGGGAAGAAACTGCACGACTGGCCGGCGGTGCCCAACAATCCGGCGGATTTGGAAGAAACCATTCCATTGCAGGAAGGGTTGTGTTTTACGCTGATGCCCATGTTGTCCCTGGGGCAGCCGGTGCCTGCCACCACGCATGAGGACGGCTGGACGCTGCTGACCGGAGACGGTGCTGTATCCGCTCATGTGGCGGACACCTTATTGATGACGCAGAACGGATTACGAAACATGACTCGCTAGTGTGTTTGAACCAGCCTGCGTAACTTGACTGGCAATCGGATTCACTGATAATGGTAAGGCACAAAATCAACCTCAAAATCAATATGGAGCAGTATGCATGATTAGCGAACGATTGCGGTCCGAGACCGCTGGCCATCACGAATCCATCGAGCAGGCCAAGCGCTTCAGCCGCTTGGGTAACGATGATTTTACCTTGCCGGAATACGTGGAAATCCTGGAACGGTTTTACGGATTTTATCAGCCGTTGGAAGTTGCGTTTTGTCGTCATGCGGATGTGATTGACGCCTTGCAATATGAGGCTCGATTCAAATTGCCTTTATTAAAGAAGGATTTGATTCACCTGGGGCATACGGAAGAAAGCATCGCCCGTTTGCCGATATGCTCCGATATGCCAGCAACAGACAGCAAAGCGCATGTGTTGGGCTGCATGTACGTGATGGAAGGTTCCACGCATGGCTCCCAGTTTATTGCCAAGCGTCTGCGGGAGCGTTTTAACCTGCAAGATGGCGGATTGGCATTTTATGAAGGATACGGCCAGAACACCATGCCGCAATGGAAAGCGTTTAAAGCGTATCTCGATTCCGAGGTTTCCCAGGGGCAGGACGGTGATGCCGTGGTGATGGCCGCCGCGCAAACGTTTGAGTCGCTGCAACGCTGGATGGATCAATAGGAATTGCTGAATCGAAATAAAGTGTTGCCGATTGGTTCATATCAATTTGAGATCAATTCCATACCGTTTATTTTTATAAAAGATTGGAGTCGTTTGAACCCATGTTTGCCGTCATCCTGAAATATAAGAAGCCCATTGAGGACGTGGAGCGTCATACCGCCGCCCATCGCGCCTTTCTGGATGAATATTACGCCAAAGGCATCCTGATTATGTCCGGGCGCCAGACCCCGCCTACCGGGGGCGTGGTGATTGCCAATGCCGAAAGCCGCGCGCAACTGGACGAGATTCTGGCCCAGGACCCCTTTGCCATTGAAGGCATTGCCGATTATGAGGTTTACGAATTCGTGCCGACCAAATTCCAACCGGCGCTCAAGGCGTTGATTGAAGCTTAACGAACATCACGCGAACCATCCGATCCTCAATCAGGTTTGCAAGAGTTCCCAGCAACCGAAGTGTCCGCCCCCGCGCCAATTCAGCAGAGGGCTGACGCCGTTTTGATCCTGGCCGGAAATAACCTGTTGCATGCGGGGCAAAATATGGGTGTGGCAATGCTCGCCTTGCTCAATCATAATCCAGCGGCGATTCATTTTATGGGCGACCGCACCCGTGGTGCCGGAACCCGCAAAGGCGTCCATCACCCAGTCCCCTTCCTGTGTGACGGCATTCAACAATACATGAATCAGTTTTTCCGGCTTGGGATAATCGAACGCCGCCATGCCGAACAATGCCCGACTTTCCTCGGTGGCATCCTCATAGGTGCTCATGTGGTAGTGGGTGCCGTTTAGCAGGTTTTTCAGTTTTTTGGGCTCTCCGCCCGGTTTGATGTGGTTGGGGCGGAAGGGAACTTTGCTGATTTGAACCGGCTCATTGGCCTGCATAATCTCATCCAGCGTGGCTTGCGAATAACGCCACTCCCCTTCCAGGCGAAACGTGTTTAAATTACGACCGTCTTTAATTTCCAACCCATCCAGTAACCGGGTTACAATATGCCCCGCAGACATGTCCTGGGGGGCATAGTAGCCATCTGGACAATTGAACTGCACTTTTCCCGCATCAAAACGTAGAATCCTGATGCCGTTTCCGGCATTGTTCAGCGGGTATCGTTTGCCCTCCGTTGTATGCCCGTACACAAATGGGCCGGTTAATGCCCGGTTTTTAGCGTAGGCCAAAATAAATTCGGTGACGGAACCCATATTGCGATCCAAAAAGGAAGGCTTTTTCTTTTTCTCCCACACCAGGGTGCCGCAGTAATTTTGACGACCAAACAGACTGTCCATCAGCACCTTCAGATACGCGGCCTCTTCATCTCCGATGGACACCAGCAGGATGCCGTCCTCGGTCAACAGCTCCCGCATCAATGTCAAACGCAGGCGCATGAAGTCCAGCCAGCAGTCATGCCGCACGTCATCCTGGTAAAAGGCAAAGGTGTTGCCGGTGTTGTACGGCGGATCGATGTAAATGCATTTGATAGCACCCTTGAATTCAGGCAGCAGCGCTTCCAGCACGTGCAGATTATCGCCCCGAATCAGCCGGTTATCGAGTGGCGTTGGGGGTGTACCATCGGGGTAGTAACCCAATGGGCGAAGCACCGTTGAAGTTGCCTTCGATTGCGCCAGACGATCATTCATCATGGACATGGAACGAACGCTCCTGTTTCTCCCTCCGGCGGGTCGCCTGAAATGACCCAGCCTCAATCTAACTCTTATTATCCCTTACTTCGGCGGGAGGGGAAGATCCACGGAGCCCGGCTACGCTGACTCTGCTAACTCCCTGCGCGGACGGGTATTAGCGGTGTAATAGACCGAAGTCTATAGACTGTCCTAGGGTTCAATTTCCTTTTTAAACCAGAGGGTAATGGAGGAACGGGCTCGGCTGTTTTTTAATCAGACTCAGCTAAAGAACAGAAGATATTGAGCAAAAGGAGTTTTCAAAATGGCTGCGAATCTGATTGATTTGAACGGGTATCGTAAGCAGAAGTCCAAAAGCCGGATATTTGAAGCATTGGAGCAATTCCACCGGGATGTGCTGATGCCGTTTGAGCAGGAGGAGCAGCCCATCTCGTCCGAGGAGTTTGAGGAATTCATGGTGCAGGTGCTGGGCGATCATCTGGTCGGACGGCTGGAATCGGCCAGCGAAGTTCAGGCGTTGGATGAAAACTATCAACGCTTTGACGGTCGATTAAAAAAGTGCCTGCAAACCAAGCTGAAAACCCTGGCCCGGTTTGAGCGCTTCTAATGTGTTACTGACCCACGCTTATTCCGCAGCGCTTTCTGCGAGGGGTGGCCCTGTTTCAGACTGCTTGCCTGGGTTACGGGTAAACACCGGAATGTGTGCAGGCTTGTTAAAGAGGAGATTGCGGTTTTATTTTTAAACAATCTATAAATTAATAAAACAGTATGTCAATTTTCAATCTTGGCATGCCTTTATTACTAAAGGGGTTGATCTGGATTTCGGCCCTTGTAACGTTCATCCCTTTTTAGGCTGTGTGTGCATGAATAAACATCGTTTCTACGACAGGGACGTCAACGTCTCACGGGCGGTTCAATTGCTGCTGCTGTTACCGTTTGAGATGCAGACCATCATTGCCGATGGCATCTCCAGTATTGCGGAGCAGGAATTCAGAGCCAATAAATTGATGCGGGAAATCAAGACCCTGGGAACCGAAAAGGTGCTGGCGCTGTATAAATCGAAGCAGCGCAAGCGCGATTACGACAAGAATCCCGCCGTCCATAAAGCCATCAATTACCTGCTGGTGCTGTCCGATGAGAACCGGGCCTGGATTGCCCTGCGGATTATCGGGCTCATCGGCTGCCTGCAGGACTATCTTAGAACCTGCCGCACCTATGCGGAGCTGCCGCACCGGGAGGCGGTGGATTCTTTAACCAGCATCTATGTCGAATGCGGGCCGGATCAGGTCAAGGTGTATCTCAAAACGATTGAGGCCGAGTTTATGACGTACGGCACCCGAAAAAGGGCGCTTTTACCCGGTGAACACCTGGAAGAGTTCATTCGCAACGATCGGATTGGCCTGCGGCTGCGCAATGACAATCCATAGCGTTACGTGGTGAATGGGGCGGCTCTGGCTGCTGGTCAGGCGCCTTTTAATGCGTTTCAATCACATCCTTCAGTAAGGAGTGCACGTTTTGCATGACGGGGTCGCCGGAACCCGGCAAAATGGCCCGGATATCCAAATCCAGCAGGCGGCGTAACCCCTGCCTGGCATTATGGATGCTGGCGGCGCTTCGGCGGATGCCGTCGTGCATGTCCGCAGGCAGGGACAGAAATTGGAATGGCTTACCGACCAATGCCTCTCCGATGATCAGGATTTTGCGATCCGGCTGATACAGAGCGCATTCGCCGGGTGTATCCTGGTCCGGCAGCAGAATGGCCTGCCAACCGCCCGGTAGCACATCTGCGTCGTTGAAAGTGGAATCCGGCCTGAAGCTGAGCCGGGAAGCAGCCGCTTCCGAAATCATGATCGGGATATTGAATCGTTCTTTAAATTGCATGGCTTCCCGCTCATAAGCGGCCGTCGTTAATACAATGCAGGCTGGTTTGGGCAGAGGGGTAATCCCGTCCAGCACCTCCGGCCCGGCGGCCACCGGATTCACAATGAAAGACTGCGAACCCTCCGTCTGGATTAAATAGCTGTTGAAATGGATATTCCGCTTTTCCGAATGGACGGACCAGATCCAGATGTTTTCCATGACGCGATGCGGAAAACACCGCTCATGCAAGGTCATATGCATGGGCTGATAGTGCTGGTATTGTGTCATGGGCGTATCTCCGATTTTTACGGGGGCGGAAAGAAGCCCCCGCCCGGATTAACCGGCGCTAGGTATCTGCTGGTCCACGAAATTTTCCATTTCTTTCAGCGTCGATGATTTGGGAAGATCCTTGGACGGCATGCCCAACCGATCGCGTTCCTGACGCAATAAGCGGTTAATAAACGCATTCGGATCCTCATTGCCCGAGCGGTCTCTCATGGTGTCCAGAAACGCGGCGGTATCTTCATCCAGGGAAAGTACGAACGTGGTTCTCATAATCATTCCTCCTCAATATCCGGGCCTTCTTGATGTCCGGGCTTTGCGGCAGCGGCCCGGAGACTCATCCGGGGTAAGTTTGCTATAGTAGCCTTTCTAACTGTAAATCTTGAGATTTTTTTTAACAATTAGCCATCCGTTTACACTTCCGTAACCGATAATACAGGGGTGTTGAATTGTTCCCCGCCTGACTCAAACACCGGCGTGCCGACAGGGGTTGAATGGCGGCTCGGGCAGTGGGGATTGTTGGTTGCTTAATTGCGTTCCAGCAAGGAAAAAACGGGTAAGTGAAGCACCGGTTTAAAAGTCGGGTTTAAACCGGAATGAACTCTTTTCCTGCCTGGCAGGGTAAAGCGCTGACGCTTAAGTAACAGGCTGGCAGACGGTTTTGCCCTTGGTTGAACCTACCGGAGAGGCAAACCGTCACGCTATTGGTAGGGGCAAACATTAGATGGTTAGCTAGCAACCTGTAGACAAGTGGTGAATTGTCGGCTCAGCCTGAAAAATGAACAATTAGTTTATTCGTTGTTTGGTGACGGAGAGTCCCAAAAAGGGATTTCTATTCAATCAACCAGACTTGAATATGGACATGTTGGGAAAGGAGAGAACCATGACCGAACAGGATTACACATCTGAGTACGGAAATACTAACGAGATTGGAACCAATAATTCCGGTGATACGGTTACCAATGTGAAAAACAACATTACCGCCGTAAAAGAACGGGTTTCCGAGCAGGCGACCGAACTGAAGGGCAAGCTCAGCGAGCAGGCCAGCAATCTCGGCAACCAGTTGTCCCAGCGGATTGACAACGCCCGCGGTAAAACCTCCGCCGGGTTGCGCACCACATCGCAGCGCATCCAGAATCTGGCCATGTATGTTGAGGAGCATGACGCCAAGGATATGTCCGAGGCGGTAGTGCGCACCTCCAAGGAGATGGTTCGCAAGCATCCCGGCAAAAGCATTCTGGTTGGGCTGGCGATTGGCATGCTGGTAGGCCGCATTTTCTCGATTGGCGGCGGTAGCCACCATCATCATCAGCGGTAAAAATAAGCTGAAATCGGAACCATAACAGGGCCGCCGATATAACGCCGGTTAAGCAAGCCGAAAGGCAGCATTGTTGAACGTCACTATCCAATAAAACCAATGAAAAGGAGTTCTTGATGAGCTTGCCGTTTCCTACAGGCAGATCGGATAGAGTGGCCATCAGCGACTTGATTCGGGAATTATTTACCAAGATCAGCGATTTGATCAGCACCCAGGTGGAGCTGACCAAAACGGAGATCAAGGTTGAAAGCCGTAAACTGGTTGTCGCTGCCGCTTACGGGGTGGCGGCCCTGATTATCGGTTCCGTGTTCGTGCTGTTTATGGGCGTCAGTATCCTGCTGGCCCTGACCCAGGCAGTTGGAGTCGTGTGGGCATCCGTCATTACCACGGCCATTTTTCTGGCGCTGGCCGGGCTGGCAACCGGGCTGATGATTGCCGAACTGCGGAAGAAAAGCTCCCAGATTGATGTGGAGTAGTCAGCCGGAGCCGTCAATATACCGATGAAAAAGGAGATCACACTATTATGACTACCACCTCTGAACTGCGCTCCAGGCTGGAAAGCCAGGGAGAGGAAATCTCCCAGATCGCGCACAGGATTGAAGACCGTATTGAAGAATATACCGACTGGCCAAACATTGTGCGGCAGTATCCGTTGCAGGCCATCGGCGTGGCTGCCGGAGCCGGACTGCTGCTGTCGGGCGCGGGAGGAATGATTATCCGTCAGCTCGTCAGGCAGGTCGGTACAATGGCGCAAGCCAGCGTAACGGCTGCGATTGTGGCTGCTATTACCAGCAACACCACTCAGCCTAATCGGGTCTGATTGAATGGCCGAATAATCATTTGCCCGAAGAAATTAAACCCGATGAAATTAAAAAAGAAGAAACCAAAAAGCCGGAACCACAGGGTCCCGGCTTTTTACGCTTCTACCTTCTACTCTCAGCCTACTCTACTCATCAACAACTTTTTCTGAATCCGGCGCGCCCGATACATCCAGGCATCACGCCTGCAGAATCATGGCATGTCATTCACTGAACAATAACACCGGATTCAGAAAAGTGGCGGATAAACCAGAGTCACACGTGTGAATCGGTATGGTACAGCCAGCCTTTATCGGTTATTCAATTACTCTCTCTCAATAAATTACTCTCTCAAAAAAACCGTTGCTTATCGTTGCTTGTATAGGTATAAAAACATGGGTTTTGTTTTTGATGTTAGTTTTTAAACTTTTATTTCAGATATGTGTTTAAAACCCTGTCATAGTGCAGTATAACGCATTGCAGAAATTAAAAAAACAGGTCAAAAAACCGGAACCATTTGGTCCCGGTTTTTCTACGCTTCTACCTTCTACTCTCAGCTACACACCGTTTACTCTCACTTTTTCAAATTCGACATTTCAGGCGCGATCCATTGCAAGACTCGCGTGGCATACGGGTTGCCCGCGCGGCAAGATGAATGGTTTGTGCCTAATGAATACCGAATTTGAACGAGCGCTTGACGAAGCCTATGGCCAACCTGCTGAGCAACCGATTAACCAGCCTCTGTCGTTGTCTCTCACCAAATGACGATATAGAAGTGCCTCTCTCTATACGCATAAAAACAAGCGATAAGGATTTGATGCCAGAGTTTTAACATTTGTAAACGGGAGGAGCGTCTGAAACTACGCGCATCAGAATAGGCATTGGGCTGGATTCCGGCTTATGCTTCCATTACACTGACATTCAAGAGCGGGCATGTTCTCCAAGTACCGGGACTGAAGGACGCAGAATTTGCAAACAGGGAAGTCAAACAGCAGGCAGAAAACGGCAGGCTAAAAAAGAATCGAACAGGAAAAATCTAAATAAAGAAGAATCGAACAAAACGAATCTAAAAGGATGGCGCGCATATGAAAGCTGAAATTATAGCCGTAGGCAGTGAACTACTGATGGGAGACGTCGTCAATTCCAACGCGGCCTGGATTTCGCGTCAGCTTGCCAATTTGGGGGTGGATGTCCATTTTCATGTGACGGTCGGCGATAATCCGCCCCGCATCCACAGTGTGATTTCCCAAGCTATTGAGCGATCCTCGCTGCTGATTTTTACCGGCGGACTGGGACCTACGGAAGACGACTTAACCATTGCCACCATTGCCGACTATTTTCAAACCCCACTAATATCCGATCCCAAGTCAGAGGAAACCATTAAGGGCTACTTCATTGCCCGAGGCATGCCCATGTCGGCCACCAATCTGAAACAAGCCAAAAAGCCGGAGGGGGCCGTTACAGTCGACAACCCCATCGGCACCGCGCCCGGCATCGCCTGGGATGTTTCGGGTAAAACCGGCAAGCCCACTTACCTGCTGACGTTTCCGGGTGTTCCCAAGGAGCTTTATGCCATGTGGCCGCAGGGGGTGAAATTTATCCGGGCCATGCAGCAGGAGGCGCAGGAAAATCCTGAAATTTTGCTCAGTCGATACCTGCACTTTTTTGGCATCGGAGAATCCAAGCTGGGCGAAATGCTGGGCGATTTAATGGCAAACGCCAACCCTACCGTGGCCCCGTATGTGGGCAACGCGGAAGTGAAAATTCGCATTGCCGCCAAAGCCCCGGACGAGGAGCAGGCCACACGGTTGATTGAGCCGCTGAAAACGGAAATTCTGAGTCGCTGCGGCGAGTATTATTACGGCGAGGACGACTGCACCCTGGAGCAATGCGTGGCGCAGTTGCTGTCCATCAAGGGCTATAGCCTGGCAACAGCCGAATCCTGCACCGGCGGGCTGATTAGCAGCCGGTTGACCGATGTGCCGGGCAGTAGCGCCTATACGTTCATTAATATGGTGACCTACGGCAATATGGAGAAAACGCAATACCTGGGCGTTCAACCGGAAACATTGAAAGCCGTCGGCGCGGTCAGCCCGGAAGTGGCCGCTGAAATGGCGCGGGGTATTAAGGAAAAATCCCGTAACGACTTTGGTTTGTCCGTTACCGGCATTGCCGGGCCGGAAGGGGGCAGCGAGGACAAGCCCGCGGGTCTGGCCTATATTGGCATTGTCGGCCCGCAGCCGGATGCCATTTACGTGAAAAAAGTAATGGTGAACAGCCGTTACAGCCGGGCGGATATTAAATACTGGTTCAGTCAGTACGCGCTGAGCTTTTTGCTGCAAGCCCTGCGGGGAACGCTAAAAACCGATTATCCCGAATTATGCGGCCCTACAGTTGCCATTAACTAGGGCCATTCACTAAAGACCTTTTGATAGGGAATTTGGGTAAAATTCCCTATTTTTCATGGCGTGGCGAGTCAATCTAGCAACATTTTCCTTGAGCAGGTTTTATACAGCAGAAGCCCAGCCAGCCCTAGCCCTATCTGAAGGAGCGCCCTGCCATGGTGAGCAATTTGAATTCGTCGCAAATGCAAGTACCCCAGTTTGCTGCTACCCAGCGAACACCCGCCCTTCGCAACGGCATGCCTTCGGGTAGAGTCGCTAAAGCGGACAGTTTTCAGCCCGTCAACGGTAAAGCGACGACCGCATCCCCTAAATTTGCCGGTGCAGGAAAAGCCATAGGCGGATTTGCTTTATCTGCGGCCATTTGCTGGCCTTTGGCTGTGGGGGCGGCTTTGTTGGGTATATTAATTCATCCCTTGCTGCCGATAGCGGCCCTGCTGGGTGCGGCTCCATTTGTTGCCGGCGCAATAGGCGCGTTTTGGGGATCCGGAAAACACAAGTGACAGTCCGCCAGAGATTATTTTAAGTGAGAAGAGTCCGGGCATTCGCGCCGGACTCTTCCGTTTTTCGCCTTCTCTCCCGATGCCCCACACGGGCTTCCGATTCTGGATTGAAATTCCCCGTCACACCGGTTCCATGCCTTGGAACCTGAATTTTACGTCTATTCTGCCTACCAATTGCGTTTTACCGGGTATTATCTATCCATTCCGTTCTTTGCGTTGCGTTTGACCGATAAACCTGTTTGAACTATCGAGGTTTATTCCTTGGTTAAATCTGGTTAAATCGTTATTTGACCAGCACCAGGGTGGTGTTGCGCCGGGTTTTGGTGCGTCCCAAATCCTTGTTGAGCTGGATGATGCGCTTTTCGATGAAGTCGCTGTTCTTGGTGCTGGGGCGCAATTTCATCACTTGCTGGTAGCATTTGATGGCTTCCGCGCACTTGCCGGCCTTGTCCAACGTAATCGCCAGTCCCAGGTGGCCGCGGGTGAATTCCGGGGCCTTGGAAACCAGGGTGCGGAACAGGCTTTCCGCCGCGTCGAACATGGAGATTCTCATGTAGATGCTGCCCAGGTTGTTGTAGGCGGGCAGAAATTCGGGCTCAATCTCAATGATTTCAAGGTAGAGCCGAATGGCGTACTGGAAATCCTCCTGGGCTTCCACCACCAGCGCCAAGCCGAAACGGGCTTCCACCGAATTGCGGTCCAGCTTGATGACCCGCTCGTAATGATGGATGGCTTTGGCGGTATAACCGCATTCCGCGTAGCATTTTGCAAGATCCAGATGCAGTTCCTTCCGGAAGTTGTTCTGCTCAATGGCTTTACAGAGGTACTTGATGGCGCCCATGGTGTCGCCTTTGCGGCGGAAGCACTTGGCGATGCCCAGGTAGGCTTCGGTAAAGTCGTGCCGGTGTTCCAGGGCCAGTTTGTAATGGGAAATGGCGGTGTCAATCTCTTCCCGGTACCGGTGCGTGTCGCCGGAAATGAGATGATCGTAGGCTTTGCCGTACTTGGCTTTCAGCGGGTTCGTCACTTCGGTGGCCAAGCCGCCGGTAAAGCGGTTGAGGGCCGTCATTAGTTTGGAAGAGTAACGGATACTCTGTTGTTGAGCGGTTTGTAACGGTTCATTCGAACTCATGCGTAGCTATTCTCCCTGGGTCCAAAGGAGCCAAATCTAACCAGAAATTCCACTTACCACGTTCAGGAAATCTCACCTGATGGTTTCAATTGTAGAGGCCGCCCCCCCTGCTTGGAATCGTCCAGAGGATCGATGCCGAAGGATCAATGTTTTGATCGCGGCGTTTGTGATCCGTGCGGTGCGGGTTTCGATCCGGTTGTGGTTACGGAGCCCAGCCGGAATTTATGCGCAGGGCATGACGGACAGGCGGGCTTTTGGGGTATAATAGCCAAACTTGAGAGCAGGTTCCCGCCGCCTTACCGTCCTGATGTATACGTACTCAGGCGGCCTCATCCGTATCAGGCCACCCTTTAAGTGGGCTGTAACCTGTCCGACATTACCATTCACAGCAAGAAAGGCATGCCATGTTCAATATCCAGCAAATGATGAAACAAGCCCAGAAGATGCAGGACCAGATGAAGGACATCCAGGAGGAAATGGAGCGTTCCGAGTTTACCGGCACGGCGGGCGGCGGCGCGGTTACCGTAACCTGCAACGGCAAGTACGAGTTCACGTCCGTTAAAATCAGCCCGGAAGCCTTGGGCGACAAGGACATGCTGGAAGACTTGATGCTGGCCGCCCTGAAGGACGTCAGCAATAAAGTGACGGAAACCATGGAACAGAAAATGTCCAAAATTACCGCCGGTTTGAACATTCCCGGCCTGAAACTCCCCGGCTTCTAGAACGTCATAAATAGGTATGGGGATGATGTGTCTTATCGGCGCATTGGCCCAGCTTACAGGTATTGGCTTGAGTCATTGCGGGGCCCGCCGGGGTGATGGCAGAGTCCGGGCATGCGCTCAGGAGGCAGCCAGGACAGCTTGTCCGCCTTAGTTGCTCCTAATCGCTTCGGGCAAACGCCCCTGCAATGACGTTCAAGCCTGAATTTGACGAATAGGTTCTACGTGCATGAGCTATACGCTTCCCTTGGCCCGCCTGATTGAAGAGTTTCAGAAGCTGCCGGGCATCGGCCCCAAGTCCGCCCAGCGGTTGGCCTTTCATGTCCTCAAGCAAACCCACGAGGATGTGCGGAATTTCTCGGATGCCTTACTGGACGCGCGGGACAAGATTGGTTACTGCCAGCAATGCTTTAACCTGTCAGCCCAAAGCGTCTGCGAAATTTGCAGTCAGCCGGGCCGCAAGCACAATGTGCTGTGCCTGGTATCCGAACCCAAGGATTTATACGCCCTGGAGCGCACCGGCGAGTTCAAAGGCATGTACCACGTGCTGCAAGGGCTGATTTCTCCGCTGGAAGGCATTGGGCCGGAAGATTTGAAGATTAAGGAACTGTTGGCCCGGCTGGGAGAGCCCGGCGTGGAAGAGGTCATTCTGGCCTTGCCGCCTTCCATAGAAGGCGATACCACCAGTTTATACCTGTCCCGCATGATTAAGCCGCTGGGCATCCGGTTGACCCGTATCGCGTTCGGCCTGCCGGTCGGCGCGGATCTTGAATACGCGGATAGCATGACCATTACACGCGCCTTACAAGGACGGCAGGCCATTTAGTCGGCATTTTTGCAGGACGTGTCATCTGGGTATGTATCAGCCGGTGCGCGGTGTGGCTAGTCCAACTCCGCGTAATCGTTCAGGAAGTTGGGATTTCGACTTTTATCGCCCAACGTGGAATCCAGCCACATCCCAATAGAACTCAGCAGCAGCAATCCGATAATCAGCAGGTGGGGATAGGCGCTGATATGGGCTTGGGCCGCTTGGGCATAGCTCGGCGCCTGGTGGTATGGCAGCATTTCCGTAGAAGACGTTTGCGCCTCCAGATCTTGCAGCAGCAGCGTTTCCGACAGATCCAGCCGCGTTCTGCGCGGCGCTCCTCCTCAGTCGTATCCCCAATCGTGTCTCGCCGGTGGGATAACTGGCTCATCTCAAGGATTTCCACTTGAGGACTGCGCTGAAAGGTATCCCAATAAGACGGCGAGTCGTTGAAAATTCGCTCATAATCGGGCGGTGGCGTCGTGTTATCGCGTCTGCGAGGGAGTATTTGTCCCCAACGGGCAAGCAGGGACGGTAAGGCTGCGGAAAGCTGCATTGTAAGCCCACATCTGAATAACCACTTGATGCCACCATGATAGGACAAGCATGCCCAAAGCACTGTCAGAAGTTTGTTAGTCTGGTTGCAGGAGCAATTCCGGCCTGAAATATAGACAGCCACCGGCGGATGGCTGTCCGTCCGGTGGCTGGGTGAGGAAGCAGCGGCTTGCCCGTAAGTTGGTGGCCTTACGAAGCCTACTTCTCCCTGCGTTTCTTTTTATTGAGCTTATCGGGGGTATCTTTGATAGACCCTTTGTCGAGAGTGTCCTTTATGGTTTCCGGTGATGCCTGGCCTTGCTGCATTGCGCCGTCCGCATTTTGGGAATTGCCTGCATTACCGCTGGCTCCACCACTTCCAGTACCGGACTGGGGGTTAACGCCGCCGGGGTTTCCGGGGATGGCGTTGTCGGTTTCCCCCGGATTGGCGGGTTCATTCGATGGTCTGGGGCCCATAACCGGTGGGAATGGCTCGGAAGACTGTGTGGGCGTTGTCGGGGCTGTGGAGGCTGTTGGCCACGATGTAGGCTGTGTTCTGGTGGGTTGAAGCGTAGGCGTTAAAGTAGGTTGACCCGGTGAAGTAGAGGAGCTGCCCCGATTCAGGGCCGTGGTAATCCATCCCGCGGTTGTTGCGCCAAGACCACCTGCCATGACAGTCAGCAGCGTAATAATAAACGCCCAGGTCTTCTTGGATACTGCGTACTGACTGTTCTGCTGTGCGTTTTGCGCTGCCTGCGTTTGCGGGAACTGCTGCGGATGGACATGCAGTTGGGGATGGTTGGTAATCATAAAAGGCGCTATTTGTTGCCCATAGCCATTTGCCGTATAGTCGGGCGGTCTGCCTTCGGGGGGCACATGGCCCATTTCCAAATCCCTTAGGTTGTCTGCCTCATTGTCGTGCTGAGGCTCATGACCAAACAGGTCCCGGATGACTTGTATGTTCGCCATTCGGCTTGCCGCCGTTGCCGCCGAGGGGAGGGGCGCTGGCGTTTGAATGTCGGTGCGTACTCCACCGATATCCGTATCTTCATCCAGCGGAGCCACGCTGGTTCGGGTGTTTTGGTGGTCTTGGCCGGTTGCATTGCTGCGCTGGCTGGTATGGCGTTCCAGCCGATCTCCCCGGTCTTCTCCCTCTTGTGATTGTGCGTGTGCCGGTGAGGCGGAATGTCGTGTCTCCGAAGCCGGTGTGCTGGACTGCTGACCTGGATCTGCGCCAAAGCGCACCGGAATTCCCACGGGCCGAGCAGCACGTAGTGAGATATTCAAGGTAATAACCTCTCTTAAAACAACATAAAAAGGTGATAGGTAATGAACGACGGAAAAACAGGCTATTAGCGCCTGTTTATTTGAACACCTGAACTATATATTAAACAATCCGCTTTCGCACCAGAAAATTTAATTGCCCGCTAACACCTTTAAAATCAGTGTATCCGGAATATCATCCCGCACTACTACCTTGCCGGGCTGCTCTACAGGTAGAATTAGTCGGATATTCGCATCCCGGTTCTTTTTATCCAGCCTCATTTTCTCCAGCAGGGCTTGCGGCGTATATGGCAAGGGTTGTTGAACACAGTCCAGCAGGTTGGTATGCCGGTACAGCGTTTCCAATTGGCTTTCCACCTCGGCTGGAAAGAGGTCCAGCAATGTTGAAAGACGTAATGCTTTCTGCATGCCGATGGCAACCGCCTCGCCGTGCAACAGGCCGTACTCGCTGAGCGATTCATACGCATGCCCGAACGTATGCCCCAGATTCAAAAAGAACCGCAATCCCTTGGTTTCCAGCTCATCCTGCATCACCACGGCCGCTTTGATTTCACAGCACCGGCGAATCATTTCCGGAAATGCGGCCCGCAGCGTCCCGGCCTGGGCATGGTTCAACAGCCATGTAAAAAAGCCGGTCGTCCCCATGCAGGAAGTCTCAATCAGACCATATTTGATGACTTCCGCCATCCCGGCGGCCAATTCCCGTTCAGGCAGGCTATCTAGGGCGCTTGTGTCGGACAATACCCGGAGCGGCTGATGAAAAGTTCCGATATTATTCTTGATTTTGCCGAAATTGACGGCGGTTTTGCCCCCGATGGCAGAGTCCACCTGGGCTACTAACGTGGTTGGCGCGTGAATCACCGCGATTCCCCGGTGATAGGTGGAGGCGCAGAAACCTGCCAAATCTCCGATGACGCCGCCGCCCAGCCCTAAAATGGCGTCTTTGCGGGTCATGCTATGCTGCAGGGCGGTTTCGTAGACTTCCTGCGCCTGGGCCAGCGATTTGCTATGCTCCCCGGCGGAAATAACCATCGGAATCACCTCAAAGTCGGCTGCTTTCAGGGAGTCCATCGCTGTAGGCAAATAACGCTCAGCCAAATGGCTGTCGGTCAGCAGTAGAATTTTGGCATCCGGCGCTAGAATGTCCTGGCATTCTTCGCCCAGTCGGTTCATCAGGCCGGGCTGCACCACAATCCGGTAACGGCGAGGCTCTGCCGCCGTCAAAAGCACCTCAATTTGCTCGCGGGCCAAACTGGGGCTATCCACGTTTTTCGCCATGCCGAACCACCTTCAAATCCAGGCCGCTGATAATATCTTTCACCACGTCGTCCGGCCTGCGCCCAATGGTGTCCACTGTCAAATCGGATTGCTCATAATACCGCCTGCGCTCCTCAAACCGCTGCCGGAAGGCCGTTTCGGTATCGGGCACGTCCACCACCGGGCGATCTTTGGGGCTAAACAGCACCCGCTCATACAAATCCGAAACCGGAGCGCGCAAATAGACCAGTGTGCCGGAATTACGGGCGATGTGAAACGCGTCGTCCCGCACTAACGTGCCGCCTCCGGTAGAAACCACCACCCGATTGCGTCGGGCCAGTTCATGCAGCACCAAAAGCTCCGCCTTGTGAAATTCCTCTTCCCCGTTTTCATCGAAAATCTGGGAAACCGGCTTGCGAAAACCGCGCATAACCAAATGGTCGGTATCGTAGAAGCGATAGCCGATGCGGTGGGCCAGAATTTTTCCGATGGTGGATTTACCGGCTCCCATAAAGCCGGTCAGGTACAGACGGCTGTGGATATGGAGATTAAGGTCTTGGTTTGGTAGGTACACGGGGCTTGATGGCTTGACTCGATTGAATGGGGGGCATGGGCTTTACCTGGGGGCCTCCACCGGAGACCGGAGCGCTTTGTTTGGATGTGGCGCCGCCGCTGCCGCTAACAGCCGTGGCCGTTGGCGTTTGCCCGCTGGCTGCGGCAGTGGACGTATTGCCGGCAAAACCGGGACGGTTCGTGCCGAGGCAAAGGCTGACAATTGCCACAATCGCAATGGTGAGGATGAATCGTCTCATTTGTGGTTCCGACTGGTTATCTGCATCTTCAGTTGCTTGATTTTACCTTCCACGTCCGCCTTGTCCGAAGCGTCCGGCGTCATTTGCAGGTAAGTTTCATACGCCTTTACCGACTTGTCGTAGTTTTTCAGCTTTTCATGCGCCTGCCCCAGGTGGAGGTAGATTTCCCCAATAGTAGGGTCCATCTTCAGCGCTTCGGTATAGGCTTTCATGGCTTCATCGTAACGGCCAAGCCCGTACAGGGCAAAGCCTTTGCTGTCCAGGGCGGCCGCGCTGTCCGGTTTCAGGGACAATGACTTTTCAACAGCCTTCAGGGCCTCGTCGTATTTTCCCAGTTGGGCCAACGCGTAACCGTAATTGTTGTACGCTTCGGCGAATTCACTGCCGCCTTCCACCGCCTTTTGGGAATAATAGGCCGATTTCTGGTAGTCGCCTTTCTTGGCGTACAAAACACCGATGTCGTAATTGATAAAGCTGTTCTCCGGGGCCAAATCCACAGCCTTTTGCAGGGTTTGTACCCCTAAATCCACGTTGCCCATTTTATCCTGCAACAGGCCCAGGCTGTAATAAGCCTGCACCATTTTCGGATCCAGCCGAACAGCTTCCTGGTACTGGGTGGCGGCATCGGGGAATTTCTGCAGGGCTTCCAGCACGATGCCGTAATTCATATGCACGTAGCCGTCATTCGGCAGCAATTTGGCGGCCTTGTCCAGCATGCTTTCTGCGGAACCCAGTTGGCCACGGGCGGCTAGCTGAGTGCCCAGCGTGTAGTAGAAGTTGCCGAACAACTGGTTGGGATCGCGGGAATAATAAATGAACGAGGATTGCATCAGGTTGTTTTTGGGGTTCAGCGCTTCCTGAACCGCATTGGCCTTACCCTCGATCATGGGCTGGGAAGGGAATACACTTAAAAACAGGGCATTAAACAGCAGTATCGCGGGGAAAACCAGACTTAGAACCACCCAAGGCGTCATCGCTTTGACAATGGGGTTATTGCGAATGGTTTTGAAAAGTATTAGCATGCGTCTGCCTATCCCTTATGTACCGTGTATTGTATCCTAAAAAGCGACCGCCGTAACCATCCTTTAATCTGATTTTGGCACCGGTGGGGGCATGGCCCGGAACAGCTTGCCCAAACCCTGTCAAGGAAAGTCCGATTCCCCGATGAACTTGAATCCACCATCTCTGATTCTGGCGCTGGAAAGCAGTTGCGACGATACCTCCGTGGCCATTGTGCGGAACGGGCGACAGGTGTTGTCCAATGTCATCTGCTCCCAAACCGATCTGCATGCCAAATACGGCGGTGTGGTGCCGGAAGCTGCCGCCAGGGAACATATCGCATCCATTAACGATACCCTGCAAGCCGCCCTGGATCAGGCTGGTTGCCAGTTGACGGATATGGATGCCTTTGCGGCCACGCTGGGGCCGGGCCTGGTGGGCTCCCTGCTGGTGGGGGCCAATACGGGCAAAACGCTCAGTTTAATTACGGGCAAACCCTTTTTGGGGGTGAATCACCTGTACGCCCATGTCGCGTCGAATTACCTGGAAAGCGATTTGGAGCCGCCGTTCCTGTGTTTGTTGGTGAGTGGCGGGCATACCCAATTGATCGTGGTGGACGATTACCAATCCATGCGCATTGTGGGTGAAACTATGGATGATGCGGTCGGGGAGGCCTACGATAAGGTGGCCCGCCTGATGAATCTGCCTTATCCCGGCGGCCCGGTGCTGGATAAGTTGTCTTACAGCGGCAATCCCAAGGCATTCCGCTTGCCCAAGGCGGCGCTGGATCACCCGTATAACTTCAGTTTCAGCGGATTGAAAACCGCCACCCTTCGGGCCTACGAAAAAGCCAACCAATTGTTGCCCCCGGATAGCCCATCGGAAGCCAAGGAAGCCCTGACGGCGGACATGGCGGCCTCGTTTCAGCACACCGTGGTGGAGACGCTGTTTGAGAAAACCGTGCGTTGTGCACGTGAACACGGGATTGATACGATTGCCATTGCGGGCGGGGTGTCCGCCAATAGCGGTATTCGCACCCGGTTCCAAACCTATGCCGACAGTAATCCCGGCACCCGGCTGTATGTGCCCAAAATGGCCTACTGTACCGATAACGCGGCGATGGTGGCGGCCTCCGCCTATTTCAACCCCATTACGGATGACATCCGGCAGGAAGTCTTCTCCCGCGCGGCCCGGTAAAAAAGGCTACATCATCTTTACGCTGAGCAGGATGATGGACTGGGCCTCGTTTTCCTGGTGGAAAGGCACTACGTACATTAAATAACATCCCGGTATCCGAAACCGATACAGCCCGCCGTCCTTCTTGTTCCCGATGTGGGTAATCCGGTTCTGGTAGTCGGTCGGATTTTCCTTGAGCACTTCGATTGCTTCGTCCACGAAGCGTTTGAAGCGCAAGTTCAGCTTCGTGTACTGAAAGCGATAATTTGTGGTTTTCTGGATCTCATACATAAAAATTCGGAAACCCACGGCTGAACTTTTAAACTATAATACCTCATTTTAATTCCCTGGGGGCCTGAGTTTGGGAAATTCCGAAATGATTATTCTGTACACAAGCCGGTTGAGACGAATAAGGCGCTACATGAAGCCCTGTTGATGCCGGACTCCTATGTTGCATGATGGATTAAACCAGTGTGCTGCCGCCAATTTAGCTATTTTTAAGTAGTATGCCTTCCCATATGGAAGGCTCTGCCATTTCGACAGAGGATATTGTTATTGCGAGCGACTAACGGGAGCGCGGCAATCGGCTGACCGTGTCCGTTAAGCGAGCGCATTCCGGCGCCGGGCAGATGGCTGCGTCGTTTCACGCCCCGCAATAACAGGGAGTGGTCATGACAACCATTAAGCTCGAAATGCCAGCGGGTTAGCCCTATTTTTTGTAAATCGACAGAATCGGCACCTGGGTTTTTTGTTGCAATAAATGCTCGATTTCATCGGCCTGGGGTGGGCTGACCACCCTAAGTTCACGGGTGGGATAGGTTTTTTCCCCGTGGTTGCCGCGGGAATCCAAGTGCCATTCCAGCGGATAAGCGCGCTTGGGCGTATTCAACTGCACTTCGTCCGGCTGAATGTCGTTGATGATATCGGCCAGCGCTTCCACTTCCCGCAGGTTGGTGGGCATAAACATACATTGCAGAGCCAGTTTGCCGTTATAGTTAGCCTTCAGGTGCTTAATGCCGGAAACAATCCGCTCCAGCGTAACGCCGGCTACCGGTCGGTTCATCTGCTTCAGGCCCGCCTCCGTGGAAGCGTCCAGTTTACAGGCCACAATATCCGCTTCCTGCAAGTCCTGAATCACCGCCGGTTCATGCAGCAGGGTGGCGTTGGTCAATACCATCACCGGCTTGTGGGTGTATTCCTTGATAAGATGGATTACTTCGCCCAGGTTCAGGGCCAAGGTGGGCTCTCCGCTACCGCTGAAGGTGATGATATCCGCTTCTTCCCAGCGGCTGCGGCGCAAATCGTGTTCCACTTGCGCGGTGGGCACATAAATTCTGCGCTCGGCGGTTTTCAACTGGATATCGCCCAGTTGGCAATAAATGCAGTTGAACGAGCAGGTGGATGTTTCCAGCAGCATATCGATGCCCAGCGACGATCCGACCCGCCAGGAATGGACGGGACCGTATACGGAACATTTTTCGTCCTGGACTTCGGCAATATCGGATTGAATGGTCATGGGCGGCTACCGGTTCTTAGTTGGGGATACGGTCTGAAAAGACGGTTTCATCCTACCATAAGTGCCCGTTTCATGAAGGGGCTGATTGGCGACAATCGGGGAACAGGGACCGGTGGGCCATGTTTTGCATGCGGTGGGCGATGCTTCTACAATTGCCTCATGATTCCTACGATGATTCCCGGTCTTATGCCCGGCTTTACTCTTCCGTGGGGCCGGCCACGGCCGCCTGCTCAACCCCCGCCCCCGCCGGGGCTTCCGGTGTTGCCGCCGGATGCGTTTGTGAAAGCGGCTACGGGGTCAATTCAGTTGAGCGAAAACCTGATTTACGGTTGCCCGGTGGAGATATTGGGGGCGGGGCAAATCGTGCGGCCTGTGGGGACGGGGCCTTATGAATCGCTATTGCCGGTGGGGCAAATGGACACGCAAGGGAATTACATGCTGGCCAACGGGCCGAGCGGAAATATCTTCCGGAATGCTCACCTGACGGTGAATTTTGAGAGGGCGAAAAGCCCGTTTGCCAGAGCGCTACAAACCAAACAGCGATCATTGGCCTACGAGGGCTCTGAAATCCTACAGATTCGGGAAGCGCTGACCTCCAAGGGGGTTGACGGGCGGGGCGTAAAAATTATGATCTGTGAGCCCAGGAATATGGGGTCGCTCCGTGTCCTGAAAAACCACATTAAAGCGGTCACTTCCATTGTTCAGGATCGCGACTGGGGCGTGGCGCCCGGTGCCCGGCTGGAGACTTACCTGATGAAAAACGGGGCGACACGCTACTATCCGGCAGGAGATGACCCGATTCAGATCAGGCAGGATCTGGTCAATAATTACGCAGCCATGTATACCGACTTGACCCGGTTGATTAAAAACCTGCAAAACCGCCGAGATCCGGCGCTGCGCGTAATTAACCTTAGTTGGGGACAGTCGCGCGCGCTTTGCTACAGTAATCTCTGGGCGATGCTGAATGCGCTAAACCCGGATGGCACCTACCAGTTTCCGCATAGCCGCCAATGGTTTGTCGGTAACCGCCCTATCGCGTTGCCCTTCGTCTCGCCCGTAGCGTTGCCAGTAACGTCGATTGATGAGCAGCAACGCCACCTGATGAGGCGGGTGGATGAGTTGCTGGACCGAAATCCGAAAGTGGCAAGAGTGCGTCAGGCTTATGTGGACGCCACGCGTGAGGCATCGGAGAATGGTATTTTCCTGGTGGTCTCCGCTGGCAATGACCACCACAAAACGTTTTCCTCGTTTGTCAGCAAACCGGGCTCGGAGTTCAACCTGCTGGCGGAAAGCCCATACGTCATTTCGGTGGCGGCCTGCAACACCAATCAGACGCCGGGCTGGCGCCAGAATTATCGCATTTCCAACTTTTCCTCCCGTGGAGACGGGCACCGTTATAACCCCACCATTGCCGCGCCGGGCGAACTGTTGCCGTTGCCGTCCTCCTTTGCGAATTTGTACCCCACGCATGTGGCCAACGGTACGTCC
>JAJQJM010000045.1 GCA_021323475.1 Vampirovibrio sp.
CAAAATTTTATAGTAAAGAATAAAATCGACTTGAGCGTTTGGGAGAGAGAACGTGAGTGATGCGATCCATTCGGTAAAAGCCACAGCAGACGTGTTGCGGGCGATTATTGTGACCCGGTTTTTCAATCTAGAAGGCAATATCCACTTTCCTCGGCTGGGGAAAGAAGGACGCCGCTTGTCCAATATGCTCAACACCGACCGTAAATTCATCGCCATGACGGACGTGCAAATTATTAACCGGGTAAATGGCACACGGGATCCGAAAACCTATCCGTTCATCCAAATTAATATCGAGGCGATTGAGTTCATTCAGCCTTATATGGATGCCACGGAAGCGGCGCGGGAAGTCAAAGAATCCGGCCATCCTAATATTTCCTGAGCGATTTCCGAGTGACGGGCTTCAAACAGCACGTCATGGTAGAAATCGGGGTATTCCCGGCACAATTTGGGGGTGTCGGCCGGTAGGCGATCAAAGCCCTGCCTCATAGCCACTGGGTCGCATACGAGATCCTGGCCGGGAATGACCATCATGGTGGGGATTTTAATGTTGCGAATCTCGGAGAAGGCCGCGTTGCAGTAGTCCCTCACGCTCAATAAAAAGCCGGGCGACAGAACGAGCGGCGGATGATCTGTGTATTGCGGATCATTCAGAATGGCCGGGTTATTGGTGACGGCGGAAATGCCGTATGGCAGCATGGTGCGCGCTTTTTTGCCTTTAAGCAGGAAGGCCAGCGTATTGCGGATGGTATAGCTGAGGGAAAAGGTTTGTTTGTGGGGGCGGTAGGCAGGCGCCAATATAATCACCCGGCTGAAACGCTCCGGGTAACGGGCCGCGAGTAGCGTGGAAAGCACCCCGCCCAGGCTGATGCCGCACAACGCCAGTTCCGTGTGGTTGGCCGGAACAATAACCTGCTGGTAAAAGGTTTCCAAATCGTCCCAAATCAGTTTGACCGCGTGGATGGGATCTTCCAGTGGATTCAGGCCGAATCCCCGCAGATCCGGGCCGTAAATGGGATTGTATTCCGGCAGCAGTTGCTCCAGAAACGGATGCGCGTCCTTGACCGAACCGCCGAGACCTGGCACAAACAGCATGGCCTTGCCGGTATCCGGCCGGTTGGAATCCACCACTTTCCCGTAGCGTAAGGGGGAGCCATCACTCCCTTGATACTTGTGAACTTGCAGCATATGTCTATCTTATGCCTATAACGCCGATCACGGCAAGCCGACCTATACAGTGGCATGTACAGTTGGCAAAGGCTCGTGTAGCAATGCTGATAGGTGTGGGTTTGAGCCAGGCGGTATCACATCCGGCTGATACTGGCTTAAATAGTGGAAGTAATCCGTTTCATCCAGAATCCGGTATCTCTTTTGCTTGAATAACTCAAATTCTGCAGCGGTTGGCAAACCATAGTAATTGCCTGCATTCGGGTCTTGTTCGGTTGTGGTGGGTTGCTTGCCTTGTCTCAACAAATGAAGGGTTTCCAGAATGGCATTAGCGCCAGACGGGTACAGGTTTCTGATGTGATGGAATAGGGATTGGTCGGCATCCACGGGCATGATGACTCTTTGGATAACGCGGCCCGTATCGATTGACGCATCATCTATATAATGAAGCGTGTAACCATAGTGGGCCTCATCATGCAGCATGCAACGGAAGGTGGCTAAAATGCCCCGGTATTCCGGTAGCAGGCCGGAATGCAGGTTAATCACTCCGTAGCGAGGCAGTTGAATGATGGCCTCTTTTAAAATTTGCCCGAAGCGGATGGAAATAATCAGATCGGGTTGAAATGCGGCGACGGCCTGAACGGTATCCGGCGCATTGATGTTCTGAACACTGAGCATGGGCGTTTGATAACGCTCGCTAAGCTGCTGAAAGGTTTTTAAATGGCTGGTTTCTCGGCCCGGCTCCGATGAAGGCCAGTTTTCATACAGGGGGAACAGATAGCGATTGGGCAACTCCTGTTCGTAGAAACGCAAAAAGTCCAGCGTGGGGGAGGTAATCTTCCTGCTGCCCACTTTTTCCGAGAAAAACACCATGCAGTCATCCTGCGCGCAGTGGGGCAGAAGATGGTTCAGGGCTAAATTGGCGTACAGATCTCGGTTAACGCAAAACAGCAACCGCATGGGGAATCTCCTATCGATCTCATCATTATAATAAGAAGAAGGCGGTTGAACTGTTCAGGTTAAAGGAAGGCGCTATTTTTCGGTGAACATGGGTTCCGTGGCGTAGCACAATAGCCCAATCACGAAAATAGCCGCAAATAGCATCAGAATGGAACTCATTGGGGCTCCTTTTGAGATGTGTATAAATTGGATATAAAAATAAAGGAGCCGAATCGAAAAAAATTGCCTTTCAAGTTTTCTTATTCGGGTGGGGTTAAAAATGCGTGGCGTAATGTATAGATTCGGATGCCCCCTTCCCGGCCGCGCACCGTTACATCGCCCAGTTCCACGTAACTGTCGTCCGGAATGCTTTCCACCAGTGCCTTATTTAGCCCGTTCACGGTGTGCTCGCTCAGGATGAGCCGGGTTTGGAATTGCTTGGTATGCTCTTGCAGGCGCACACAGATGTTAACGGTGTCGCCGACGCCGGTGTATTCCAGTTTATCGGCGGGCCCCAAAAAGCCCACAAACGCCAGACCGCTGTTGACGCTGATGCCGATGTCGGTATCAATGCCCAGGCTGTGCTGCCAGCGTTGGGATAGCTTGCCGGTAACGGTTAGAATATCGTTGGCGGCTTGCAGGGCCATGGCGCGGTGGTTCTCGTTTGGCAATGGCGCGCCGAAAATAATCAGGATGCCGTCACCCATGAACTTATCGATGGTGCCGTGATAGGCGAACACGATGTTGACGATATCGCCGTAAAACTCATTCAGCAGCTCGGTGACTTCATTGGGTTGCAGGCGTTCCGCCAGCGCCGTGAAGTTGCGGATATCCACGAACATGGAGGTAATCTCCAGCTTCTGTCCGCCGGGTTTCAGAATATGAGACAAGCGCCGGATCTCCTGGAAGACTTCAGGATCGACCAGTTGGGCCAGGTTTTTTTCCATAATGGCCAGTTGCTTTTCCTTGAAGATAATCCGGAAGGTGCTGCCTGCCAGGAAAGCCGCCACAATGAAAACCTCCGGTGTAATCACGTCCAGCCACAGCGATTGCGCCGAAAAGAACCAGAAGGCCACCCAGCAATAGATAATCATGGTGCCTAGCGTGTACAGCAGCGTTTTGCCGAAGCCTCGGATTTCCAACCTCAGGTAAAAGATGATTTGGCAGAGAAAGGCCAGAATGGCCAGGTTAATCCAGATATCGGTTTTTTGCAGGGCTTGCCCTTGCAGGATGTTGTCGATGGCGGTGGCGTGGATGTCCGGGCCGGAATGCCGGTTGGCCATCGGGGTCTGGTGATAATCCCGGTAAAAAGTGGAGGAAGAGCCAATCAGCGCAATGCGGTTCTGGAGTTGTCGCTTCAGTTCCCCGCGACTGTCCTCCTCAAAGAAACGCCATAAAGGAATGGCGGCATGGCTGCGGGCATACTCCGCTTTGCCGGCGTTCACAATGCGGTACCACCGCAGCCGCAGGGTTTGCTCCGCCGAAAGCGGCAGCGTAATGGCCTGTGTTGCAGTGGAGACGCTATCGGAAAACAGCTTCAAATTCGGGGTTTTATCGGTCTGCTCCAAGTCCAGGGTCCAGTTTTGACCGGGATGCATCGTATTCAAATATTCCAGCACCGCCGCCATGGAAAGCGCCGGGAAAATGCCCGTTTTTCCAAGGCCGGTTTGCACTTGGTATACGGGCTTTAAGGACCGGATGACCCCGTCCGTATCTTCCTGCACGCTTACCACCCCCAGATTTAAACGGTAATACTGGGGCCGATGGGTATTCAGGCTGTTGCTTAATGCTCCCGCCTCCTCTTTGACCAGGCCCCCAATCAGGTTGGGATATTGCTTCAGGGCGGTAAAGAACGCCGCGTCATCCGGTTGGTTCAGGCTGACAAAATGACTGTCGAAGACCATCAGGGCGGGCTGGGCGGCGGCAATCCGGTCGAATGCTTGCAGGTAGGATTTGCGAGGCCAGGGGGGCGGGCCAAACCGTTCGCTGAGCCTGGCAATGGATTCATCATCAATCAGGATGAGCGTGACCTGGCTTTGATTCGGGGCCGGCTTGGCGGACCAGCGCATAAACAGGCTGTAAACATGCGACTCCGACTGCTGGGCCATGTACCACAGGCCAATGACCGCCAGACAGGCCAGCAATGTTGGCACCAAACGATTGTAGACCCACTTCAGAAGGGTTTGGATGGTTATTGGGCGCATGATGAATCATTACACTTCCACACCTTTATCATAGCCTTTCTGTGCCTGAAGCGGGGAATAAAGCCTGGAATCTCATCCAAATGCCTGATTTGAGCGTGTTAGACCGACAGGATATACAATCTATCCGTGGTTTGGAGGCAATTATTTCTTATTGATTGTTTTTATTATTATGTAGGGATTATTGATGTATTGGTGTGGAAGAGAGAAGTAGGGAAAGAGGAGTAGAGATATGGGAGATATGTGGTTTAATGGCCTGTTTTCAGGGCGCAATACGTATGGGCTTAATGCACAGGGTGTTAATCGTCCGGATGTCGCTTCAGGAGGGCTGATGCCATTTAGCCTGTCGGGAACGTTCGGGTTGAACGATGCGTTGGCGTTTGGCTCTACCAAGGAGCTGTCCGTCATTCCTCAGAAGGTCACGCCCGATCAGGTGAATGTGCCCGGTTTGGTTCGCAGTGCCGTGGCGAAAGACCCTCGGGGGCTTTCCCTGTCTCCGGAGACGTTGGCCTTTTTGCAGGATGCCCCCCTGGATATCAGTCAGTTCGGACTGGATTAGGGAGAATTAAGGGGAAAACGTAAAGATTCCGGCCCGGTAAATTGCAACCATGGTCGCCGCGCTCTATGATGAGTCTATAGAGAGACTGATCGGATTTCCAGTGGAAAGCCGGAAATGCTTGTAAAATCAGGGTTGTTTATAAATTTGTAAACATAAATAAACAATCCGAGAGTTGACTAACATCAAAATCCTAAAAACGGTTTTTATACAACTACGAGAGTAATAAACTGGTTTTCAGGGTAAACAAGCATTTCGAGAGAAGCAGTTAAAGGAGAAAACTAATGAGCGGCGACATGTTTTTTGGGTTGAATCTTCCCAAACTCAACAAAGTGGGCCTGCCGGGTGGAGGCAACATCCCGCCGGTTACACCACAAAATGTGCCTCAGTATGGCGCAGGCAACCCACAGGTTGATACCTTTACCCGTAGCAACCCGTTGTTGTTTAGCGGCAGCCCTATTGTAAGTAATGCAGCTAACTTTGCCAACAAACTGACGTTAAATGAAGCACGCGGTCAGTTCCATGCTCCCAATACGTTTGACTTCCTGGCAAGCGCTCCCGCTGAGTTCCCTGCTATTCACGGGTACGATGAATAACTGACATTGGTAAGACCAGAACGTCAATCGCAAATTATGCTGGGATTGTGACTGGGTATTCAATGGTGAGTTTTTGCTGGGAACAATAAGTGAGAGTTTTTTAACTAGAGGGCAAAAAAGGCTTGGTGTTTAAGCTTTAAATACTGAATCAACGTGGGTTCTTCTGGAACTGTTTCTCTTATCAAAGGCGACCGTCGCATATGCGGGTCGCCTTTTGAACTGTTTGAACCGCGAGAGGGCTGCTCGACGGAGATAGGATCGGCAATCCGATCAATGTGCCTGTTTGGATAAGCGAGCTCGACGGTATCTTTAAGAAAATATTAAAAATACAATCCGGCATGGTCCAACTCTTTATAATACTCGTGGGATGAGACGTGTCTGATCCCACACCCTAATTTCTCTAACTGAATTCTTCTAAAAACCGCAGCTGCTTTTATCGAGCCTCTGCGGCTTTTATTTCAAGGGGAAGAGGACTGGACTGCAACGCCCTGAAACGGGTTGGCAGGCGTTATTATGGCAGGCGGAGCCGTTATGAAAGATGGAACGGTGGAAGCTGGTGAAATGGACTGTAGTCCTCGATAGGCAAGTAGCCGAGAAACGCCTTCCGCCAAAGCGTTCGCGATTGCCACGGTGGTAAATTGCACCAGTATAAAGTTCTTGCCCTTAAAGCCCAGCCGGGTGCTGAGCGCGGTGTTGGCCATGGCGGTAAACAACCCGAAGCACTATGCCAACCCTAAGGAAATGGCTTCCCGCTTGATTACCACTTCCGGTTCCGGTGATACGGCCGTGGCGCGCAGCTTGGGATCAGAAGCGTCGTAACCCGATACGAGGCCCCTACCATACGGGAGGCGCAGGTAAGGAACGCGCTTCCCAGATTGGCTTGGGTAAAAACCTTAGCGAACAGGGAGGGCTGTTTGAGCGAAATATTCATTCCAACGGGCATCCACTTTGGCCTTGGTATCGGCGTCCATCTCAATTTCATCCGGCCAATCGCGGTTGAAGCCTTCCTCCGGCCACTTGCGGGTGGCATCAATGCCCACCTTGCTACCGAATGCCCATAGCGGGGTAGCGTGATCCAGAATATCCATCGGGCCTTCAGCGAACATCATGTCCCGCTTGGGGTCGGTATTGTTGAACACGTGCCAGGCGACTTGCCCCATGTCATGTACGTTCACATGCTTGTCCACCACAATCACGTACTTGCTGAACATCATTTGGCCAAAGCCCCATACGCTGCTCATCACCTTCTTGGCGTGGCCGGGGTAGCGTTTATCGATGCTCAAAATCACGCAATTGTGGAACACCCCTTCCCAGGGCAGGTTCATGTCCACAATTTCCGAGATAAACATCTTCAGCAACGGCAGGAAAATCCGTTCGGTGGCCTTGCCCAGGTAGCAATCCTCTTGCGGAGGCTTGCCCACGATGGTGGTTTGGTAAATCGGGTTCTTCCGGTGCGTGATGGCCGTTACATGGAGCACCGGGAAATCGTCCGCCAGCGAATAATAACCGGTATGATCCCCAAACGGGCCTTCCCAACGCAGCTCGTCTAAAAGCACATAGCCTTCCACCACCAGCTCGGCGTTGGCGGGCACTTCGTTATCAATGGTTTTGCACTTCACCATCTTCACCGGATCGCTGTGCAGGAACCCGGCCAGAATCATTTCATCAATGCCAGGCGGCAATGGAGCGGTAGCGCTATAGATAACATGAGGCGCGCACCCGAAGGCAGCGGCTACCTCCACCCGATCCTTGCCCATGCGGCGGGCGTTTTCGTAAATTCGGTTGCCGTCGTGATGTTTGTGCCAATGCATGCCGGTGGTGGTGTTGTCGTACTTCTGCATGCGGTACATGCCCACGTTGCGTTCCCCGGTCATCGGGTCTTTCAGGAAGACGCAGGGGTATGTCATGAACGGGCCGCCGTCATCCGGCCAGCAAGTGATAATGGGAATCGCGTCCAGCATGGGTTGCATGGGGTCGGTCAGCACCACTTCCTGACAGGGGGCTGGGCCTTTGTGCTCGCGGGGCAAGAACTTGTTCAGCTCCGCCAGTTTAGGCAGCATCTGAATTTTTTCCCACAGGTTGTTAGGAATTTCCGGCTTGATGAAGAACTCAATGCGCTTTTGGATTTCCTCGTAATGTTCCACGTTCAGGGCCAGCATCATGCGGTTGTGGGAACCCATGGCGTTGATCAGCACCGGCATGTCGTATTTTTCTCCGTTAGGGCCATGCACATTGGTAAACAGCAATGCTTTATTTCGGTTTTCCGGCGCTTTGCTGATTCGATCCGCGATTTCAGTGATTTCCAGGTGTGTGGAAACCGGCGCGCTGATTTCCACCAGCTCGTCCGCTTTTTTCAACACGTCTAAAAAACCGCGCAAATCACTGAAACTCGGCATTAGGATTCCTCCGACTGGGGTAAACGCTTGGGGTAACCTTACCGGTAACCGGCAGGGGAAACCGGGGAAAACATCGGCATGGTAAGGTTTGGCAGCAGATTGTGCCTTGTGGCTGAGAATAGCACAAACAAGCCGATTCGGCCTCCCGATTCAGGGCCCGGTCTGGTAAAATTGAAGTGGCATTTGATGCCGGTTGAGTTTAAAAGGGTCTGCAATGTCATCCGAGCCGAAGAAGAAACCGTCATTATTCCAGTCGCCGTTAGGAATTGCGATTCTGGCCGTCATTCTGGCCGGGGGACTGATTTTTGGGTTGCTGGGCTGTAAGCCGAAGCCGCCGCATGACACCGTGTACCACCAGGGTTCCGAACCGCGCGATGTGGTGACTGTTTTCTTCAGCAAATACCAAGGCAGCCAAAGTATTGTGGAGAATGTGATCCGCAAGTTGCCGGAAGACGCTAAGAGCGAACCGCTCAAGTTCGCATTGAATGAACTATTCAAAGGCCCGACCCCGGAAGAGAAAAGCCAAGGGTATTACAGTGAAATTCCCAAAGGCACCAAGCTACTGAGCCTGAAAAAGAAAAACGATGCCGTGGACATCAACCTCTCTCAGCAATTCTCCAGCGGTGGCGGTTCCACCAGCATCGATCAGCGTTTTGAAGAGCTAAAGCAAACGGTATATTCCGTGGACAATAGCCATAAAATCAATTTGTCCGTGGAAGGCAAACCCTTGGAACTACTGGGCGGCGAGGGGCTGGAAGTTCAGGAATCCCTCAAGCGGGAACCGCAGTAAACCGGAATTTTTCACGTCTGGAGAGCCTTTCGTCCAAGGCTGTTGTCGGGGCGATTGTGCAATAGATTACGGAATATTACAGACGCAATCTAAATAAAGGCAATTTAACTTATTTGATTGTTTTTATTTATTTGGATGGAGTGTAGGGAATCATGCCGTGATTCACCGATAGTCCCTCCACCGGGATTGCATCGCTATTCAATGGTGAGTGGCATTGCAGGCCGAAAGAACCAGCCTTTGTAATCGTAGTAGAAGTAGAGTAGTGGTAGACAGGAATTTGAAATGGAGCCTTGCCTCCGGAAGTCGCTCCGGCGGAGAAGGGATTCCATCGTGCTTTCTGATTAGAGGAGTAGTAGAAGGATGATGATGCCCCCTACGGGTATGCCTCAAGGCATGGGCATGGGAATGCCCCCCATGATGAGCTATACCCAGCGCACACAGTTTACATACACCGGTATTGCCGGCCTGGATGGCGGTATGGCCTATGCTCCCGGCTCCGGCATGTGCCAGTTTCTGGATAACCTGAACAACACCATGGCCAACGCGTCGATGATGGGGAAAATGGGCCCCGGTATGCAGCCCCCCGGTATGGGCGGACAAAAGCCCGGCGGTGGCAACATGATGATGCAGATGATGGGAATGATGTTCGGCATGATTATTGCCAAGCTGGCCCCCGTTATAAAGCAACGGTTGGCGGAACGTCGTGCTCAAGGAAACGAGGGTCACGACTCTACGGAAAGCCATAACAACAAGCCGCCAAAAACCGAGAAGCCTCCAAAGACTGAAACCCCCGACTCATCGGGTAATGAGGATGATGACGATTAAACAGTAAAAAAACTTTGTAGATTGGTGCCTGGGTTGGCACGTAGGCAGGGACTTATGCGACAAAAAACTGCCGGGTTGTAGGGGCCCGGCAGTTTTATTGAACGTTTACAGCCATATTTTTTGCTTGTAGAGTAATTATCGGCAGGTTTTCAAAAAGCTTGAGCCCTGTTTTCGAAACGCCGAAGCGATTTTATAGTTTCTATTGAAATTTCCGAAACCCAAGATTCCCGAATCGTTCGTATTCATCAGTAAGCAAAAAAGGCGGCCCCATGACTGTTGCGACTGAAATTCTGGCGGAAGGCAAGACCAAAATTCTGTGGCCGGGCAACCAGCCGGATGAGGTATTGGTGGAATATAAGGACGCGGCCACTGCGTTCAATGGAAAAAAATATGCCGAGATTCCCGGCAAAGGTGAATTAAACGCTAAAATTTCCGGCCTCTTGTTCCAGTTGCTGGAAGCAAGCGGCATCCCCACCTGCTTCATCGGTGGCGGTAGCCGACCCACGGAATTGGTTTACAAACGCCTGACCATGATCCCCCTGGAAGTGGTGGTGCGTAATTATGCCTATGGCAGCGTGGTGAAGCGCTTCAACTTTGATGAGGGCATGCCGTTCCACAAGCCTCTGGTGGAATTTTTTCATAAAACCAACGATGATCCGCAGATTACGGAAGACATGATTCTGGAGCTGAACCTGGTTCCCACCGAATCGGTTCTGGAATCCATCAAGGTGCTGGCATTGCAAATCAACGAGCTGTTTGTAGCTTATTTTTCCGCTCGTGGCATTCGCTGCGCGGATTTCAAACTGGAATTCGGCCTGGATAAAAACGGCCACTTATTGCTGGGCGACGAGTTGAGCCCGGATAATTTCCGCCTGCGCGATCAGCAAACCGGCGCGGTGCTGGATAAAGACGTGTTCCGCCTGGATTTGGCCGACCTGGCGGAAACCTATCGCACTCTGTTGCAACGCCTGGAGCAGCCGGTGGCGGCAAATTCAGTCAGGAAACAAATGTATCAGGCGGAAGTCCTGGTTCATAGCCGCAAGAATATTTTGAACCCGGAAAGCAAAGCCATCCTGGAAGGCGTCCATACCTTGGGTTACGGCAACGTCCAGGCGTTGAACGCGGGTAAGCGTTTCTCGGTCAAAATTGAGGCGGACAGCCTGATTGAAGCCGAACAGCAGCTGAAAAAGCTGGCCGAAACCGTGCTGAGCAACCCGGTGATTGAAGATTACGAATTGAGAATCAAGCGATGAAATTTGGCGTTGTCGTTTTCCCCGGCTCCAATTGTGAGCGTGACATGGCGGATGCCGTTAAGCTGCACCTGAAGGAAGAGGCGGTTTTCCTGTGGCACGATGATACCGATCTGCAAGGCGTGGATTGCGTTTTGCTGCCCGGTGGCTTCAGCTACGGCGATTACCTGCGCTCCGGCGCCATTGCCCGCTTTTCCCCGGTGATGGACAGTGTGCGGGCCTTTGCCGAAAAAGGCGGCCCGGTGCTGGGCATTTGCAACGGATTTCAGGTGTTGACCGAAGCCCATCTGCTGCCGGGGGCCTTAATGCGGAACACCTCGCTGAAATTCCAATGCAACCATGTGGACTTGATTGTGGAGAATAACCGCAGTCTGTTCAGCAATGCCTATCAGGCGGGCCAGCGGATTCGTCTGCCGATTGCCCATGCCGACGGCAATTATGTGGCGGATGCGGACGTGATTCAGCGCCTGGAAGATAACCACCAAGTCGTATTTCGCTACGCGGAAGAGGTAAATGGTTCCGTGAACCGCATTGCCGGCATTTGCAACGAAAAAGGCAACGTGGTGGGGATGATGCCCCATCCGGAGCGTAACCTGTGGCCGGCTGCCGAATCCCACGGCGCGAATTGGAATGGTGACGGGCGAGGCGTATTTGACTCAATCCTGAAAGCCGGTTTACAGGCGCTGAAATAATCTCTCCGTATTGATTCAAATTAGAGCATTCAATAAATTGATGATCCGTCGGCTTCGAATTTTTCTGTTTGCCTTGTTGTTAGGGTATTTGGTCTATTGGCTGATTTTTCCCTGGTTTTTTGGCAACAGGCCCGGCAGCCATAAAGGCGTTCGCCATGCCATTCACGTGCCTCAGTAATTAGCCCCGTCTGCCGGTTAGTTGTAAATAGGCCTCGGACTCCAGCAGATGAAAGCGCTCGATGTGGCCGGTTTCATCGCAATCAACGCGGGTGGTGTCGATCCGGTGGGTTCTTAAATCCCGCATTTCCACTAACCATGAGGAGGTAATAATCCTCTGCCCGTTGGGTAAATTCGTGCAACCCAAGGCGGGCAACGTTTCCTGGGGCGTGCCGACTACTTCCAGAATCGTCCGGCGGCAGCGCAATGTATCCAATACCAAAGTTCCCGGCTTTATCTGACTTAAATGAACCATGACTCCCGACATTGCAATCTCTCTCCCTTCCGTTGTTTTGAATTGATAAAAATATATCATTAAAAAAACAAAATAAAAGGATTTGGATCGTTTTGTGAAGTTACATTTGGTTATATTCAAATTAGTCAGCTTGAGAGCGCATTAAACGGCCGAAATAGGGCACCGCAAAATCGGAGCTTTGCCCAATGAACGCGTTAATCTCAGCGTGACGAAAAATAAAAATAGTGAACGCTTTTAGGCGGGGCTACCGGTTGTCAGGGTCAATGCCGTTTCAACCCGGTGGCATACAATGTCCTTGCCCAGGATATAAAGCGTTTTGGAAAGGTCCGCCCCGTGGGTGCGTCCTGTCACCGCTGCCCGAATGGACCACATGATGGTCTTCATCTTGATCGGCTTCAGGTTGTTGCCGAATTCCTTCAGTTTGGCGGCCAATGCGTCAGGTGCGCTGAAATCCGCAGTCGCCAGGAATTCATGCTTGAATCGTTCCAATACCTGGGAGGGCTCATCGCCGGTTAGCACTTCGCCAACCAACTGAGCATCTAGAATGACGGTTTGGCCGAAGAAGTAATTCACCGCGTCCGGCAATTCGCTCAATACGGTCACCGGCTCTCGAACGGCATCCAGAATCATATGCAGTTTGTCGGTGCTGTACTGGGCCAGGTCAAAATCATGCAGATAGGGCCGGGCTACGGTCAGCAACTGATCCAACGGCATGGTGCGAATCAGCTTGCCGTTAATGAAGTTGAGTTTGTCTTTTTCAAAAATGGCCGGGCTGTGGGTAATGCGCTCTAGTTCAAACTGCCGGGCGAAATGCTCCAGTGTGCCGATTTCCTCGCCATCCGGCGGGGACCAGCCCAACAGGGCGATAAAATTACAAAACGCTTCCGGCAAATAGCCTTGCTTGATGTAATCAGACACCGCAACGGCCCCATGACGCTTGGACAACTTGGTGCGATCCGGCGCCAGAATCATACCCACATGTGCGAAATGCGGCGGTGTAACGCCCAACGCCTCATAAATCACAATCTGGCGGGGCGTGTTGGAAATATGGTCCTCACCCCGAATGACATGGCTGATTTTCATCAACAGGTCGTCGATGACTACCGCAAAGTTGTAGCTGGGCGTCCCGTCGGACTTCATAATCACAAAGTCGCCAATCAAGGACATATCGAAGGAAACTTCCCCGCGCACCAGGTCGTTGAAAGTCAACGTGCCACGCTCTTTGGGGATGTGGAATCTCAGGGAAGGTTTACGCTCAGAGCCGTCATCGGCCGGTTTTTTTGCCAATTCTTCCCGGTATTTGGCATCCCGGCAGGAGCCGCTGTAGATGTAGGCGCGTTTTTCCGCCTGGGCTTTCTCACGCTCTGTATCCAGTTCGGCCTGGGTATGGTAGCAGTAGTAGGCATGACCGGAATCAACCAGCTTATCCGCCCACTCTCTGTATAGTGAAAGGCGTTCGGATTGCTTATAAGGGCCGTACGGGCCGCCCACATCCGGGCCTTCATCCCATTGTAGGCCCAGCGCCTTCAGGCTTTCAAAAATATTATGGGTGTAAACGTCCTGGGAGCGCTCCAGATCGGTATCTTCAATCCGCAGGATAAACTTGCCGTTATGCCCTTTGGCATACAGATAGTTGAAAAGGGCCGTCCGGGCGGTTCCTACGTGGAGGAAGCCGGTAGGGCTGGGGGCGATGCGAACTCGTATGTCAGTAGTCATTATTTCCGGGCCTGTCAGGGTTCATGTTGTATTCCACAACACATGCCTGAATACTTTCCACAAAATTTTAACCTAGAATAAGCGAAATGCCGCGAGTATTCAACCGCGGCATTTCGCTATAGCTCAAATGTAATTTGCCTAACTGCGCTTTACAATTTCCACAGAGACTCTGGCGACACCGGAACCCAGCATGCCGATTGCCTTGGCGGCGCCTTTAGAAAGATCAATCACCCGACCGTGCGCGTAAGGACCCCGATCTGTGATTTTAACGATGCAGCTTTTCTGAGTGCGCTGGTTCACCACTTTCACCACGGTGCCGAACGGCAAGGTTTTATGGGCTGCGGTCAAGGCATTCATGTTGAAACGACTGCCGTCCGCGGCGCGACGACCGTGAAAGCGGGGGCCATACCAGGAAGCCATACCAACCTGAACGCGGCCAGTACTTTTGTACTTGGGAGAGGCTTTCGCCACGGTGTTCATTTCAGGGAATGCGCCGTTCTGCAAGGGGGTTGCTCCCAATGCCTGGCGCAAACGATTGGTGTACCGGAATGCCAGTTTGGCTTCGCTTTCCTTGGCGGTTTTTGCGGTCTGGGCATCGACGGACGTCAGTACCTCATCGCCAAAGCGGATGACGGCTTCTTTCGCACCGGCTTTATCAGCCTGCATTGCGGGGCGAATTTGGGATAAACTTTCATCACCTGCTACCAAGCTGCGGTTCAGCTTATCCGCCATTGCCTTTACACGCTGGTAAGAGGTCTGGTCGTTAACGGTGCCCTGAAAACGCAGAATTTCCGTGCTGTTTACGAATAAACTGGTCGTATCTTCATCTTGGGGAAGAACCTGGATCAGGGTTTTCAATTTGCCTTCACCGTTGCCAATCGTATAGATATCGGGGGTGGAAGGACGTGGGAGCCCATTAACCGGTGCATCGGATGCGGTATTAATATCCTTGCGCTGGATAACGGAGGCCACTTGGAGGGATTCGTTCTGATTAGTAACTGGGGAGAGGGGGATTTGAGTCTCAGCTTGCGCGAAAAGCGTCGCAACTAAACCTGTTTGACCTAGCATAACTGCCGTAGCCAGCAGCGCTGCCAGTTTTTTATTCACCATTCGTGCTCGCTCCTGTGTCTATATCAACGAGTTTGAGAGGAATTGGGGTAAAATAGTCTTTTAAAAGACGTTTCCAGCCACTCGGTACTGGGTTCCTCTTGAGCGATTTAAACTTACACTGTTTAAGTTCGATCCTGCAACCTTTGAGGAGTGCGTCTTTACATTTTGCTTATATCTTCTGAAGCAGATTTGAATTTTTTTGTCTCAAAAGTATATATGAAAAACCTCAAATTAATATGAACCCTTCACCCGATCTTGAAGAAAAAGTATATACTGTCGACAAATGTAACTTTTTTGGTGGAAATAAAGAAAGTTTTTAATAAAGTTATTCAAATTTTATATTAAATAATAAAAGGATTTTGAATTTATGGGCCATTGTCATCATGGTCAGCAGCATTACCATCATCATCATGAACATGAAGGTGTGGCCGAAGGAATGACCCGCTCATATGTGGTAAAGCTTCAGTGGGTCATGGGTTTGGCGTTGTTATATCTGGTAATACAAACAGCGGGAAGCTATTTGTCAGGCAGCCTTGCTCTTCTGGCTGATGCTGGTCACAAAGTGGCGGATATTGCCTCGATTTCCCTGGCTCTGTTTGCCTCATGGTTTTCCTCGCTTTCCAGTTCCCCCCGAAAAACCTTTGGTTTCTATCGTTTGGAGATATTAGCAGCCCTAATCAACGGCGCTGGGCTAATGTTGATTGCCGGCTTCATCCTGTGGGAGGCATGCCAACGGGCGCTTCACCCCGGTACGGTTGAAATTCATGGTGGATTAATGCTGGGTGTTTCGGTTATCGGATTGCTCATCAATTGTATTGCGGCCCGTATCTTGTATCCGGCCAGGGAGCAGAACTTAAATGTAAAAGGCGCTCTCTCTCATGTGCTGGCCGATGTTATGAACTCTGCTGGGGAGATTATTACGGCGATCGGAATTCTGGCTTTCCGCTTGTACTGGATGGATACGGCAGTCAGCATTATTATTGCCGCGCTTATTCTTTATAATGCATTCCATGTTTTTTGGGAGGCGCTGAATATTTTGATGGAGTCCGCGCCTCGACGCCTGAGTGTGCCGGTGATTCGGGATTTCATCCTGCGGCATCCGGGTGTGGAGGATGTGCATGACCTGCATGTATGGACTATTACCACGGGTAAGGATGCTCTCTTGGCCCATGTTCAGGTAAATTCGGACGCTTTTCGGCATGAAACGGCAAGAACCCTTGAGAAAGAGCTTCGAGAACGGTTTGAGCTGTGCCATATTACGGTACAGCTTGAGCCACCGGGCTTTGAAGAGGCGGAAATCCTGTTCTGAGTCCATTGGTGTTTTCCGCTGTTTGAAGGTCTATAAACGCCAAGAGACGCCCGAAAGGGCGTCTCTTGGCTTTGGTTTCTTGGCTAGCAGATTGGTTAAACGAGGGAATTATTTACCGGCAAACATTTTCATCAACATTTGCAGTAGGGAACTGAAGATTTGTATCATCATCATCATGGGGTTGCCTGCTCCCTCGTTGCCATTGGCGCCGTTGGGCTGTTGTGGCCCGCCATTGCCTTTGGGTTGCCCCGGAGCGTTTTGGGTTTGGCCGTTCCCTTGAATTTGGCCGCCGTTTCCTTGAACTTGACCGCCGTTACCTGGCACTTGCCCACCGTTACCTGGCACTTGCCCACCGTTACCTGGCACTTGCCCACCGTTTCCTTGAACCTGTCCCCCGTTGCCTTTGGGCTGTCCGGGAGCATTTTGGGCTTGGCCGTTGCCGTTTTGCGGTTGTGCATTGGATTGTTGGCCGTTGCTTTTGGCGTCACTTGGTATCAGTTTGGCCAAAATCTCGGTAATGTCGGTTAAAATCTGTATCAACTGGGCATCTGTGTCCTGGTTAGCATTGCCCGGATTATTATTATTGCCATAACCGTTATTATTGTTGCCGTAGTCGTTATTGGGCTCATTGGTCTGGCCTTTTTTATCGGGCGCTTTGGCAAGGGCTTTCAAGTCTGCCAGATCGAATTCGACGCCGCCCTCTTTATAGCGGGTGCCAAAAGCCTGTTTGAAGTCCGCGTTGGTAATATCGGTGGCTACGTCATCACCTTTGGCCAACAGGGTCAATTCGTTCTCGGTAACGCCGTCGTCATCGTTAAAGTCGGCAAACAGCCCTTTTTCATCGGCGCCACCCAATACCATGGTTGCGAACATTTGACCCACGGCTTTTTCTTCTGCCGTCGATGTCTCGTCGTTCAACAACTGATAAGCGGCGTTTGCCATTTCATGGCGATCCACAACACCGTCACAGTTATCATCTGCCAGGCGCAACGTGCCCAGGGAAGCAGCCAATTGGACGCTGTCCGTGGAAGTTGTAGAGTCTGTGGAACCTGCAAATACGTTGCTGTCGTTTGCCAAAGTGGGTCTAATTACTGATGCCTTATTGCCAGCCGCATAATTCTGAAGCGGTCCCCCATTATAAACCTGCATAGCCTTGTCTCTCCTCTAAAATAGCCAATTCCAAAACCTGTCCAAGAAAGCTCTGATGGTGGGAAATAATAATCGAATCTATAAATCCAAGCCTCTCTGAATTAATAAAAACAATCAATAATTTGGAATTGCTGATTTGGGAAAAAATTAAGGCGATCAGCCCATTATAAGGTGCCTTTTGTCTGACAAAAACCGATGGGTCGTGAATACCCGAAAGGGCTCTATAGAAGCGTTTTGAAGAGAGTTCCTCCCTGTGAAAAAGCCCGGCAAAATTTCAGATTTGGCCGGGCTTTATAAAGGAATCGGTTATTAATAATCCTTAATAATCTTTGGGCGGAATGACCAGCTTTTGATCGATTTGCAATTGATCGGGGCTGCTCATGTTGTTGGCTCGCTGGATTTTCTCGATGTATTTGGGATCGCTAGAGCCATAGACTTTTTCTGCAATGCGGCCTAAGTTATCGCCGCTGACGACCGTATAAGACGTGCCGCTAGCTGGCGCGCCACCGGTTGTGGCTTGCCCTGCCGGTGCTGTCTGTCCCCCCTGGCCGGGTACGTTGCCAGGCTGCTGGGCACCGTTGTTCAAATCTTCCGTGATAGGAGCAGTCATCTCGTTTTCGCCGGTTTTGACCTGGGGTCGCATTATAAAGAGGAAAAACACGGCGGCGGTCAGTATGGCGCCCACCAGCAATCCCGCTATAAAGGATATAAGCGGAGAGCGTTCCTCACGGTGGTAGGGCCGGGATGTGGACCAAAGCATATCCAGCTCATGCGGCAACTCGTTTTCATCGGCCCGGACATAAACGCCAGGGGTTTTTTCTTGCATGTCTGAAGGCATGTCTTTTTGTTCTCCGAAATCTTGTCCGAAATCTTTGGGCACCATCATAAAAAACCTGTTCATCTAATACAATGAGCGACGAATTCGCGAAAGTAGGCAGTAAGGTTCGGTTTCTCTAACAAATAGGCTGTCAATTCTCTAAACTCTTGCGGAACGGAGCCCACTAACGCCCGGGATGCTCTTATTCCTGCATATGGAATGTAACAGTTGGCTCCCGAAGCCTGTTTTGATATTGTACTATAACTTATTCCACCCCCTTAAAGTCCTTAAGCTGTATTGACACTATTTTTACAAGAAAGCCAAGTGCAAGTCAGGTATCCTTATATGTCATCCAACTCTTTATCAAAAGCGTTCGAACCGAAAGACGTCGAATCCCGCCTGTATGCTTACTGGGAGCAGAACGGCCTGTTCAAGCCGGAAGTGAATCCCGATTCCGCCAGTAAGTTCAGTCTGGTGATTCCGCCGCCGAATGTAACGGGCGTATTGCACATGGGGCATGCGCTGGACTCTACCATTCAGGACATCCTGATACGTTGGCACCGCATGCTGGGTGATAAAACCCTATGGATGCCGGGCATGGACCATGCCGGGATCGCTACCCAAAACGTGGTGGAGCGTAACCTGCGCGAGCAAGGCGGCCCCGGTAAGGACGAAATGGGTCGGGAAGTGTTCGTAAAGCTTGTGTGGGAGTGGGCTAACGCCCGTAAGGGAGACATTGCCAACCAGTTCAAGCGCCTGGGCGTCTCCCCGGACTGGGAACGTCAGCGGTTTACGCTGGATGAAGGGCTTTCCAACGCGGTGCGTCATGCCTTCGTGCATCTTTATAATAAAGGATTGATCTATCAGGGCACTTACATCGTAAACTGGTGCCCTCGTTGTGTTTCCGCCATTTCGGATATCGAAACCGATTACGTGGACGAGGAAAGTTTCCTGTGGGAGATTGCCTATCCCTTGGCGGATGGGCATGCCGCCGCTGAGCAAGGGCACCCTTCCTTAGTGGTCGCTACGACCCGTCCGGAAACCATGTACGGTGACGTGGCGGTGGCGGTGAACCCGGAAGACCCACGCTACGCCCAATACATCGGCCAGAAAGTGCGTCTGCCGCTGACGAATCGGGAAATCCCCATTATTGGCGATGCTTATGTCGATATTACCTTTGGTACCGGCGCGCTGAAAATTACGCCGGCTCATGATCCCAATGACTTTAAAATCGCCCAACAGCATGGCTTAGATCCGCTGTGGGTCATTGATGAACGGGGCCGCATGAAGCAGGAAGACTTCATGCCGGAAGAAATTCGGGGCCTGGAGCGCTTCGATGCTCGTAAACGGACAGAAGCGTTACTGGAGCAACAGGGCTTCCTGGTTCGCAAGCGGGAGCATTCGCACCGCGTTGGCCATTGCCAGCGTTGCCAAACCACCATTGAACCGTTGCTCTCTAAACAATGGTTTGTTAAAACCCGCCCGCTGGCCGATCGCTGCCTGCAATCGCTGGAAGCCGGAGAAATCAAGTTCATCCCCGAGCGTTGGACGAAAGATTACACCCGCTGGCTGACGGATATTCAGGATTGGTGTATTTCCCGTCAGTTGTGGTGGGGGCACCAGATTCCCGCTTGGCATTGCGCCAGTTGCCGGGGCGTGACCGTTGCCCAGGAAGACCCGACCCAGTGCGCTCATTGCGGCTCCGCCGATATTACCCAGGACACCGATGTACTGGATACCTGGTTCTCGTCCGGGTTGTGGCCGTTTTCCACCATGGGCTGGCCGGATACCAACGCCCAGGACTACAAGGACTTCTACCCGACTGATGTGCTGGTGACCGGGTTTGACATCATCTTCTTCTGGGTGGCCCGTATGACCATGTTCGGATTGGAGCTGACTGATCAATCGCCTTTCCATACGGTCTACATTCACGGCCTGATTCGGGATGAAAAAGGCCAGAAGATGAGCAAATCTAAGGGCAACACGGTAGACCCGGTGGAACTGATTAACGAAGTGGGTTGCGACGGCTTCCGCTTCGGCTTGACCGGCCTGATTACCTATGGCGGGCAGGATATTAAACTGGCCAAGGATAAAATCGATCAGGGTCGTTTGTTTACCAACAAGTTATGGAACGCCTCCCGGTTCGTATTAATGAACATTCTGCCGGAAAACGGCGAGCCGGTAGACAATCAGCCCATTGATAAATCCCGTTTGTCCCTGATGGACCGCTGGATTTTGAGCCGCTACAACACGGCGGTGCGCGAAGCCAATCGCTTGCTCTCCGAGTATAAATTCGGTGAGTTGGCCGACATGCTCTATGAATTCGTGTGGAACGGTTTCTGCGACTGGTATGTAGAATATGCCAAAAAGCAGCTTCAGGAACCCGAAGCCCGCGCCAACACCCAGCGCATTCTGTTGCACGTGTTAACCGGTATTCAGCAGTTGCTGCACCCGATTATGCCGTACATTACGGAGGAGCTGTATCAGAAATTGCCGCATCGGCAAACGGAATCCATCATGGTGTCCCGCTTCCCGCAGGCGGATGAGAGCCTGATTGATGACGGCATCAGTCAACAAATCGACTACGTGCTGGAAGTGGTTCGCTCCCTGCGCAACATTCGTCAGCAGTACAGCGTACCGCACCATCAGCCCGTCAAGGCGCACATTGTGACGACCGAAAACATGGAGCGGGAAGCCATTGAAACCGGCCACGGCATCCTAAATCACTTTGTGAAACTGGAAGGCTTGGAAGTTAAAGACCAGGTGAACGGCAAGAACGAGCAGGCCGCTATTAACGTAGTGGGGCACAGCCGGATTGTAGTGCCTCTGGAAGGGCTGATCGATATCGGTCAGGAACTGGATCGGGTTCGCAAAAAAATGGATGCTTTGCTAAAAGAGCAGGAACAGCTCTATAAGATGATGGGCAACTTTGACTTTTTGGAACGCGCCCCGGTGGCCGTGGTGGAAAAAAACAAAGCACGCCTTCAGGAAGTGAACAAACAGGTGAAAGCCCTGGAGGAGCAATTGGCAAGCCTGGCTCAATAACCGACTGTTGCCAAAAGCTTAAAGAACAATGACACTAAAAAGAGGAAGGACAAAGGTGTCCTTCCTCTTTTTAATCAATTTGCACTCAAACGTTAGAGAGCTGTGTCCTAGGCTTTTGCGTCAACACGACCGCCAACGCCACCTTTCGGTTTGGGGAGCAGGCCTTTGTTAGCCACTTGAGCAGCCTGAGGAGTCATCTTTTTTTGAACGGCTTTTTTACCGGCTTGAGCCACATTCTGAGCCATGGTAGCTTTGCTGCCGAAACTGATTGTTTGCATAGTTTTCTCCCTTCTATCACATCATAACCCCTGTTAAACTTGCCGACCCGTGGCAAATCCAACAGACAAAAAAGGTACTTACTGTACTTTGAACCTAAAAATATACTTACCAATTGATAATTTACAACAAGCGCGACTAAAGTAAAGTACAAAATTGTAATTGTTTATTGGGTGAAACAGGGAATCCGCTTAATTAAGCATTCTCATCTAAAGACTGAAATGTGATATTTAAGGCATAAATTTAAAAAAGAGAGTAAATATTAAATTTAATTTTGATGGTTGTTTGTCAAATGCGGGATGGATCCTACTATTGTGGATTTACGAAGGATGGCATTAAGGCAATTGAATGCCTGTCTCCTGTTTTATTCAAAGTGTACCTTTGCGTGAGAGGATTGTATTTTTTGCCTTTTTTGACAATAATTCTCAATAGCAAGCCTCACCAACTCACCAGTAGAAAAGCCCCATGACAACTTCAATGACCCTCGATCAGGCTAAAGTGGGTGATATCCTGCTTATTATCAGGATTGTAAACCCGGAGACCGCTACGATTGCCATGCGTCTGGGCGTTTCTGAAGGGGAAACCCTTCATTTGGCCTCAAAGGTGCCGGGCGGGCCAGTGGTCATTCGGCGGGGTGCGGTGGAAATTGCGCTCGGTCGGGAACTCTGCCGGGGTATTGAAGTTGAGAAGACGGGAAGGGCTTAAGTGATGGGTATGACGGCAATCCCGGAACCAGACATTCTGAAGTCAGGCCAAGCCTCTATTACGGGGGTTGTCGGCATGAAAAAAGTAGTTCTGGCAGGCAATCCTAATGTGGGAAAATCCCTGTTTTTCAATGCCTATACCGGTAAGTACGTGAATGTCTCTAACTTTCCGGGGACTACGATCGATGTCCCTAAAGGGCAAATGGATGACCAGACCCGCCTGATGGATACGCCCGGCGTTTACGGGCTTTCCAGCTTGAGCGAGGAGGAGCAGGTGGCGGAAAACGCCATTCTGCAAGCAGATGTCATCATTAACGTCGTCAGCGCCATTAGCCTGGAGCGGGATTTGTTCCTGACTCAGCAGATGATTGACTACGGCAAACCCATGATTATTGCGCTGAACCAGGTGGATGAGGCCAAGGCCCGCAATTTGCAAGTGGATTTGGCGAAGCTGGAAGCATTGCTGGGTGTTCCGGTGTTTCCCACGGTGGCGGTACACAATGAAGGATTGGAACAGGTCAAACAGGCCATTTCTCAAGCGCGACTGGGTAACCCGACGCCGGATGCTCCCGAAGCCGCGGAAATCAAAGCGCTGGAAGCCAACCTGGGCCACCGCATGAAGATTTACGGTCTGCGGCGTCAATATGTAAACGCCTTGGCGTCTCAGGTGGTAAAAGACACGACACCGCCCGACACAATCCGGCAGCTGATTTCCCAGCGCGTTGG
>JAJQJM010000046.1 GCA_021323475.1 Vampirovibrio sp.
CGACAACAAGTCCAGCGCCGAGCGCATGGTCATGGGACGAAGATCCTCGCTTTCAATGGCAGTAGCCCCAATAAGGTAATGATGGTTCTCCCGAGGGGTAATATAAAGCGGATAACGGGGGTGCATGAGCCGGATAGGGCGGCTCATGCTCACCTCAGGCGCATGCACCCGAATAATTTCTCCCCGTACCCCCCTCACTCGATCCCAATCCGGTCGGGCTCCCAACCCTCTACAATCAATGACCCAGTCGAATTGCCAGGTGCTGAAACCATCACCAACCTGATGCGGCTGAATATCCCTCACTTCGGTATTGCAACGCCATTCCACCGCCTGGGTCAGAATGCCTTGCTCCAAAGCGATCATCAATTGGCGGTTATCGATTTGCCCTTCATCAGGAATATAAAGCCCCTGCTGAAATTGCTCGCCCAGTTGCGGTTCCAGCGCCATCAGCTCCAGTCGGGACAACTGCCAGTGAATGTTTTTCTCAAGATCGCCGAGCCATTCATTCTCCGATAAGCCCGCCAACCCGGATTCTCCAGTTGGCTTACAAGCACTTCCCATAACGGCAGAGAGGCGAACCCCAACCGCGCAATAGTGGGTTCCGCAGACTCCAGCTCGGACACCGGCGCCAGCATGCCAGCGCCGGTATAACCGCAACTTCGGGCACCACGGCGATCATCCCGATCAAATAATGTAACCTGCGCGCCCTGTCGACGGAACGAGAAGGCCAGCAATCGACCGAGCAATCCAGCCCCGACAATGCCGATGGTTTGATGTTGCAATGGCTTGGAATTCATTGTTTCAAAACATCATACGGTGCTGACGGCATGGCCGGTCTGTTCGGCCAATTCTCGCACATCCTGGGTAATGCTCATGGAGCAGAACTTGGGCCCGCACATGGAGCAAAACTGCGCTTCTTTGGCCCCGTCGGCAGGCAGGGTTTCATCATGGAAGGCCCGCGCGGTTTCCGGATCCAGCGAAAGATTAAATTGATCCTCCCAGCGAAATTCAAAACGGGCCTTGGACAACGCGTCATCCCGGTACCGGGCGGAAGGGTGTCCTTTGGCCAAATCGGCGGCATGGGCGGCCAACTTATAGGTAATCACGCCGGTCTTCACATCATCCCGGTTCGGCAAACCCAAATGCTCCTTGGGCGTGACATAGCACAGCATGGCAGTCCCGAACCAGCCAATCATAGCCGCCCCGATGCCGCTGGTAATATGATCATAGCCGGGCGCGATATCCGTGGTGAGCGGCCCCAGGGTATAAAAAGGCGCGCCGTTACAAATTTCCAGTTGCTTATCCATGTTTTCTTTAATCAAATGCATGGGCACATGGCCAGGGCCTTCAATCATCACCTGCACATCGTGTTTCCAGGCAATTTGGGTCAGCTCGCCCAGAGTTTCCAATTCACCGAACTGGGCGGCGTCATTGGCATCGGCGATGGAACCGGGACGCAGCCCATCACCCAGCGAGAAGCTGATATCGTAGGCTTTCATGATCTCGCAGATTTCCTCGAAATGGGTGTAAAGGAAATTCTCCTGATGATGCGCCAGACACCACTTGGCCATAATCGATCCGCCACGGGATACAATGCCGGTGACCCGGCTGGCGGTGAGCGGCACATAGCGCAGCAACACGCCCGCATGAATCGTGAAGTAATCCACACCTTGTTCGGCCTGCTCAATCAGGGTATCCCGATACAACGCCCAGGTGAGTTCTTCGGCTTTGCCGCCCACTTTTTCCAGTGCCTGATAAATAGGCACCGTACCAATGGGCACCGGCGAATTGCGCAAAATATAATCCCGCGTGGCATGGATATTGGCGCCGGTGGACAGATCCATGACCGTATCCGCACCCCAACGGGTGGCCCACACCAGCTTTTCCACCTCTTCCTCAATGGAGGACGTCACAGCGGAATTGCCGATGTTGGCATTAATTTTGACCAGAAAATTGCGCCCGATAACAGTGGGCTCCAATTCCGGATGGTTGATGTTGGCTGGGATAATCGCCCGCCCGCAAGCCACTTCCTGCCGCACGAATTCCGGGGTGATTTCCTCGGGTATGGCCGCACCGAAATTATTGCCTTGCAAGCGGCCTTTGCGCTCCAGTTCGGCCAAGCCTTCCTTCAGCACTTCATTACGCATGTTCTCGCGAATGGCCACAAATTCCATTTCGGGCGTAATAATGCCTTTGCGAGCGTAATGCATCTGACTGACATTGGCGCCTGCTTTCGCCCTGCGGGGTGGACGCTGCAACGAAGGCACCACCAGCGAAGAGCGCTCTCCCGAATTACGAACGCTCTCTCCAAGCAATTCGCTTTGATACGATTCGGAATCGTTGCGGGCTTCAATCCATTTGGCTCGAATGGGAGCCAGCCCATGCATCACGTCAATCGCCACGTCCGGATCGGTGTATGGCCCGGACGTATCGTACAGCAGAACCGGCGGATTTTCCTGCAACGCATCGCTATTAAACACTTTGGACGGCGACAGGCGAACTTCCCGAAACGGCACCCGAATGTCCCGGAATAATGAACCGTTCACATATTTCTTGGTGGACTTGGGAAAGGGGGCGGTCGTTACAGCCGCCTCTGGAGCAATGGTATCGGTTTTCATAACGGGTTCCTCTCTCTCCTATTAATAAATTTCATGACAAACACGCGAACGCCTTTAGCCCGGCCTGCTTTTCAAGGCCAATACCTTTTTCGGGCAGCGAACATTAAACCGGCCCATATCGACAAGCGAATTTGACGGTATAAATCCCGACCCCTCGGGCCAAACGCCCGTCATGGCAATGGGATATTGATAAAGGCAACGTGTCATTCTAATTCCCTCCGCTGGCATTACCCAGATCAGGTTTGACGGGTTGCATTGCCGTTCAATGCTCTCAGTCGGCGGACTGCCAACACCCCGATAGATGGTAAATAATCAACCCTAATTCGATTGATGGGGTCATCATAATTGAATTGATTTCATTTGGCAAACATTCTAAAAATCGAGAATTAACGGCTATTTTCCCTATACAGGCATGGAAAATTCCGCGGCTTCAGCTAGTGGAAAACTGAGTAATGCACCTTTGCTACAACACTCACGGTATATTGTCATGTTTTTGACTCCAATGTTATGAACTGAACTCTCAAAAATTTTTCATTCCACAGGATGTCTGGCAGTCATCCCCCAGTTATTACAAGGATGTCATCAGGCTGTCATAGAGTTTTTCAATAATGGCGGTAAATCTCCAGAAACGGATGTTCAGTGAAAGCCATCACTCACTCGTCAGACCCTTCGTAATCCTCTGGGAGGGATTGAGGATTCTATTCCCGGTTCGCTCGAAACCCTACGAGCGAACCTTTTTATTGGAAGAGGTATGAGAGCACTCCCAGATATCGTCCTGCCTCGGCACTTCCTGAAAGATTCCGCCCTTTACCCGGTCTGATGAGTGGCTTACAATCATAGATACTATGATCCTCACAGAACCGTTGATTGGCGCCAAGCGCATTGTCGTAAAACTGGGAACCCAGGTGGTGATTGAGCTAGCCGCGAACGCCACGGGCCGCTTCGCGTCCGAGCGGTTGGCCAACCTGACCCGCCAATGCGCGGAACTGGTTGCCAACGGCAAGGAAGTGATCCTGGTCTCTTCCGGTGCAATCGGCTTGGGACGCCAAGCGTTGCAACTGCAGGGCACGCTTACTTTAAATGAAAGGCAGGCCTGTGCCGCCGTCGGACAGAACCTGTTGATGGACGCTTACCGGGAATTGTTCGGGCAAAGCGGCCTGATTACCGCCCAAGTGCTGCTGACCGCCATGGATTTTGCGGACCGCAAGCATTACCTGAATCTTCGGCAGACGCTGGAAACCCTGCTCAAGCTGAAAGTGGTGCCGATTATTAACGAAAACGACACCACCTCCACCATGGAAATTCAGGATGAGCGTTATACCAAGGGCTTTGGAGACAACGACATGCTTTCGGCGCTGGTAGCCAGCAAGCTGGACGCGGATGTGCTGGTTATTTTAACCAACGTGGACGGCATTTATACCGATAACCCGTTCACGAACCCAGACGCCCAAAAGGTGTCGGTGATCGAGAACTTCCAGGATTTGCAGAAAATAGACGCATCCGGCCAGTCCCTGCTGGGGCGCGGCGGCATGTCCTCCAAGCTGGAAGCGTCCCGAATCGCCGCGATTAGCGGTGTGTATACCTTTATCACGTCCGGAGTCAAGCCAGATCCGTTACAGCCTTTGCTCACCGAGACACCGGAACTACCCGGGACGCTGGTATTGCCGCAAGCGTCCTCGCTCAACGGCAAAAAGCGCTGGATTGGTATTGCTTCGGGTTATCACGGCATCGTCACCGTGAATGACGGCGCCCGCAAAGCGTTGGTAGAAAATCAGGCCAGCCTGCTACCCATCGGGATAGTCTCCGTGCAAGGCGATTTTGCCGCCCAGCAGGTGGTCAGCATTCAAGACGAGCAGGGAAATGAAATCGGCCGGGGCCTGAGCCATTTTTCCTCGGATGAAATTGAGCGCATCAAAGGCGTTCGGGGCGAGCAGATTGCCCAACAACTGGGAATTAACGGCTCCGTGGACCGCCATGAGATTATTCACCGGGACAACCTGGTTATTTTTGAAGAATACGGAGTGTAAACACGCGGCTATGTCGAACGTATCGTCCAATCCAACGGCTGATTCCCTGGAGCACACCCTTCAGCAGAGCAAGCAGGCGTTTTTAGGCATGGCCACCTTGAGTACCGAACAGAAAAATCAGGCATTGCTGGCCTTTGCGGAAATAATTGAAACAAACGCCGATTTTCTGCTGACAGAAAACAAAAAAGACATTGCCCAAGCCGAAACGGACGGCCTTACTGCCAGCTTGTACCAACGCTTAAAGCTGGATAGCGACAAAATTGCCCAGTTGGTGCAAGGCATTCGGGATTTGGTGAAACTGCCGGACCCTGCCGGTCAAATCTTATCCGCCACCAAGCTGGATGAAGGGCTGATTCTACAAAAGGAAACCGTGCCCTTAGGCGTCATCGGCATTATTTTTGAGTCCCGCCCGGATGTCATTCCCCAAATCCTGTCGCTCATCCTGAAAAGTGGGAACGCGGTGGTATTAAAAGGCGGCCGGGAAACGATCTTTTCCAACCATGCCTTCATGACCCTGGTCGGGCAACTGAACGAGCGGTGCCCCTGGTTGCCGGCCGCCTGGGCAACCCTGCTGGATAGCCGGGAAGCGGTTCAGGAAATGCTGAATTATCCTCAGTACGTGGATTTAATTATTCCTCGCGGGTCAAATCAGTTGGTGCAATCCATTATGGCCAGCACGAAGATTCCGGTACTGGGCCATGCGGACGGGGTTTGCCATTTATATGTGCATAGTAGCGCCAATGTGGAGCAGGCCATTTCGCTGGCGATTGACGCCAAGGCTCAATATCCGGCCGCCTGTAATGCTCTGGAAACCTTGCTGGTGGACGAGGCAATCGCTACAGAGTTTTTACCCCGCTTCGCCGAAGCCGCGATTCAAACGGGCCTAACCCTGCGCGGTTGCGAGCAAACCCAAGCGTTATTACCTACCGTGGAAATCGCCACGGAAGAAGACTGGCGAACCGAATACGGCGATTTGACCCTGGCCGTCAAAGTGGTTCCTTCGCAGGAGGCGGCCATGGATCACATTAACCAGTACGGCTCGCATCACACGGATGCCATTTTGGCAACGGAACCAGCCGCCTTGGAGCGCTTTTTAAACGGCGTGGATTCCGCCTGCGTGTTTGCCAACGCCTCCACCCGCTTTGCGGATGGTTTCCGCTTTGGCCTGGGCGCGGAAATCGGCATCAGCACCGCCAAGACCCACGCCCGTGGGCCGGTGGGGCTGGAAGGGCTGGTGATTTATAAGTACAAGCTCCGTGGGCAAGGCCATCGGGTTTCGGATTACGTTGGCCAAAACGCAAAACCCTTTTTACACGAGCCGATTCACTAACCGACACCTTTAACCTGTCCCGAGTTGGATGATTAATATCCCTGCTCACAGCATCATGGGTATATTAACTTGGAATAGTTTTAATACCCCTTATGCAAAACCGGCCCCTTGCGAGGCCGGTTTTAAAATTTGAATTGACGCTGTCTAGGGAGTGACTTTGCTGTTGCGGTAAGTCTTCACGGTTTCCGGGTTGATGGAAACCCAGGTGAAGGATTTGCCGCTTTCCTCGTCTTCCCGGACTTCCGGCACACGGGTTACGTAGGTGCCGCCGTAACGTCCGCGGGAGAAGCTGACCATCTTTTCCTTGGCCAGATTCTGCAGCGCCTTGCGAATGGTGTTGCTGCTGACATCCAGCTCCTTGGAGAGAACCCCCATTGCGGGCAATTTGTCGCCCACTTTGTAGTTTTGGCGAATCAGCAGCTTGAGGTGCTGTTCCACTTTCTCGTAGTTGTAGAAGCTGACCTCTTCCGCCGGGATGAAGATGCTGGTATCAATCGGCATCAACTTGGCGGCATCCGGCTTACGCACTACGTAAGTGCCGTAACGTCCCCGCTTGGAGCGCAGAATGCCTTGCTCGGCCAGGCGGCGCATCGCATCGTGAACCGTCTTGATGCTGACTTTGAAGATATCGGAAAGCTCCAGGTGAGACGGTAATTTTTCATTGATTTCAAAGCTTTCGGCGATCAGTTTTTTCAAATCGCGCTCCAGCTGGTCAATCAAGGTCTCGGATTCAATGGCGCACAGGTTGCCCGCCTCGACTTCCGGGATCACCCGAAGCGCCCAGTTGGCTTTGTTGCCCCGGTTGCCCAGACTTTTCAGGATACCGATGCCGGACAGGTATTCCAACGCCAGACGAGTGGTATTGGGCGCCGAGCTGATGGTTTTGGCGATTTCCCGCGCGGAAGGCAGTGTTTGCCCCGGCTGGAATTCCTGTTCCACAATGTATTGCTTAATGGCCACCACGGCCTGATCCCGCTTGGAGGTCTGCTTGCGCATCCGCTGGCCGGAATTCTGCGCATCCCGAATCAGGGTGCCAATGCGCTGCTTGGATTCCACATGGCCTTCGTCCTCGATATAGCGAATGGCGTTTTGGACGGTGCCCACACTGACGCCCAGATACGTGGCGATTTCGCCTTTTTTAGGCAGCAGGTGGTTTTCCGTAATCATGCCTTTTTTCAATGAATCAACAATCCAGCCCTTGAGCCACTCGGCAATCAAGGTGTCCTTGGTAGCGCCGGGAGCCTGGAAATCGGGGATTTCCTTCGGCAACTGGTTGACTTCAACCCGAATCAGCGCAGCCTTGCTGACATTTTCCAGTTCCGCGTAACCGAGCGCCTCTTCGACCGTCATGCCGAAATCACTGGGGATTTGAGCCTCGCCGCCCCTGAGCAGAGCACTGGTATTTGCAGATTGATTTCCTACGCCAGATTTAGATACGACCATAAGTGCCTGTGTCCTCCCCTAAGGTGTCATTCTATAGATAATTTCCAGATAATTCCTATATGTCCCGTTCGTGTCCTATGTCCCTGGTTCAATTCTTGTTTATATTAAAACAGCGCAAGATGTTTTGTTGCTAGTGAAACCCGCGTCTCCTTTAAAATGCCGACAGCCGCTAAAAAATCCCAGGTCTTGGGTGGCGTGAAAGGCCCATTATTCGGCAATGTTCGGCATAACTCATCGAAAAGAAGGTGGAACTCTAAACGGTTAAAAACAAAACGTAAGTGTAAATAAAACGCTTTCAGGTTGCAAGCACTTTAGCTAGAAAAAACAATGTAATTTTCGACGAATTTTAAAAAGCCCGAAAACAGCACAAAAACACCATTTTACCATCCACCATGCGCTTATTTTTTATACGCAAAATGGACAAAATGTTGAACAAAAACAGGAACTAAAAATCAATTCCTCTTTTAGGTATAAATGCTTAGGAAGCCTTGAATGCCGACATTTGCAGCCGCTTGCGTTCCGCATGCAATTCCCGGTATACCGATGGGGGCATATGCACACGCTCCAGCGCTTTTCCGTAAGCATCCACGGTGCCGTGGAAGTCGGTGCCGCCTGTAACAATCAGGCCCAGCTTTTCGGCCAGGGTGCAATGAAACTCAATCAGGGCCGGGGAATGGCTACGGTGATAGGCCTCCAAGCCGCGCAGGCCGTAATTCATCAAATCTTCGGCCAATTCTTCAATAATTTCCATATCACCCGGATGTGCAATCACCGCGATGCCGCCACTTTCATAAATGGCTTCCACGGCCTCGTGCGGGGTCACGGTTTTACGACGCACGTAGGTTTCACACCTGGGATTCAGGAATTTGTTGAACGCCTGGGAAATGGTATGGGCCCCGCCTTTGGACACAATGGCCTTGGCCACGTGCGGACGCCCGATGGTGCCGCTATCGCTGGCTAAATCTACAATTTCCTCAAACGTAATATTCAGTTTGGCCTTGGTTTTCAATTTCTGGGCCATTTCCTGAATCTGCACCACGCGGGACTGTTTGTGGCTTTGAATCACGTCCTTCAGGGCATCATTCTCCGGGTCGATGTAATAGCCCAGGACATGAATTTCCTTGTCTTTCCAGACCGTATTGATTTCAATGCCCGGTATAATTTCCAGGTTTTTGCCTTCCGCCGCCTTCAGGGCAAAGGGCAGGGATTCCGTCGTATCGTGGTCCGTAATGGCAATGGCTTCCAGGTTGTTATCCACGGCCAACTGAACCAGGTCCTCCGGCAGGACCGAACCATCCGAAAAAATGGTATGCATATGCAGGTCAATCATGACAAGTCGTCCTTGATCATTGCTAAAAGTCTGATGTGCGGAAGCAATGAGGCGCCCTGCAGCGTAAGCTCAAGCAGCCGTAAACGGAGCGCAGCCTTATAAAAAGGCGCTACCCGTATGGATACCGGCGCTGCTTATTGATTCAAATTTGGCAATTGAAAGAAATTCATCGCAAGAGTCTCGTTACTTCCTTATTTATAGAATAACCGATTCACAGACCGGTTTCCAGTGGTTCCCGATGAAGTTCCTCGTTTTACCTGAACTTTTTAAGACAAACTACAAAGTAGAGCCCTCCTTGAGAGGGTTTTCCGTTTTCCCGTTTCATCCCTCAAGGCTGGCTATTGGCCTTAATAAAGTCCAGCAGGATTTGCGGATCGTCAATCAGCCGGACGCTGGACACGTAATCATCCAGGTGCCACACGCCTTTCGCGTCGCGATGGTTCTTGTAAATGTCGTAACCCAGCACATCCGTTTCATTCAGGGTTTTTCTGGAGCGCAAGATATACTCAAAGTGGGTTTCTCCCTCAGTCCGTTCATTCCAGACATCTTCCAGATAAAGCTCAAAGCCGGGATAGTTGGCATTAACCCAATCCCTAAGTGCATTCAATTGCACATAAAGATCCGGAGAGCCTTTCAGACAGTCCGTCATGGCTTGATAAGCCACTTGTTCATCGGGATACAAGTTCATTTCCATCTGGCTTATTTTACAGCAAACCTATCAATGTCATTAAAGTTTGCAGCTCCTCAAACGATAAAATAGGAAACCCACTCTCAACACAATGATTAAAATAGGCAAACGAATGACAATCAGCCACACCTACAAACAAGGCCACCTGGGCTTTACTTTGGCAGAGCTCCTAATCGCTTTGGCCATTCTGGGCATTATTGCAACCTTTACTATCCCCAAAATCCTGATGGCCCAACAAAGTGCGGAATATAAAGCGAAGGCAAAGGAGGCTGCAGGCATGATTGCAGCGGCATATGCCAGTTATAGCGCTCAAAATACAGCTAGCGCCAGCACCAAGATTGCCGATTTAACCAGCTATATGAACTTTGTACGCATTGATGCCACTGCCAGCACCATTGACGACAAGCAGACCTTAGGCAGTACAACCTGTAATGCGGGGGGAGGTGGCGGTTGTCTGGTCCTCCATAATGGAGGGAAGATACGCTATTCCAACGATGGCTTTGGAGGGACTGCCAGCACGAATGCGGTGGAATTTTATTTCGATCCCAATGGCAGCTATGGCGGCACCACGAATGGGCCTGATAAATCTGTGCAACTATTTCTTTACTACAATGGAAGAATGTCGACCCGGGGAACCAGCGCCGCCAACACGGTTGCCAGTGGCGTGACCTATGCCTCTCCCGACACTAGCTTTGACCCACCATGGTTTTCCTGGGAGTAAGCCCTAGGAAATAAAAGGGAGTTTCTCCTTCTTCAGCCATGGAAATATAAAATTCGACTTTGCGGGTAAACTACTATACCGTTCGGTAAGGTTAACCTAGACGTAACTGTTATTTTCGGCTAGGATAATGATGCAGAGCGATGTGTACCCTCTTTGTCAACCATTCCCATTTGGCACTCTAATATATCCCCGCATGTTTTACCTCTCTGCATCTGAAGCCTTGAGCCGACTTGTTCCCAACCTTAGCGATGGAAGCCGTTGAAATGACCCAACAAGATCAAAGCCTGGAAAGCTTTTCCACCTTACTTGACGTGCAAGGACTAGCCGATAAGCGCGGCGTGACCCTGAACCAAGTGGGCGTCAAGAATGTCGAAATTCCCATGCAAGTCATCCAGAAAGACGGCAAGGCTCAAACCGTACAAGCATTGGCCACCATGAGCGTCGGCCTGCCCGCGGAATTCAAGGGTACCCACATGTCCCGCTTTGTCATTCAGCTCAGCGAATGGAGTCAGAATAAAACCTTGTGCCTGAATCTGAAAGAGTTTCTGATTGAGGCCAAAGAGCGGCTGGAAGCCCCGTCCGCGTTTATCGAGCTGAAGTTTCGTTATTTCATCGATAAACCTGCCCCGGTCAGCGGCCTGAGCGCCCCGATGGCCTATGAGTGCGTATTCAAAGGCAGCCTGGATGAGCAGGAGCACTACCGGCTGATCTTATCGGTGCTCGTACCTTGCGCCACCCTGTGCCCTTGCAGCAAGGCCATTTCCGATTACGGCGCGCACAACCAGCGGGCTGAGATCCGGGCGAACGTTATTATCGACCCGGATACCGAGCATCGGATGGTCTGGATTGAAGATTTGGTGGCCGGGCTGGAAGAAGCGTCCTCTTGCCCCGTGTACCCTTTGATTAAGCGGGTGGACGAAAAATTCATCACAGAAAAAGCTTATGACAACCCCAAATTCGTGGAAGATGTGATTCGGGAAGCCACGCTGTTGCTGCGCGATTACAAGGGCATTACCGGCTTCAGCCTGGAAGTGGAAGCTTTGGAGAGCATCCATGCCCACAACGCCTGGGCGGCCCACGCGGAAAACTTCTTCGTAGAGAAAGTCTAGATTCATGCGGAAAACCGCGTCTCGCATTACGGTCATTCGCAAAGCCAAGTTTGCGGCGGCCCATTTCCTGCGCCTGTCGGAGCTGACGGATGAGGAAAACTTCCAGCGCTTTGGCCCCAGCAGCAACGCATTTGCCCACGGCCATAACTATGAAGTGGACGTGCATGTTAGCGGGCCGGTTGTGCCGGAAACCGGCATGGTGGTGAATTTAAAAGACCTGAAGGTGATACTGAACGAGGAAGTGGTCGCCCCGCTGGATTTCAAAAACCTGAACCTGCAGGTGCCTTTCTTTCAGGACCGGCTGACCACACTGGAAAACCTGGCCCAATACCTGTGGGATCGCCTCAAGCCCCGACTGGACAGTTTATCTCTGGATCTGGTCGGCCTCAAAATCGCGGAAAGCGATGATTTGTACGTAGAATACTTCGGTGGAGCGGAGCAGTTGCCATGACGTCCCAAGACTCTTCATCCCGGCCCAACTGGATGTTTTTGACCCGCAAATACGAATTTCCGGCCAGCCACCGGCTATTCAACCCGGAATGGAGCGAGGAGGAAAATGCCCGCGTCTTCCGGCAATGCAATAATCCTAACGGGCATGGCCACAACTACGAGCTGGAAGTGACCGTCAAAGGGTGTCCTGATCCACGGCTGGGTATGGTGGCAGACATTTACGAGCTAGATCAGGTGGTCAACCGCACCGTGTTGGATCGGGTGGACCACAAGAACCTGAACGTGGATGTGGACTTTATGCAGGGCTTGATTCCAACCGCGGAGAATATCGTGTGGGCCATCTGGCAGCAATTGGCGCCGCAAATTCCTCAACCGGCAAAGTTGGCCCGGCTTCGACTGGTGGAAACCCGCAACAACTATGCGGAATATCGCGGCGAATAAGTTCTCAAGCCAAACAATTCCATCAACACGCGTTTTCTAAACATAGAACATGATGCGTCAACTCCTCCGAATGGAGGATATGACAGATGTAATATTTACACTCGTCCAGCTTCCTTTATAATAGGATGGTGGGAGTACAAACAGCACTTATGGGGAGCACGAGATTGTACACAGTCGACACCGCTCTTGAAGCGTTAAAGAAGTATGACATCTATGAGCCGGACTTGCAGGCCTGGGAAAAGGAACTGAACCTGGAAATCCCGGTGGATGCGTACGGCCGTAAACAGTACAGTCCGCACCATGTAAACCTGTTTAAAAACGTGAAAAAGCACATTGCGCTTGGCAGAACCATTGGCGAGATCAAGCAGATCATCAACCTGCCGCCGATTGAAACCTCCAAGCCTCAACCGAAGATTGAAACTGCCAGCCAACCGGCGCCAACGCAACCGCAGCCGTCTACGGCGCAGCCTGTGGCCGGACCGGCAGCCCCCATCGCGGCCATTCCAACCGCTCAGGCCAAAGTCATTCAGAAGAGCCCCTATGCCTCCACCCCTCGCAAGCCCGCCATTCGCAGCGGCGCCAGTGCGGGAGCAGCCGAGGTCATCAACCTGGTGCAGCGCCTGAACAAGGAAAAGGACCAGCTCTACAAGAAATTGCTGGAAACCGAGAAGCTGAATTCCCATTTATACAGCGCCAACAACCTGTTCCACAAAAAGGTGCGGGAAATGGCCTCGCAAATCAAGCAATTGCGCGAGAACTTCAACGAGAACGAAAAGTTCAAACTGATGGACGACAAGGCCCGCCTGCACAAGCAATTGATTGACGCGGAAAAGCTCAGCCAGTACAAGCAGGAGGAAATCCTGAACCAGAAGCTGCAGAATGAAGGGCTTCGGCAGGGAATCAGGCAGCTGGAAGGCCGTATTTCCGCGCTGTCCTCACCGTTTAACGCGGACAAGTTCAAGGGTGACTGGATGGAAACCGGGCAACTGGTGGAAATCATCTACGATAACTTCGGCATTAACATTGAGGCTGAGCGCGTTCGCCTGTTCCGTATCTCGGAAAAGCCGACCCGTATGTACGGCCAAACCGCCATCATCAATACCGCTTACCAATACGAAACCAACAGCCTGTGGAAGCGGGATGAAAGCCTAATTGTCTCTTACATTGATGAGCAGACCCTGGATGGCGAGTTGATTGCCGAGTATATTCTGGATGGTGTGCCGGTGGCCAAAGCGGTTTACCGGGTCACTTGCCGCCGCAGCGAATAAACTGGTTTTAAACGGGGCCGTCTTTGCCCGCTTTTGGGCTGGAATATTGGCTTGCCAATCTATTGATAAAAACCGAAGGCGCTCACAGGCTGAAATCCTGTGAGATTGATGCTATAGTAACGGTAACTTTACCACTCGCCCGCTCAGGCAGTATCAGGGAACGTAACGAATCCCGGCAAAAGTTTTCAATTGAGTTTTTGTCGTAGTTGTTTTTCTGATAGTATGAACCAGGCTTTGTGTGGAAAGCACTTTAAGTACCCAAGTTTTAAAGAAACAGTTTTAAAATGCCCGCATGGGTAGAAAGTTAGGAAATAAGGCTCGCTATGCAACTGTTTGTCGATACCGCCGATTTGAAAGAAATCCGGGAAGCCGCCTCGATGGGCGTTATCTCCGGTGTTACCACCAACCCCAGCCTGTTGGCCAAAAACGGCAGCGGCGATGTAAAGAGCGTGATTCGCGAGATTTGCGACCTGGTGCCGGATGGCCCGGTCAGCATGGAGTGCGTGGGCGATACCGCCGATGAAATGATTAAGGAAGGCAAGGAATTTGCCACCTGGGCACCGAACATTTACGTTAAAGTGCCATTCTGCGTAGAAGGCATGAAAGCGGTGAAATGGTTCTCCCAAGAGGGTATCCATACCAATGTAACGCTGGTGTTCTCCACCAATCAGGTATTGTTGGCCGCCAATGCCGGCGCTACCCTGATTAGCTCGTTCGTTGGCCGTCTGGATGACATCGGTTTCGACGGCATGCAAGTCATTGCGGAATCCGTGGACCTGATGCGCCAGCATGACTTCACCAGCAAAATTCTGGCCGCCAGCATTCGCCACCCGCTGCATGTCACCCAGGCAGCCCAGGCCGGTGCGGATATTTCCACGATTCCGTTCAAAGTGCTGAAGCAAATGTATGACCATCCGCTGACCGAGAAAGGCATGGCCCTGTTCAAGGCGGACTGGGACAAGCTGAACGCGACGTTAGCGGTATAAATTTAACTGTATAACAGGGTATTGTAGAAGGAGTATACGGATAGCTAGAGTTGGGGTTGCCAACTTGGGAGATACCTCCCGTCGCAGTTAGGCCCCTTTAAAAGGGTAAGTATCCTGAAAATAGAATAGACACGCACACTTTGGCCTAGTACAAAGTTATGTAAAATTGCGTTTAGTTTTGTAACAAGATAAACGCAAAAAATCCTCTATCAGTATAATAGAACTGAGAGGAAGGTACTGCTATGCTTAATAGTAGATTCCCGGTCTGAACGACTATTTTCCTGTTTTACGTAAGAAGAATTTTGTACGTGTGACCCAGTAAACACAATAGGTGTGTGTCGGAATGGAAACTACCGCTCAAGAGCATTTCGTAACCGAGAATTTGCGGGTAAGCCCGAAAATTGGTCTTTTGAACAAGTATGTCCAAAAGGTCAAAAAAGTGGCTATCAGCTCGATTGACCCGATTTATGCTTCCAACAATGAGATTCAGGCTTTCAACATCCGTGTGGAAGGCCCGCCCAGGCACATGAGCTATTTCAATCGCCTGATTGCGGACGCCAACCTGAAAGTCAGCTAATTTTAACTTAATACGCAAGAATTCAGTTATAGAATCATGCCCCGACTACCTTAAATAGCGGGGCATTTTTTTATCTGGATGCCATTTCAACGTTTAAACTCTTCCCAAACGCCGTTCAACTTTTTCTTTCACCAGCAGATAGATCGCAAAAACCGCGCCACTAAAACCCATCAGCAACAGAAACAAAAAGAGTTGGCTTACATACTGGGCTTCCATCAATTCCATCGTTCAAATCCTCGGCTGGCTTTCTATCACGTTACTCAGCATAATCGGCCCACGTTCACTATGACAGATAACCCATTACAGTTAAACAAAGTGTTCCAGCTTCACCAGACGATTAGTGCTGGGATTACACTGAACGTCAGCCGTTCGGTGGCTGAAAGTCATGGCAAAAGCCTCTATAATGAAATCGCAGGTAACTTGGGTAGCAATATGGCAGCAGAACACTTACTCATGGAAAACACGATTATTCCGCCAGAATACTGTTCCCTGCCGGTTGAGGTGATTGCCGAGCCGTTAGAGGCATTGCCCATTGATGCCAAATTGACGGATTTGCTACGGAAACTGTCTCTGACCGGGTTTGTGCCAGTGCTCAACGGTAAAAGGCGGCTACTGGGATACATCAGCGATGAGGAGGTCTTGTTATCACCCGAAGCGCAACTGGAACAATTGCGAACCCGTAGCGTTTCCCCGCTGGTGGAAGTGTCTCCGCCGCTACGGATGACGGATACCGTGGCGCGGGCCGCACATTTTTTCGCTCAATCCGACCGGACCTGGATTCCTGTTGTGGATGCGGAAGGGCGTTATACAGGCCGCTGCGTCAGCCGCACCAAGTTGTATAAGCTGTTGCATGGCCTGTTAAAGCCGCCCCGTATTGGTGGGCTGGCAACGCCTCTGGGCGTGTATATGACATCGGGCTATCACAGCGCGGGAGCCGGTTGGAAGGGACTGGTCGCCACCGGCATGTTGTTTGGCGGGCTGGTGCATGTGCTGGATTGGCTGACGCTGAATGCTTTTCAATACACAGCCATCATCTACCCTTCGCTGGTGAGCTGGGGAGAGGGCCAGTTGCTTATTCTGCAAGCGGGGCTCAGTCTGGTGTGCCTGTTGGGATTGCTGCGCCTGTCCCCAATTTCCGGCCTTCATGCGGCGGAGCATATGACCATTAACGCCATTGAAAACGATTTACAATTGACCGAACCCCTGATTCGCACCCAACCTAGGGAACATGCCCGCTGCGGCACGAACCTGATGGTGTTACTGGGCGGCTTCGAACTGTTAGGCATCTTCCTGACTTACTATTGGCAAGCTATGAACCCGATCGGGCTGATGTTATACACCGGCATCTGGGCGTTACTGGTCTTCCGGTTCTGGAAACCGGCAGGGCTGTGGGTTCAACGTCACTTTACTACCAAGAAACCCACGTCAGCGCAGTTAGCCAGTGGCATTAAAGCGGGGGAAGAGTTGTTGTCCAAATTCCAGGCCAAACCGCATGCCATGCCCAGCCTTTTACGGCGACTTTGGGGCTCCGGCATGCTCCATATGATTGTTTCATTCCTGGTTACCGCCTGGCTTTTGGAGCATCTGCTGGAAATAATCGGCATCCGTTAGTAACGCTTGGGCTTTTCAATCTTGTTTTCGAGTGAAAACCCGGTTCAAACGCCCGACCCATGCAGGAAATCCATCTTGAAAAGGTTTTTACGGGCCCGCCCGGTTTGGTAAAATATAGGAATAGTGTGCGGTTCGCAGCGACAACCGCTGAAACGAACGAAAATGAGGCGTCTGGACAATGATTTATGAAATGATGGCACTCCCCGATCCTTCCAGAATCGGCTCCATCCTGATGATGCTGATATTTATCAGCGTTCTGATTATCGCCCATGAGCTAGGGCATTTCTTTGTGGCCAGACGTTGCGGGGTCAAGGTGGAACGCTTCGGCTTCGGCCTGCCGTTTGGCCCGACCCTGTGGTCCAAGAAGATTGGGGGTGTAGAATACTGCATCCACGCCTGCTTGTTTGGCGGCTACGTGGCGTTTCCGGACGATGACCCGGAAAACCCACTTCCCAAGGACTCCCCGGAGCGGTTTGAGAATAAGTCCATTGGCGCCCGCTTTGCGGTCATGGTGGCGGGCGTTACCGTCAACGCCATCCTGGGCTGGTTGCTGATGTTTTTCGTGTTCATGAACTGGGGCTACCCCACCGGCGAAGCCGAGAAGAAAGTTCTGATCGGCAATGTGCTGAGCGCTACCTCACCAGCCGCCGAAGCGGGCATTAAAAAGGGCGATGAAATCAAGTCACTGGCCGGGCAGACCATTCAGGGCAAAGACTACATGGTGATGATGAAGCAAGTGCAATCCCTAATAGAAAAGAGCCGTCAGCAGACCGTGCCGTTGCAAGTTTTACGGCAAGGCAAGCTGGTTGACCTGAAGGTTACTCCCAACAAGGAAGGCAAAGTCGGCATTCAACTGGCTGCGGTAGCCAAGTACGAGCCGGTTACGGATCCCGTGGACGGGGCCGCCAAAACCAGCGTGTTTCTGGGCAACGTTATCGGCAAGCAATTTGAGGCATTCGGCAAGCTGTTTACCGGGCAAATGCCATTGAATGAGCTGGCCGGCCCAATCCGCATCGTGGATGAAGGCGCCAGCATGATTGACCAGAACGGGGTGCAGACCGGCCTCATGCTAACCGCCATTATCAGCGTGATTCTGGCGGTAATGAACCTGTTGCCGATTCCCGCGCTGGACGGCGGGCACATTTTCTTCCTGCTGATTGAGGCCATCAAAGGTTCGCCGGTCAAGCAGGAATTCCGGGAGCGGGTGACCCAGTACGGATTTCTGGGTTTACTGGCCCTGATTGGCTTCATTCTGCTGAACGACATCAACAACACGTTCATCAACCCCGTCAAATAACGGACGGGGTCTTTCAGCCAGAACACTATCAAACACACACATACCGGGACTCGCGCTACACGGGTCCCGGTATTGTTTTATGGGGTATCCCTTCACGATCTAGGATGCTATTCACCATATAGGGTCGGTATTACGGTCATTGTCATGGCGAGCGACCAGCAGGGGGAGCACGGCAATCTACTGCCTGCGCCTGTTTGAATGAACGCGTCCCGGCTCACGGCAGATTGCTGCGTCGTTTCACGCCTTGCAATGACAGCTAGCCGCCCCCTACTACTTTTTCGGCGGCAGAATTTTGTAAATCATCAGGGCCTCTTTGGGCGAGGTATAAACCTTCTCAAACCGCTCCGGGAACTGGGTTAGCAGATCTTTTGCGACCAGATTGACCGGAAAACGGACGATTCTGGCCTGCAAGTGAGGCTCCGCCACCAGGTATTGGACTTTGTAATGGTCCAGACTCTTCATCAACAACGGAATCGATTGGGGCAGGAATTTTCCATTGGCACGGCGCAGGCTGGCATAGAACACATAAAACGTAGGCCGGTCGGTATACAGGTAAAACACCACATCGGATGCCGCGCCCAGACTGGCATGCGGGGGCAGGTTCTGCCGAATCCAGGCAAAGACGGTTTTGTACTCGTCCCACATCCAGCGATACTTTCCAGAATCAATCCAATGCTGGCTACGGGACATATACACGGTTCTTGAAGTATGCGGAAACGCCCAGAGTCCCAACGTCGATATGGTCAGCGCACCCAAAACGGCCGCAATCACTCGCTTTTTCTGGGGAAGCCGGGGAAGCCCCAAATCGGGCAACCATTGGACAAACGGTTTGAAAAAGTACATCCACAGCAACGGCAAGAGCGGCGTCAGGAAACGGGCCATCTGATCTTCATAATTCCACAGTGTTATCAGCAGAATATAAAAGAAGAGATACAGGCCCGGAAAGGAAAACGCCCGGCGGGCGTTCAGCTTCCCGCCCATTACGCCTTTCCGCAAGGCGCTGATGCATTGCAGCAGGTAATAACCAAACAACAAATAGGCACTTGCCAGGGTGGTCAGGGACATGCCAACCATCAGATCCGGGTAGTGCTTGATTTGAGGATAAATTCGAACAAAATTGGGCAGCAGCGCCACCATATCCTGCAACATCTGGTTAATCAGACTGAAGAAGGAAATGCGCAAATCGCTGAAAAAAGTGCCCGCCGCCACGTTATGAACCAGCTCCAGGCCATAGTTGCTGTAGGCGTTAACCAGCGGGTAGTTCATATCATTGATGACCGGCGTATTCAGCTTGACCCACAACACCCAGGGCAGAAGACCCGTTAAGGCGCAACCGATGCCGTAAATCAGGCTGTTTTTCCAATGGCGGTTCAGTAACAGCCAGACGCCGATCGCAGCCATCAGCGCGACACCTGGCACCCGAGTCAAAAACGTAATGGAAGACAAGGCGATTAAAATCAGGACAGACCTGAGGCTCAACGTGCTTTCCTTGGTGGAAAAACGGTGAGCAAACCACAAGGTCAGCATGGAAAAGAACAGATAAGGCGCCTCGGACATTACCGAACTGAAAAAGTAGATGAAATAAAAATTGGCCGTACACAGGGCGATAATCAGCAGCGACAGCCAGCCGGGAAAGTTCTGGATTTTTCGGAAATACAGGTGGCACAGCGCGCAAGCTGCCAGCGTAAAGCCGATGGTGATATAGTTCAACGCCGGCAAGTTGGCGGGAAACGACGGATTAACCAACCAAACCAGCGCTAAAATGGCGGGATACACAAACGGGTATTTTATCTGGCCGGGTTGTCCCACCAGGTGCAACAGTTTAAACCCTTCTCCCTGGGCCAGCGATTTCCCAGCCACGGCATACACGCCATCATCGTGGGTAAACCCTAAAACCTCGGTATCCACCACGCGCACATACAACCACCCAATCGCCACCAGCAGCACAATCAGCAGCAACCCGTACAGTTTGCCCTTATGACGATTCAAGCCCGGCCAACCATAAACACCCCTTCCGGCGGAAGGGTTTTCACCGGGAGATGATGGCATCGAGTCGGTCAACGGAATATTCCCAATTTAAGTTGTTCCTGCTGCAAAACAGAGAGCGGCAGATAAAATGCGAGCGATACGTCCCGATAGGGGAAATTAGAGGCCCAGACCGACTTTGCGTTTTTCCGGATCGGGGAATGCTTCATCAATACTTTTAAAGACCTGGGTAAACACCTGACCGATTTGATCCGGGGAAACCTGTTTGCCGCCTTCACCTTTCAGGTAGCTGGCTACCAAATCCTTGGCCGCAAGCAGTTTTTGTTCCTTGGTGATTCTGTTTTCATCCATGGGTTCGCTCTCTCTCTGTCTATTTTATACCCTGTATTGATACCAGCCAAGCCCGTCTGCGCTTGAACAGCGTAGCCTGATAAGCTGGACTCGGAAACGGAAGGGACAGGATTCGAACCTGCAACCCTTGCGGGCGACCGCTTTCAAGGCGGCTTCCTCACCATCCGGACCCCTTCCATCACCGGTGTCCAGTCTACAGTAAATTGTCGTACAGTTTGGCGTTCGGGTCAATGCGGATTCATGGAATAACTGATCGGGGAATGCTTCCGCCGGAACCCTACCCGATCGATGAGTTTACAAATAAATGCGAGAACTTGATAATGAACCGCACTTTATAGCTGTGTTCGATTATTAATCACTGCTCGAATTAAATATTGAATTGATTGTTGAGGTAGAACCCATGAAAGAAATCTCGGTACTGGGACTGGGCTATATTGGTTTGCCCACCGCCAGCATTCTGGCTACAAATGGCTACATTGTTAAAGGGGTGGATGTTTCCCCCTCCGTTGTGGACATCATTAATAAAGGTGGCATCCATATTGAGGAGCCGGGATTGAAAACCCTGGTGCAGGCCGCCGTCAATTCCGGCAACCTGAAGGCCTACATTCAGCCGCAACAAGCGGATGTCTACATTTTAGCGGTCCCCACACCCATTACCGAAGACAAGCGGGCGGACTTAAGTTACGTGGAAGCCGCCGCCCGATCCATTCTGCCGCTGCTGAAACATGGCGATCTGGTCATTCTGGAATCGACCTCCCCGCCCGGCACCACGGTGGACTTCCTGTGCCCCATTCTTGCCGAATCCGGTCTGGAGCTTGGAACCGACCTGTTTGTGGCCCACTGCCCGGAGCGCGTATTACCCGGCAAAATCATCAAAGAACTGATCCAGAATACCCGGATTATCGGTGGTATTAATGAAGCGTCCGCCCGGATGTCCCGTGATATCTACGCCAGTTTCGTGGAAGGCGATATGCACCTGACTGACGCCACCACCGCCGAGATGGTCAAGATCATGGAAAACACCTACCGGGATGTAAATATTGCACTGGCCAACGAACTGGCCCGCATTTCGCCCAGTCTGAACATCAATGCCTGGGATGTGATTCGGTTCGCCAACCTGCACCCCCGCGTGAATATCCACAGTCCGGGGCCGGGCGTGGGCGGACACTGCATTTCGGTGGATCCCTGGTTTATCGTGGAAAAATTCCCGGAAACCGCCCGGATCATCTCACAAGCCCGTCATATCAACGACTTTATGCCGGAATTTACGTACCGCATGCTGCTGGATACGGTCAAGGACATTCCCAATCCCAAGATTACCCTGCTGGGCCTGACCTATAAGCCGGATGTAGACGATATCCGCGAATCCCCGGCCTTGAAACTGCGGGAGCTGATTGAGCAAAACAACGATCTGCGTCTGGCGGTTTACGATCCGCACGTCAAACATTTTGATTATGAATTATCCGGTCTGGAAGCCGCTTTCAAGGATTCCGACTGCATCCTGCTGATGGTGGACCATGCCGAATTCAAATACATCAATCCCCGTCAGGTGGCCAGCATCGTTCGGAGCCGGAATGTCATCGATACTCGCAACGCGCTTCATCGAAACGACTGGACGGAGGCAGGCTTCCAAGTTCGCCTATTGGGCCGTGATTACGCAGAAAATAAAGAAGCAATTACCCGGTTGACGTTTTTGGAAGACCAGTTGTATAGCCCCGTTTAATTACGCAATAAAATCTAAATTCTTATCTTAAAAAATGCCTTGCGTTAAATCGTGAGGCATTTTTTATACTTTATTTGCTCATTGAATATAAAATTATCTAACCGTCTAATGGATGGGCTTGGATACACCAAGCGCCCAAAGCTCATCATTAAAAGGACATTAAACCGGTCTATCATCAATTTTCCACTGTTCAGCTTTATTTTACCCCCTGTTCGGTTTAAAAAGTGTGAGGGGTGCCGTGAGGGCAGCATTTCACTTCAGCGATATACTCCGTGTCGCACTAGACAGATGGCTAGCAGTATTAGACGGTTAGGCAGGCTCTTTAATAGAAGCCTGTCGAATTGAGGCGGTCTTGTATTCGGCAGTTAATGTTGGGGTTCACATGCGCTCAATGGATGAGGGATTGGATTCCTGATGTCAAAGAAATTTTTAAGCTATTCACTCGTACTGGCTACTACCGTATTACCAAATGTGGCGTTTGCAGTCGACTCGACTCCTGCAAAAACCGAACCCCAGACAACTACGCCTCACACCCAACTGATTTCCATCGGCGAACCGTCTCTGGACAAGATTTCCAGCCAACAGCTCAACGCCCATATCATTGCCAACTATACGGGACGCAAGTACCGGCTGGGCCCCAACGATGTTTTATCGGTATCGGTGTATGATTCCCCTGAATTTTCACAAACCGAACTGCTGGTACAACCCGATGGAAACATTACCCTGGCGCCGTTCGGCTCCATCAATGTGGCCGGCGTCACCATTGATGCACTACAGAAAGATTTGACCGAGCGGCTCAAGTTCTACCTGAACAACCCGCAGGTCACGGTAAAACTGGACCGCACCAAACCGTTTCAGGTATATGTGGCGGGCGCGGTGTTAAGGCCCGGCCCCTATGAGATGTTGACGGACATCAACCGTAACCAGATGGTTTCCAGCACTACTCCCGGCCTGGTTCTGGAACGGCGCTTACCGTTGCTTTCCAACGTGCTGGTGGCGCTCCACCCGCATAGCCAGCAGCGCTTCC
>JAJQJM010000167.1 GCA_021323475.1 Vampirovibrio sp.
CTGGCGGTTCTGTTCCGCCAGCAAATTCAGCAAATTGTGGGTCTGGCCGGACCCCGATGAAGTGGAGGTTCGTTTCATGGCAAGCGTTCCGTTAGCGTCCATTTTAAACGAAAGAGAGGTAAAATAAGAAATAGCGCGTGGCAATTCTGCTGATGAAGCGGGGCTTGCGCCTTGAAGAGTACAGATGGAACGGCCAGGAAGAGGGCGACGGCGTATTTGACCATTACGGTTTACCCTTATAAATTGACTCAGAAAGAGCTGGAGGCCCGACTGGAATCCGGCTTGACGGTGCTGCCGGGGCAACTGGTTCGGTTTGAGTCGGCCCAATCTGGGAATGCTCCGGTATATGGGCAAGTGCGGGAAGTTCGGGCTTTGCCTCCGGCTTCTGCGGGCATGCCGGAAGGGTATGGCGTGGTTATCGCCCTGTTACACGGTTGCCCCACATTGGAACCGCAGTCGGTATCCCTGTTGGATTCATCTCAAATGGCCCTTGAGTTGCAACGGTTGCAGCAGCCGTTCGAGCATCCGCTGCGCCTGACGGGTACATTAATCGGCGAACTGGACCGCCTGGGAACCTTAAGTCTGGTTGACGGGCACGATTTTGTACTGAAGTATGAAACGCTGATGCGGGTACTGGAAGCGGTTCGGCCATACAAAAAGCTGCTGATTATTGACCCCTTGGGCGTTTTTGAAGCGGATGACGGGTTTGCTTATTACAAGGCGGGAAGCGACGTGCAATTATCCTTGCAGTCGGTTGGCAGCAAGCGGTTTTTAAGCGCCTTTGGCGAATTGTTTGCGCCCGACCTGAAGGAGCAGGCATTGCGGGTGGTGGCGGATCAGCTGCCGTTGTTCTCCGGTTTCATTGCTTTCCAGGAACTGTTGAATTCGGATGCGGCGGACAATGTGCCGCTTAAGAATCTGATCCTGCAAAATTACCAGACAGTTGCACAAAGCCAGGTGTTTGCCGATACGCCCCAGACTGCGCTGGATATTGTGCAATTATCGGGTGCGCCCGTGGGTGTGCTGGATGTCTCCGAATTGACGGAGCCCTGGAAGCGCCTGTTTTACGAGCAGGCGTGTCAAATGGTGCTGGAATCGGACGCCGTGGCCCAGGATGATTTGATCATGGTGCTGCTTTACCCGGAAAATTATGTGGATGATTTGACCCCGTTGATTCAAAGGGCGGAGGAAACCGGCCTGAATCTGCTGATTTTAACCTCTCCCTACGCACCCAAGGCCGTGCGGAAGCTGGCCAATAACCGGTTTTATGCGGATTCCAGGCAACATGTTGAGTTGCAGGGCGATTTAACGCTGGGGCTGCCGGTACGGTTTGCCTTATCTTTGTCGGAAACGCTTGAGCGGGAGCCGCTGCCGCCTGTTGCCAGTAGCCAACCGTTGCCGGACATGCCGATTCCTTCCTCAATCGAGGCGGAGTGGCTTCCGAATGTTGAGGCAAAGGCGAAAGCTACTCATGAGCCGCAAATGGTAGACGTTGAAATGCAATTGCCGCCATCTTCCGCCCCGCCGCGCAACTCTGCCGAGCAGGCCTGGTGGTTTGAAGTGTCCCAACCGGTCACGGAAGACGAAATTGTTCCCCAGGAAGAGCCTTTTGAAGAAGCAGAGCCGGAAGACGTTACGGGGGAAGCGCCGCTTGGAACCATCAACGAAGCAACCGGCCCGATTGTGGATTTATCCGCCCCGGAGCCGGAACCGACGATTTCCTTTCTGACGGCCGAGCAGCTTAGCGCCTTGCTGGGCTCCTCCGAACAAGAGGCGACCCATGGCGGTCCCCAGCCGTTAGCCCAGTGGGAAGATGTGGTGGAAATGCCAACCGAACCGCAGGACACGCTGGACTACCCGGATGCAGATGAAGGCGCGTGGTCGGATTATGAAACGGCGGAGGCAACCTCATCCGAATTATGGGATTTGGCTCCTCCGGCAAGCGACAGGCCAAAAGCAGAGCCAACTGCTGAATTTGAAGCTCAGCCTGAGGTTCCGGCTAAAGCGCAATCAGATGAAGCGCAGCGAATGGAAACGGCGCCGGTACAGCCCGCCGAACAGCCAATTTCGGAAGAAGGGGCGTCTGCTCCACAGGAGCCTGGAAGCGGGCCGGCACCGCCACCCTTCCCCACCCCGGAAGAGTATCGCAAAGAGGAATTCGACTTTGAGCTGAATCTGGATGAGCGGTCCGTGGAGCCGGAAGCCGAAGGGGAAGGATCTTACTCGTCTTATCTGGCGGAGGGCGAGTTATTGCCGAATGCGGTTGCCCAAAGCCTCAGCGAGTTTGAGGAACTGGATCAGGGCGCTGCGGATGAGTCCCTGTTTGACTTTGAGCCGGACTTATATGCCGCGCCGCCTGTCGCGGCAGAGCCTTCCGTGCAGGCTGCCGGCAAAGATTCAGCGCCCCCGCAGGGTATTTTGGACAGTGACTCCTCAGATGCGGAGCGGGACATGCAAGAGGCGCTGGATTTGATTTTTCCGCATGAATTTGTGGACACGCACCCGGAAGCGCAGCAGGCGATACCGGACAATACCTTGCCGCCTACTGCCGCCGCCCCGGCTGGTAATGCGGACGTGGAAATGGTTCCGATTATTCCCAAGCAGGTGGAGCCGTCCGTGGAAGACCAGATGGGCTTTCAGGTGGGCGATCGGGTTCGGCACCCCTCATACGGCGCCGGGGTGGTGCAACGGATCATCCCGATGGAAGAGTCCGTGGTGCTGAACATTACCTTTGAGACGGTCGGCAAGCGTTTGTTGGATCCCGCCTTGTGTGAATTACAGCGGGAGCCGGGTTAGCCTTTACGGGGCTCATGCAGAGCAGCGGCAACACGGCAATCATGGGAAGCCGGGAGCGCTTATGTTAGAATCGGTGTTTCAGGTTAGTCGCTTGCCCTGCCTGAATGAGCTGTTTCAGCTTAACAATTAACATGTACGCCAAGAAGATCTGTTCCCGATGACGCGTTGAGGCCAAGCCAAACCAGTGCTCGGGAACGACCGTAGCCGATGAAAGGGCCGCAGGATGCAGGAGCCGTCCGTACAGGAAGCCAATCCCGTTAACTATAAAGAGACTTTGAACCTCCCCCAGACCGCTTTTAAAATGAAAGCCGGGGCGGCCACCCGTGAAGTGGAAATTGAGAGCCACTGGGAAGAGAACCGGGTTTACCAAACCTTAATGGAAACACGGGATAAGACCCATAAATTTGTGCTGCACGATGGTCCGCCGTACCTCAGCTCCGATAAGATCCATATTGGCACCGCGCTGAACAAGATTCTGAAGGATATTGTGACCCGCTACAAGTCTCAACAGGGCTTTTATACGCCTTATGTGCCGGGCTACGACGGCCACGGCTTGCCGATTGAGAACGCGGTGGTCAAAAACATCAAGGGCGGTCGTCATGCCATTACGGAAGTGGAACTGCGCAAGCGTTGCCGCGACTTTGCCCTGTCCAACCTGAAAGGGCAGGAAACCAACTTCAAGCGCCTGGGCGTTTGGGGCGATTGGGCGCATCCGTACATCACCATCAACGCTGAATTTGAGGCGACTCAAATCAAGGTATTCGGTGATATGTACGAAAAAGGCTATGTCTACAAAGGCTTAAAGCCGGTGTACTGGTGTACGAGTTGTGAAACCGCCTTGGCCGACGCCGAGGTGGAGTACGGCGATCACGTCAGCCATAGCATTTACGTAAAATTCCCGATTGCGGACATGTCCAAGAACACCCTGACAGATGATTTTAAAGGCATGCTGGAAGGGGCCTCGTTTGTCATCTGGACGACAACCCCCTGGACACTGCCTGCGAACCTGGCTCTGTCCATCAATCCCGATTTTGATTATCACCTGGTCACCAGCAAATGGGGCAAGCTGGTCATTGCCAAAGATCTGGTGCCTGCGTTTGCCAAGCTGGTGATGTCCGAAGACGAATGGATTGAGTACGACGCTATCGGCTCTACCGAGGACTTTGAGGCTATTGCCGAGTTTGAGGGCAAGGAGCTGGAAGGCATTGTGGCCCGCCATCCGTTTATCGACCGGGGCAGTCCGGTGTTGTTGGGTGGCCATGTCACGTTGGATGCCGGTACCGGTGTGGTGCATACCGCGCCCGGTCACGGTATGGAAGACTATCTGATTGTTCAGGAATACAACCGCAAGCCGGAATACCAGGGCAACCCCATTCCCATCCTGTCTCCGCTGGATAACGGCGGCCGCTTTACCGATGAAGCGACTGTGCCGGAATTAAAAGGCGTTCCTTATCACATGGGCAATCCCATTGTGCTGGATATTCTGCGGAATAAAGGCGCGTTGCTGCACGACAGCAAGTACAGCCACAGCTATCCGCATTGCTGGCGCTGCCACAATCCGGTGATCTACCGGGCCACGGAGCAATGGTTCATCGATATCGAGAAATTCCGGGGCGAGGCGCTGGCGGCGGTGGATACCGTGGAATGGCTGCCGGAGCGGGGTCGCAACCGGATCTTCAACATGGTGGAAGGCCGAGGCGACTGGTGCTTGAGCCGTCAGCGGGTGTGGGGCGTTCCCATCCCGATTTTCTACTATCAGGATACCCGTGAGGTATTGATTACGCCGGAGATTATCAACCATCTCCATCAACTCTTCTGCGAGCACAGTTCCGATATTTGGTGGGCCAAGTCCGCCGAGGAACTGCTGGAAGGCTTATCTTCTGAACTGAAGGCGAAATATGCCATCGGTCAGCGCCCGCTGGAAAAGGAAATGGACATCATGGATGTCTGGTTCGACAGCGGCATTACGCATACTGCCGTGGTGGATGCCCGTAAGGATGAACTGGGCAGCCTGCCGGTGGAAATGTACCTGGAAGGTTCCGACCAGCACCGGGGATGGTTCCAGTCTTCGTTGCTCACCAGCGTCATGCTGTACGGCAAGGCGCCTTACAAAAGTGTCCTAACCCACGGCTTCGTGCTGGATGAGTCCGGGCGCAAAATGAGCAAATCCCTGGGCAACGTGGTGGATCCCAACTCGGTCATCCGGGAATATGGCGCGGACGTGCTGCGCCTGTGGGTGGCCAGTGTGGATTACACCAATGATGTGCGTATCGGCAAAAACACGTTGCACCAAATGGCGGAAATCTACAAAAAAGTCCGCAACACGGTGCGCTTCATTCTGGGTAACCTCTACGACTTTGACCCGGCCACGGATAAGGTGCCTTATGAGCAACTGTCCACGCTGGATCGGTATACCCTGCACCGTCTGCAGCATATTCTGGGCAATATTACGGATGCCTTCGAGAAATGGGAGTTCTACCGCTACTGCCACGAGATTCAGTACCTGAGTATGGCCGATTTGTCCTCGCTGTACTTCGATGTCACCAAGGACATCCTGTATTGCGATGCGTCGAGCGCGCCTCGCCGCCGGGCGGTGCAAACCGTGCTGTATGAGCTGTTGTCCACCATCCTGCCGGTGTTGGTTCCCGTTACGCCTCACCTGGCGGAAGACATCTGGCTGAGCCTACCGGAAAACCAACGCATGCTGGTAAACGGGCAAGCGCCGGTTAGCGCCACGTTGCTGCCCTGGCCGCAGGTGAATGAGTCCTATATGAATGCCCAGTTGGTGCAGGATTTTGAGGCGTTGCTGGCCATTAAGGAAACCGTGAATCAGGCGCTGGAAGTGCCTCGCTCCGAAGGGCATATTGGCAGTTCGCTGGAAGCGAATATTGCCCTGCTGCCCCAGGATGACGCGGTGAAAACCTTGCTCGGCAAGCTGAACCCGGCTGAATTGTCGGTGCTGTTCATTACGTCCGGTGCAACCGTGGTAGACGCGGAACCAACCGTAGACGCCGCCAAGTGGCATACGAATGTAGCCGGTAACGGGGTGCGGGTGTTTACGGCCCCTTCTGCCAACGCCAAATGCATGCGCTGCTGGAAGTATGAGCCCACGGTCGGTCAAATGCCCAAACACTCGGAAATTTGCGAGCGCTGCT
>JAJQJM010000047.1 GCA_021323475.1 Vampirovibrio sp.
TATGACCGCCGGGACGATAACCTGGATGATTTTTCCGGCGGGATGCAGCGCCGGGTGGCCCTGATTCGGGCGTTGATTCATGAGCCGAAGCTGCTGTTCCTTGATGAGCCGACGACCGGGCTGGACCCGGTGGCGCGCCGGGAAATCTGGGATACCATTCAGGAACTGAAGCGCAACACTACCGTTATTTTGACCACTCATTACATGGAAGAGGCCGATCGGCTCAGCGATTACATTCTGATTCTGAATCATGGCGAGGTGATGATGAGTGGCACGGCAGAGGAATTGAAGCGGCACCTATCCCCGCCGAATACCTATGAGCTGTACCTGACCACGCCTACGGCGGAGGAAATCCTGCCCAGAATTGAAGATCTGGTGCAAGACGTGACGCTGATCGCCCAGGATGCCTTGTGCTTCAAGCTGAACAGGCCTGACGATTTGGCGCTGCTGATGCAGCGAATTCCACCGGAATCCTTTAAATCCATTGGCCTGGCGGAGGCGGATTTGGAAACGGTTTACATGACGGTGGCCAAACAGGCGGCCAAGGCGTTAAAGTCCCACACGCACCGGGAGGCGGACCGATGAAATTGATTTATTTCCGTCGGGGCATTCTTCCCATAGCCCATAAAGTGCTGTTGCAAGAGGCACAAGGCTGGGTGAATGAAATGGTGAACACCATTGCCCTGCCGTTCACCTTTTTTCTGGCGTTTGGGCTGGGCTTGAAGGGCTATATTGCCGAAGTGGACGGGGTGTCTTACATGGCCTTCCTGACGCCGGGGCTGATTACCATGACCATTCTGATGGAAGCCTACCGCACCGGCGCCTGGGGCCTGTGGCTGGACCGCTGGCACCAAAAGATGCTGGACGAATACCGCATTAAGCCCATTCGGACTACGGACATTATTATGGGCGAAATTTTCGGCGGTTTTCTGGTGGCGTTGGTGAAAGGGGCCATTGTGGCCATCATCCTGCTGATTTTTTCGCCGGTGCAAATCCACTGGGCTTCGTTGCCGCAATACTTTGCGCTGGTGTTTCCGGGCTGCATCTTTTTTACCTGCGCGGGCAGCATGGTGGGCACCTCGTTCCCCAAGCCGGATAATATCGCCCAGTCCCAAACCATTTTTATTACGCCGCTACTCTATTTAGGTGGTTTATTCTTCCCGATTGCGGCGCTGCCGGAGTGGGTGAAGCCGATTGTGGCCTGGTTGCCCACCACCGCTGCCTTTGAGGGCGGACGGAATCTGCTGCTGAAGGGTGTTTTGGATTGGCATTACATGCTGGTGATATGGATTAGCGCCATTATCAGCTTTGTGGCCGCCACCTGGCTTTTTAAAGAAAAGCTGTCGGAGTAGGGCTGTTCTTTATGAGCAAGAGTTGGTGCATCCGTAATAATGCACCTGTCTTCTTGTCATTCTTGCGCAGGAGCGTGACGGTAATCATTGGAAGTGGGTAGAGACGGGTTTATTCAGGGAGTGCGGACGCTGCAAAGTTGAATACCCTTTATCAATAACGGTCAGTTACCTGAATTTCGGAATTTCAAAATTTTTCAAATCTTGTAGTAAAGTTTTGTAACTTTGTGTCGAAGGGATATATTACGGATGCCCTATGGATAGGGCGCAGGGCGAAAGGATTGCCTTTCCTGCATTGAACGGGCTTTGGCCCGGTTAATGGGTAGAGTCACACCAATTTGCTCCATTGCAGGCAATGGGGAGTTTGTTGGCAAGTAGAAGGCGCAGAGTGAGTTTATGAATCAACGCTTTTCCGAGTCCCAGTCCCCGTACTATCTCTATCCGCTGTCCAGTTTGCCGGAACTGAGTTCGTCCAAGCAAATTTCCGCCGAACATTTCCTCAACCAGGGCAACAAGCATTACAACAACTATTTGGCTCGGGGGCAAAAGCGGGATCTGGACTTGGCCCTGACCCACTATCAGGAAGCGTTCGATTTGAATCCCGCGGTGCCTCAAGCGCACGTGAAGCTGGCATGCGTCTTGTGGGATAAAGGCGCCATTGCGCTGGACACGGCCATCGAATACTGCGACACCGCGCTGCGACTGGATGCGGCATACAGTGAAGCCTACTTGTTTAAAGGTTATTTTTTAAGACGCGCCGGGCAACTGGAAGCAGCTCACGCTCAGTTCCGGCTCGCCATTCAACACATCGGCAAAGCATGCACCGCCAAGCCCAGAATGGCGCTGGGCCGGGTGCTGATTCAGCAAGCCAATCTGTCTTATGAATTGCCGGGTCTGAAGCGCGCGGGCATGGCGGCGGAAGGCTTGCGGCAATTCGCCTTGGGCTGCTGCCTGTTGCCGATGGACCGTTCGGCCTTTGCGTTGCTGCAAAGCGCCTTTATTACCGATTTCAAGATCTTTGGCCTGATTGGCGCCGGAAAGGCACTGAAAGCCGTCGGCCTCAAGGGGCTGGCAAGTGGCCTGTATGTCTGGGCCGGAAAGAAAATGCCGCAGGAGCCGATTTTCTTTCATCTGTTAGGCGATTTGAATACGGAAAAAGATAACCTGGACGGCGCCTTGTACTACTATAACCGCGCCTGTGAGCTGGATGCCGAGAACCCGGTTATTCATAAAAAGCTGGGTCAGGTTTACAACGAGTGCAAGGATACGGCGAATGCCGCCAGAAATCTGGAAAAAGTCGTTGCGGCGGAAGCGGCTGATTTTGATACCTATTACACGCTGGCCCAAATTTACAGCGATGGGGCTGAGTACATGCGCGCCCTGTATTACTTTAAGGAGTTGCTGAACCAGTCTCCGGAAAACCCGTATCTGCACAGTAATATTGCCTATGTGCTGTTCCGGCTGGAGGATTACGACGGGGCCATTCAGGAGTATCAGCTTGCCATTAAACACGGCAAGGACTCCATTTGGACGGCCACCGTGGCGCAAACGCTGGGCACCATTTATTACCAGTTGAAGCAGGATACTGACGCCGCCGCCCGCATCTTCCGGCTGGCTTGTCAGTTGAACCCGGATGATTTGGAGTGCCTGTCCATGCTGGGCGATATTTATACCGAGCAAGGCAACTTCGAGCAGGCCATTGAAGCGTACCGGTATATTCTGAGCGTAGAGCCGGATAACGCGGAATGCTACAACTACCTTGGCTACCTGCTATGGCAACTGGATAAGAACGATGAAGCGGTGGATGCCTATAACAAGGCCATTTCACTGAGTCTGGATAACCCGATTGCCTACAACAACCTGGGCGTCATTTACCTGGACGAAAAGTGCCAGCCCCAAAAGGCGCTGGAAATGTTCGGGCAGGCTGTGTCTCTAAAGCCCGATTATACGCTGGCATGCTTTAACGTGGCTCGTTCGCTGGAAGCCCTTGGCCTGACCGCCGAGGCTGCTAAAGGGTACACGGAGGCATTATCGCTGAACGCCGAGAATCCTGAGCTTAGTGATGATGAAATACGGGAACGGTTGGAAAATCTGTTCCAGGTATAAAACGCCGGTAGAAACCTTTATAAAAAAGCTCAATAAAAAACGGCGAGGCTTTTGAAGCTTCGCCGTTTTTGCTGATTCCTGTGCGCTACACCCGGTTCAGGATGTAGTACAGGACGATGAGCCATGACAGATCCATGACGGTCACGTCCATGTAGTTTCCTTTCACAAATGAGGGCAAAAGCCGTACCGCTTTTGCAAAGAAGCCGGTTTGTCAGGAGTACGCATTAAGCGACAACCGGGAGAAGGTTTGTACGGCTTGTACAAACAGGCGGGTGAACCAAACATTCACCTTTGTAAGTTTCAACAGACGCCGGGAAATCCGTTTTGTTCTGTCTGCAACCTTATTTTGGGAGGTAAATGCTTTGCCATTTAGAAGGGGAGCGTTAGAAGAATGCATTGAACGTTTTGGTGACTAATTTCCTGAATCACCCATACAAAACGTCCCGCCTGAATGGGGGCGGGACGTTGAGGGAATCTTTCGGTAATCATTAAATCTGGATTTGCAGGATTTTATCGTAGGCCTGCACCACTTTGGTGGCAACCTGGGTGGTTATACTTACCAGCAGTTCGGCCTTGGCGTTGGCGATCATCAGGTCATGCACGTCCACGCTGCCGGTGGTCATGGCGTCATGCATCATGGCGTCCGGTTGAATGACGGCGTTGTTCAGGTTCTCCAGGGAGTTGCTCAGCACGTTCTGGAAACTGGGTTTGGCGACTTCATCCAGTGTGTGGGTTTTCTGGATCATGCCGGTCATGTTGGCCTGGAAAGGATTTTTTACGCCATCCAGCGAAAGCTTGGGAATGTATCCGATGTTCATGGAAAACGCTCCGTTCAGGGGTTGGCAAGAGGAAAAAATGGATCGAAATTCAGGAGGTTAAAGGTTAGGAATCTGTATCCTGCTTGGATTTCAGGTACTGGGACAAAATATTGCGCACGTAGTTCTGGGTTTCTTTATAAGGTGGAATGCCCTTGTAGCGGGTCACGGCACCGGGCCCGGCATTATAAGCGGCCAGCGCCAAGGGGATATTACCGTTGAACTGATCCAGCAGCCCTTTCAGGTAACGAACTCCGCCATCCAGATTCTGGGCCGGATCCGTCGGGTTGGTAACGCCCAGTCCTTTGGCGGTGCCGGGCATCAGTTGCATCAGTCCGGCGGCGCCCGCCTTGGAAACGGCCAGCGGATTAAAGCCGGATTCTTGCTGGATGACCGCGTTGATCAGGTTTTTGTCCACACCGTAGCGCTGGCTCAATCCTTCTACCATTGGCTGGAAGGACTGGAAGCGCTCGTTGGCGGCGTGGGTTTTTCCACTGGTTGGGGTTGCGGTGCCGTTGCTGGCTGCCGCCTGTTTCAGGTAGAACTGAAACGGCTTGGGGCCTTCTGCGGCATCTTTTAGCTTGGCAGCGCCTTGTAGCTCGGCGGCACCTTGCAGCGGATCAACCGGCAGGCTGGGCTGTGCGGAAAGCGTCGCCATCCGGCGGGTCTGGATGTTATTAATCAGACTTTCAATCTGCTTCATCCGGCTTTCCACGGCGTCAATGCCACTTCCGCCCATAATGGAGGGGCCTGTAATTTCGGAAATGCTCATGGGATGTCAGTTACCTTGCTGGCTCTCTATTAGTTACCGCGACCGATTTCCAGGGCCTTGTTTGCCATGTTTTTCACGATGCCCACCACGGCCAGGTTGGCTTCATACAGGCGGGAACTGCTCATAGCGTCGGCCATATCGGTCAGGGGGTTTACGTTGGATAGGGTTACGTAACCGTCTTTATCGGCCTGCGGATGGCCGGGCTCATAAATGCGCTTGCCTGGGGTGGGGTCGGCAACCACGCCTGCCATGGTGGTCCCACCGGGTCCGTAGGAGACGCCCGCATTGATGATGCCCTTGCGCATGTTGGCAATGATGTCCTCGAAGGCCATCTGGTAGTTTTCGGCCAATACCGGAATTTTTCGTACGTAGAAGGGCGTGTTGACGTTGGCGATGTTGTTGGCATGCACCTTGATGCGGGAGGCCTGGGCGGATAAGCCCTCGGCGGAAATTGAGAACGAACTGGAGAGTGTCATAATGCTTGTCCTCTATTCAAGGGCTAAACTTAACGGCCGACCTGGCTAGCGGCTTTCAGGCTGCTGAAGATGGTGGAGGCCCGCCGGGTTGCCATGCTGTAATACAGCAGGTTTTTTTGCATATCGATCAGCTCCTTCTGGATATCCACCGGAGTGCCGGTGTCGGTGCTGATCTCGGTTAATTTGCTGCCCATTTTTTGAGACATGTCGGTTTCAAAGGGATTGTCCGCTTTCAGCAGATCGGAGAAGCTGACCGAACGCGCCGTATAGCCTGGCGTATGGGCGTTGGCGATGTTGGCGCTGGTCAGGCGCTGACGCTCGGAAATGGCCGCCATGGAGCGAAGGACAACGTCGATTGAATTGTTTGGCAGAAGTTCCATGGACGATACTCCTTAGGCATTGTCTTAATCAGGGGGCAAATTACTGTCTGAGGTTGATGGACTGGCGGTACAAATCGTCGGCGAATTTAATGATCCGCATGTTGGAAATCAGGGAGGCGTTCAGGCGCAAAATCTGCTCGATTTGCCCGTGAATTTTTACGTTGGCGCGCTCCAGAAAGCCCTGCTTGATTTTGCTTTCGGTATCCGGGGCGGCGGCGCCGGATTCATCGGTGGGCATCAGCTTGTTGTAGCCGATGCTTTTCAGTTTTTCCGGCACCGAGAATTTCACCAGGTTGATTTTGCCGAGAGGCGTAAAGTCCGCTTGCTTTGTGGTTTTTACTAGAACGCTGCCATCGGCCTTGATTTGAAATTTCTCGTAGTCGATGGGCACCTTAATGCCTTCTCCGACAATATCGCCGCGCATATTGACGATGTAGCCCTGGCTGTTCAGGGTAAAGCTGCCGTCGCGGGTATAGGCAATGGTGCCATCCGGCTGGGTGACCGGAATGTAGCCGAAGCCGTCCACGCCGATGTCCAGTTCCCGTTTGGTGGTCATCAGGTCGCCCTTGCCGGCATCGATACGGGTTACGCCATCCAGGCGATCGTCGACGGTCAGGAATTGCTCGAAACGCTTGGCTTTGTAACCGGTGGTGTTGTAATTGGCCACGTTCAGGGACACGTTTTCCAGGGATTCGTATTGCTTGTTGGCGTTGGCCGCCGCAATTTTCATAATCATGTCGAGCATGGAGTGGGCTCCTGTCTAAATTCTTAAATCGTGATTTCTAGGCTCTGCCGAGTTCCTGGATCATCCGGCTGACCGCGTCGTTCTGGATGATGAACATTTGGCGGTTGGCTTCAAACTCCCGGCGCAAGGGCATAATGGCCATGTATTCCTGTTGCAGCATTACGTTGGAATCTTCCACATAGCCCTGCTTGATATCGATTTCGCTGGCAATGGTGCCTTGTTCGTTGGCAACACCCAAATGCCCGACGGACAGCGCTTTACCTTTTTTTCTGTCGTAGAGCATAATTTCCCCGTTGGGCGTAATTTTGACGGATTTGTCCAAATCCGCCGGAATAAAAGGAAATTTAATAACGGTGCCGGCGGCGGATAGAATTTGTTTGCCGTCCAGGCTGCGCAGATAGCCGTCTTTATCCAGTTGAAAACGGCCGTCCCGACTTAAATCAATGCCCCCGGTGGCGCTCAGCCGCTGGAAATACCCTTTGCTGTTCAGTGATAAATCCAGGGGTTGCCCGGTGCGGCGCAGACGGCCGATATCGGTGTTGGTGGCCGCATCCACGGCATTGGGGCCCAAATACTCAGCAAAGGAGGTGACTACCGGTTCTTTCTTCTGGTAGCCGGGCACCGCGTAGTTGGCAATGTTGTCCGTATGCACGTTCAGCATGGCCATTTGGGTGTGCATGGCCTTCATGGAAATGGTCAGTCCATCGTTGGCGTAGACGTATCCTTTAAGTACCATCGGCTGCCTTCTTTCTGCTTGGGGTTGCGGCATTCTGTTGGAATTGTGCGAATGTTTGCCCGAATTGCAAGAATGCTCGTTTCTGTTATCGGCTGCCTTCCTCTGTAAATTCAGCAATCCCTGGTAAAAATCCCCTGTTTGAAGGAGAGGGTGGAAAAAAATGAGCAAAGGAAAATCCCGCCCCACAGCGCGCGGGACGGGATCTCTATTAGGGTAGTATGGTTATTTAGAAGTTATCCCAAACGTGGTAGCCGTACTTGCCGCCTTTAACGGCGCCTTCCGGGGCCCCGGTTACAATGCCCACGGGAACCGCAAGCACCGTGCCCACCAGACCAACCGGCACCAGCATCGGATTTTCTTCCGCTTTGCCGAAGGTGTTCTGGGCGAATTGCTCTTCGGTGTTCACAATGCCTCGAACGCTGCCGCCAACGGCGCCAATGGCCAAGCCACCCGCGCCGGTCACAATGCGCAGCGGAAAGCTGAGGACCTGCCAAACGGTGTTTCCGGCACTGCTGGCCGGGGCAGCGGCATCGCCATCCGCGAACGCCGTGAATCCAACCTGGGTTAACAGAAGGCCTGCCAACGCAAGCGCGGCAAATTTATAGTTCAACTGCGTCTCTCCTAACTTTCCACATACCAACACGAACTCTGCAAAGAATTGTCGTGATTTTACTCATGAGCTTACAAGCTCCATTTTAAAAGATGTTTTGGGGGAAGGGAAGGATGATTTATATACAAAAATCCGTGATTGATGCCGGTCTGGAAAGTGGCGGCGGCACGGCATATAGGAAGATTGATGACGCTCAACACTAAAAAGACCCGGTTTAGAACACCGGGTCTTTTTTAAATTTAATATGGGGCTGCTTTAAATTTTCACCGCATCCAGCATAAAGCTTTGCGGATGCTTGAGGACGGTTTGAATCTGCTCGAAGGTGGCCGTAAAAGACAGCACCTTGTCTTGCCGGCTGATGGTGGTGACACCGGCATCACTCAGCAATTTGTGCAGTTCCTCAGCGCCGCTGGTGGTGCGGGCTTCCAGGGTGGCTCGCACCGGGGTTTCCCGAATGAAGGTCATATCCTGGCGGTTATTGTAAAACAGGTACCAGGCCTTGTGCGTGTAGCGGGCGGTGCAGTTCAGCAGTACATCTACCGTAAAGGGAGGCTCGGCCGGTGCGGCGGGCTTGGCTTCGGCAGCCGGTTTTTCGGCGGTTGCGGTGGCGGCTGTTTCCGGCTTCTTGGGTTCTGGACTTGCCGCTGCGGCGTTTTCGTTGGGGGTAGCGTCGCTCATGACTACAATCCACTCCTAGCGTTGTTCGTGACAGTTAGTGCCATATTAGCAGTCGCATAGATGCGTGACAAGTTACTCCGGGCCGCTGGCGCGAATGGCGCTACGGCTGCCGCTGGGCCCCGATTCCTGAATGGACTGCAGGTGCCCCAGGGGTGCGGGGGTATCTGTGGCTGTCTTTGTGGGGTTTTTGCCGGTGGAAGGCGCTGGTTGTTCTGACATGGCTGAAGCCGATGGGTTGGTTTTCGGGTTGGGCTGGGTCATTTTCATAGGCGTTTTGCCGGACAAGGCGTTGCCATACAGGCTATGAAGCAGCAACAACGCTTCGGTGCGGGTAATCTCACGGGTGGGAGAAAAGCCGGTATCCACGGTCAACTGGTTGGGCGTCAGCCGAAAGGTTTTTTGCAGCATGCCGTCCCGGTAACTCAGCGCCACATAACGCCTGGCCCAGCGGGAAATGCCCGCGTAATCCTTGAATTGGGACAGGGCCTCGTCCATGTTGATATTTGCATTGATATCGGCGTTGGGATCTGCTCCCATCTCATGACCGATGCCGGGGTTGGCGGACTCGATTTGCTCGGTGGTCAGCGAGCGGGCCTTGGTGTCCTGATGGCTTAAAAATACGTACAAGGCACACAGCTCCTGTCGGGTGAGCGGGCGGCCTTCCGATAAGGAATGGTTTTCCCAAGTGATGCCGGAAGGCAGCACCATCAGTTTCAGCGGACTCATGGGGTTGAGTTCCTGACCGGGCGTTTTGGAAAACGTGGCCAACTCCTTAACCGGGGTCTTGGATTTCGGGTCGTTCTCCACCTGCATCATCCCGGTGCCGGAGAGGGCGCTTTGGTATGCAATCGCCCATTGTCTAAATTCTCCGTAACTCAGGGAGCGGTTTGGCTCAAAACGCTCTTGCGGCGAGGTAGGCTTCAAGATTCCCGAGCGCAGCGCCTGGGTGACAGCGTCTTTCAATTTAGGGTGGGCATCGTTCAATTCCGATAAATCGGCATACACGCCGACAAACGCCGTTTGGTCGGCGATGGGAGCTTCCGGGCTGGCTTGCGTGACTTCCGGTTCCGGTATCAGGGGCGGTTGACGGATTTCTTCCGTCGGGCCGGATTGCAGCCACTGGCAGCCGGAAAGCATCAGGCAACATGCCAATGCGGCGGCGTAGTGGCTAAATTGAATCGACAGGTGAATTTGCCGTTGGCGTAAGCGGTGGAACATAGCGAATATTTCCCTGAAAAAGAGAAAAGAAGTAACCATAGTCTGCAAAAGACTGCGAGCCTGCTGATTCGATCATATCCCATGCGGAGGGTTACCGCCCTGGAAATCGCTCCTGTTTCCTCCTGTTGCAGTAGTCTGGGATGCGGGAAATTGTGTTAAAGTATCTTCAGAGTGGGGTTCACATCCCAGCCTCTGCAATAGAAGGCCATTGAGCCGACCGTTTTTCACACCTGGCCGGTCGCCTGCGAATCCGGTATTCAATGAATGAGGGAAGCAATTGATGACGACGCCATCCACGACCCACACTGTGACCGAAGTCCCTTCCAACATCTATAAGCCGAATGCGCCGCTGGAAGCGAAAGTCATCAAGCATGAGCGTCTGACTGCGCCGGATTCCCCCAACGATGTGTGCCATATTGTGTACGATATTTCCGGCAGTGAGCTGAAATACGTGGAAGGCCAAAGCATTGGCGTATTGCCGCCGGGTGAGGACGCCAACGGCAAGCCCCACAAGTTACGTTTATATTCGATTGCCTCCCCCGGTATCGGCGATGACGGGCAGGGAAAAACCCTGAGCGTCTGCGTAAAGCGCGCCATTACGGTAGACGCGGAAACCGGCAAAGAATACCACGGTGTCTGCTCCAGCTACCTGTGCAACCTGAAGGTGGGCGATACCTCCAAGCTGACCGGCCCGGTGGGGAAAGCCTTCCTGATGCCGGATATGCCCAACGCCAACATCATTATGGTGGCAACGGGTACGGGTATTGCGCCGTTTCGGGCGTTTCTCAGCAGGCGTTATAACCAGCTCAAGCATGAAAAAGGCCAAAGCTGGCTGTTCTTTGGGGCGCAAACCCGCAAGGATTACCTGTACGAGTCCGAACTGGAAGAATACGCCCAGAACGAGACCTGCCATATTGTGACGGCCTTCAGCCGGGAAGAGAAAAACGCCGAAGGCGGCCGCATGTACGTGCAGCACCGCCTGATTGAGCATGGCGAGACGTTGTTCAACCTGCTGAAAAAGCCGGAAACGTATCTCTACATCTGCGGTTTGCGAGGCATGGAGTCCGGCATTCTGGAAGGCTTCCAGGAAGTGGCCGCGCGGCAGGGCATTGATTGGAACGAATTTTTTGATACATTGAAAGCTGAGAAACGTTGGCACGTTGAAGTGTACTAGGGTTTTGCCGACGGTGATAGGGGGCTTTGCATGTCGGATCGTGTTGAATATGATGTTTTGCTCATCGGGGGCAGTCCCTCGAATTTAATCCTGGCGCATCATCTGGTGGATCTGGCCATTCAAAGCGGCACATCCTTTACATTCGGCATTTTGGAAAAAGGTAAGGACTTTGGCGCCCATATCGTCAGCGGTGCGGTTTCCAACCCGCGTGTGCTGAAAAAGGTATTCCCCAAGCTGGAACGCTCGGATTTTCCCCTGGAAGGCGTTTGCAAAGAAAGCACGTTCTCGGTGCTGGGCAATAAAAACGTCTGGCATGTGCCTCGCCCATTAATGCCGGATGGCGTGAAGAAGGAAGGCTATTTCATCCTGACCCTCAGCGAAGTGGTGAAATGGCTGGCCGATAAGCTGGAAGAGAAAGTCAACGCGGCTGACAATATTCACGGTGATTTTTTCCCGGCCTTTGCTGCCCATCAGGTCGTTTATGAGAACGATCGGGTGGTGGGTGTGCAGGTGGTGGAACAGGCCCAGGGCAACCCGGATGAGGAAAACATCTACGGTCGGGTGGTCTGCTTTGGGGATAAGGGCTTTGTCTCCCGCGATCTGATTGCAAAATACAACCTGCGTGACAATCCGCAGAAGTGGTCCGTGGGTGTGAAGGAAGTTTGGGAATTACCCGCAGACAAGAACTTTGAGGGCCAGGTGTGGCACACCATGGGCTTCCCGTTGGTGGAAGGCACGTTTGGCGGCGGATTCATCTACGGCATGAAAAACCACAAGCTGACCATCGGCCTGATTATGTCGCTGGATTCGCCCAATCCCAATATCAACCCGCAAGAGAAATTGCAGGATTTAAAAAAGCATCCCTGGCTGCAAGGCATGATTAAGGGCGGCAAACTGCTGAAGTATGGTGCCGCCCTGTTGCCGGAAGGCGGTTATTACAGCCTGCCTAAAAAATTCCAGGTGGATGGCGCCCTGATTCTGGGCGATGCGTTGGGTGTGTTAGATGTCAGCAGCCTGTCCGGCGTGGATAAATCCATGGAAACCGGCTATATTGCGGCGGAAGTCATTCACAAGATTTTGGTAAAAGGCGGTGATTTCACCGAAACGGCCATGGCGTCGTATCAAACACGAGTTATGGACAGCTTTGTGGGCCAGGAGCTCAAAACCGGCCGCTATTTCCGCCATGCCTGGGAAGAGAATCCCCGCCTGTTGAGAAATTACCTGCCTGAAGTGCTGAGCGGCATTGATGGCGGAAACCCGTATTTAGGCATGATGAACGTGGGCCTGAAGAATAATCCCTTTAAGGCCATGAGTGACGCGTTGACCCTGAAAGGCTTTATTGAAGGCACCAAGGACGTTGGCCCGCTGAAATACAAGCCGGATTACCAGCATATTATTCCGAATTATGAGCCTGCCGGTATTCATCCGCCCAAGTACGATGACAATACAGTGGTTTCCCGCCCGGATGCGGTGTTTTACGCTGATCCCAAGTACCACGAAGGCAATATGCACATTGACGAGTTCAATGCGGATGTGTGCGTAAAGTGCATCAGCACCTATGAGTCGCTGAACAAGACCACGCCCTGTGTCTCCGATTGTACCGCCGAAGTGCATCGCGTGGATGATGTGGGCGGTTTGCATAAGCACGGCATGTCTCTTGAGAATTGTGTGCAATGCCGTACCTGCGAAATTGTTTGCCCGGAAGTGAACCTGAAGGTTCGCCCTGCCGAAAACGGTTCCGGGCCGGATTTTATGGGGCTGTAATCTCTTTCATCCCGCTGAAGTGTGCCGACTGGTAAAAGCCGGTTCGGTTTGCCATGCTGATCTTTTTTCATGTTTTGGATAGGCTAGCACTATCTAATTACGTCAATTGTAGTGAATGAAACTTTGGGGAAATCGATTATGATATCTATTCGCTTTGGTTCGGTCTTTGCTATGGAAAATCCTCGCGTAGCGGAGGCAACGGCCGCTGAATATAACAAACAGACTCCGTGGGGGGAATCTGCCGTGGCCTTTAAACATGTCGTATTTACGGGCGATGATGCAAGGCTGCTGGAGGCAACCCGTGCGCAGAGCGTGCTAGAGGCCAATAACGGTCAGGAAGCCCGGTTTAAAGTGTTGGCTTAACCACCCGCGCGTCTGCCTGAAATTAGCCTACCGTCACTGCGAGGCGTGAAACGACGAAGCAATCTGCCAAGTCGGGAGGCATCATTCAATGTGCACAGACAGCAGATTGCCGCACTCCCACTGATCGCTCGCCATGACAGAGTTAATGACAGGATTCCAATGACAGCGTCTTCTGTCGGGATGGGATACTGCGCCTATATCAGCGAACGGCGGATTCTACCTTCAATACGGATGGCGCCGTCATTTCCGGCGGTTTCGGTAAACCGAACAAATCCATAATGGTCGGTGAAATATCGCTCAGGCTGTACTGTTTGCTGGTATCCAGCTTCAGTTCAGGACGGTTTGAAATTAAAATCAAGGGCACCAGATTGGTGGTATGCGCCGTGTGCGGGCCGCCATTTTCATCGATCATAGTTTCACAATTGCCGTGATCGGCTGTTAGCAGCAATACACCGTCCGCTTTTAAAACGGCTTCCACTACGCGTTGAATGGCGTGGTCAATGGCGACCACCGCTTCCTCGGCGGCTTGCAAAATACCAGTATGGCCCACCATGTCCGGGTTGGCAAAGTTGGCGACGATAAAATCATACTGGCCACTGGCCAAGGCGTCGCAAATCACATCCGTCACCAGATTGACGTTCATTTCCGGCTGAAGGTCATAGGTGGCTACCTTGGGAGAAGGCACCATGTGCCGCTCTTCACCGGGGTAAGGCTCCTCGAACCCGCCATTGAAAAAGAAAGTAACGTGCGCGTATTTCTCGGTCTCGGCGGTGCGAAACTGGGTCAGGCCGTGACTGCTCAACACTTCCGCCAGAATGCGGTCCATCTTCTGCTTGGGATAGGCCACGGGCAGATTGAAGGTTTCATCGTACAGAGTCATGCAACCGTAGTACAGATTTTTCAACACTTTCTCACGGTTGAAGCCGTCAAAATCCGGCTGCGTAAAGGCACGGGTAATCTGCCGGGCGCGATCGGGCCGGAAATTGAAGAAGAGAATGGCATCGCCGTCTTGCATGCCTTCATAGGTAAAATCACAGACAGCCGGTTCTACAAATTCGTCGTAAACGTCCTGTTTGTAGCTCCAGTTCAGGGAGTCAATGCTGAACGGATGCTTGCGGCCGTTGGCCAGCGTCAGATTGTCGTAGGCTTTCTGGGTGCGTTCCCACCGGGTATCCCGATCCATCGCATAGTATCGGCCAATAATGGTGGCGATTTGCGGTAAATCCAGCGCCAATAATTTTTCTTCCACCTGTTGCAGGTAAGTTTCCGCGCTTTGCGGCGGAACGTCCCGCCCGTCCAGAAAGGCATGGACACGCACATTGGAAACGTCCTGCTGCTTGGTTAATTCCAGCAAGGCCATCAAGTGATCGAGCGAACTGTGCACACCGCCATTACTGACCAGTCCCATCAGGTGCAAGGTTCCGCCGGTCTGCTTGACGTGGTTGATGGCGGACAGCAACACGGGATTGCTGAAAAAATCGCCTTCTCGAATAGATTTGTTGATGCGGGTGATTTCCTGATACACCACGCGTCCGGCGCCCATGTTCAGGTGGCCGACTTCGGAGTTGCCCATTTGGCCGTCGGGCAAGCCAACGGCTTCGCCGGAAGCATCCAGCGCCACATTCGGGTAGTTCGCCAACAGTGAATCATAAAAAGTGGGATGGGCCAGCTTAATGGCGTTACCGGGGATCTCTTCGCGGATGCCCCAGCCATCCAGAATCAAAAGCATGACAGTTTTTTTCATATAATGATTAGGTTAGCACAGACAGGATTGGTTATGAAACTCACCGATGAAATAAAATCCGGCCCCTCTGCCGAAAGTACCGCTCCGGGCCATCAAGAATTGGAATACGCTTATTTCGAAGGGCAATACGTCCCCTTTAACGATGCTAAGCTCAGCATTCGCAACCCGGCATTCCTGTACGGGACGTCTCTGTTTGAAGGAATTCGGGGCTACTGGGTTCCTGAGACCCGCCAAATCAGCATCTTTCGTATGAAAGAACATTACCAGCGCCTGTTGAATAACAGCAAGCTGTTCTACATGACCCCGGATCTCAGCCTGGAAGACCTGTGCGATATTACCGTGGAGCTAATCAAGCGCAACAAGCCCTCTACCGATATGTACATTCGCCCGACCCTATACAAAACCGGCGAAAGCATTACTCCAACCCTGGAGAATATCCCGTCGGACTTCTGTCTGTGGACCAAGCCGCTGGGCGAATACCTGGATCTCAGCAAGGGCTTGAGCGTATGCGTATCCAACTGGCGCCGGGTGCCGGATAACAGCATTCCCGCACGGGCCAAAGCCGGTGGCGCATACATGAACACTGCTCTCGCCGTGACCGATGCCCGCAAAATGGGCTTTGATGATGCCATTTTCCTGACCAATGAAGGCACCGTTTCTGAAGGCAGCGCCATGAACCTGTTCCTGGTAAAAGACGGCCAACTGGTTACTCCCAGCAAGACCGAGGACATTCTGGAAGGCATTACCCGCGATACCATCATCACGCTGGGCTTGAACGAACTGGGCGTGGACACGGTGGAGCGTACCATCGATCGCACCGAGCTGTACCATGCGGATGAAGCCTTCTTCTGTGGCACCGGCGCCCAGATTTCCCCCATTACCCACATTGACAACCGTCCCGTGGGCGATGGCACCCCCGGCAAGCTGACCCGCCGGATTCAGGACCTGTACTTCGATGTGGTGAAAAGCAAGCTGCCCCAATACGAACATTGGTGCACCGTGGTTCAGGTTTAGAATAGAAACATAGACTCAGAACAATCAATTCAGGACAGAATGCTGCCCTTCACCGATACAGGAGCTTAACCGCATGCCCAAACCAGCCAAGCAGATACCGCCCAAAGTGGTGTTTGGCGTGGAAGAGCCGGTATTGCGCCTGTTGGAAGAGGCCGGTATCCTGTTCCTGAATATCTGGCACTGCTTCAAGTTTATCTTCACCGGCCGAATCGACTGGATGAAAGCCATTGTGCAGGCGGCGCTCGTCGGTTTCGATTCGCTGGGCATGAGTATTCTGATTTGCCTGATTGCGGGATCGGTTCTGGCCTTGCAAACCGCCGCCAAATTCGCCCAGACCGGCGCGGATAACTACGTGGGGGGCTTGGTGGCCCTGGCCATTGTGCGGGAAATCGGGCCGATTTTTACCTGTCTGGCGGTGGGGGCCAGGGCCGGTACCGCCATTGCCGCTGAAATCGCCAATATGAAAGTGACGGAGCAAGTGGACGCCTTACGGGTCATGCGCATTGATCCCATCCGTTACCTGATGTTGCCGCGCGTGTTGGCCTGCATCTTTGCTCTGCCATTGTTAACCGTGATTGGCGAAGTGGTTGCCATTGTGGGCGGCATGCTGGTGGCTCAGGCGGTGGCAAACCTGCACTATCACAAGTATATAGAATCGGTCTGGCTGTACCTGAAGCCCTCCGATATCCGGTTCAGTCTGCTGAAATCGGCTGTTTTTGGGTTGATTCTGGCGGCCATCAGTTGTACCGTGGGCCTCAATGCCAAAGGTGGCGCACGGGATGTCGGCTTATCCACTACCAAGGCGGTCGTCTGGATTTCCATTATCATCATTATTACCGACTTTTTCCTGACCTGGATTTTCTACGGCACCAGTTACGACGGGGGCGCTTAAAACGGGCGGCTAGCGGAATAATGACGCTAGCATCGAATTCCATGCACCTGTTTTAATACGGTATGGAAGTTTCTGGAGAGTCTACGGGAGAGTCTGGAAGTGATGACCTGTTTAACCTCATGGATACCAGGTTGCATGCGGCAGCCGTCAAGCCCGGGAAGCGTGAATACAGTTGGGCACAGCCCGGACATGGAGCTTGCTCCCTTGTTGTCATCGAAATCAATCCCGACGAGTGAGCAACCGACTTTCAAGCAGTTACGGCGGCTTGGGTTATGGCCGAATGAGGCGGTCAAGCTGGATATTCGATTGGCGGACGATCAGGACGCTCCCTACTTGGGCGGGCGTTTGCTGAACGGAAAAATCTATCTGCTCACCCGGAATGACCACGTGTATTACGGGACAGCCCAGCGCATGGAGAAACTCGCGGTTACTTCCGCAACCCGCACCCGGTGCGTGGACAGGCAGGAGAGAACCTATGAAACGGCGAATGGGCTATTGTTTCGAGTCAAATCTCATCAGGGCGGCAAAACTGCAAAAGCTGTCATTCCCGGCTGGTGGGGCAAATTGCCCCTGCCCCATTGGCGAACGGTGAATTACCGGGAGGCGGATCAGGCAGCCTTCCGTGCGCCGAACACCGTCCACATCAGTTTGCGCCAATAACAATCCACATCCGTAAAACCGGCCTGCTTCAGCCATTCAAAATGGCTGGCCAAGGGAGCGTAATGATCATATTTTTCCGCATGCTCGCTCCACATCGTAATGTCCTCATTGGTGGCTCCACTCTGCCTTGACCAGCTTTCCCACTGGGTCAGGTTCCGCTCTTGCGCCTGGGTTGGCAACGCCAGGGTTTCATCGCCGCACCGGAATAGTCCGTTTGGTTTGAGCCATTGAAACAGCCGAGTGTATAACGCCGGTTTTTCCTGATCGGTTAAATGGTGCAATGCCATACTGGACACAATCAAATCAAACGATTGCGGAGGAAATTCCAGTGCCATAAATCCCTGATTCAGCAGCGTGATCCGGCTACGGTCGCCCTTGAGTTTTTGAGAGGCCACCTCCAGCATATCCGCCGATAAATCCACCAGCGTCAACTCGGCTTGCGGGAATAACTCTTGAATGTAGAGTGACAGGTTTCCGGTTCCGCAACCCAGTTCCAGTATGGAAAGTGGCCTGGCGGCATCCAAAAAGCAATATCCCAGAATCGCCTGAAACATTTCCCGGTAAGGCGGAATGGCTTTTTCTATAGATTGATCATAGAGCTCGCTGACGTTGTCAAAAAAGTCTTCAACAGTAGCGCCTGACTGGTTGAATAACTCGGAGCCCATCACTTCCCTCCCTTTCCGTGCCAGCGATGTATCCTTTAATACTAACGTCTATTGCTAATAAAAAACAATCCATGAACGGAGCCGTATGGGACAAGCCTGTGCTGAAAACAAAAGAGACAGCCGTCAGACTGTCTCTTTTGAAAAGCCAGTATAAAACTTAATTGTTGGAATAGCTCCGGAAAATCAGTGAAGCGTTGTGCCCACCAAACCCGAAGGAATTGGACATGGCGATATCCAGCTTTTCCAATTTGCGGGCTTTATTGGGCGTGTAATCCAAATCGCATTGCTCGTCCGGATCTTCCAGGTTAATGGTCGGCGGAGAGATCTGAGTTTGAATTGCCATCAGGGAAATGACCGCCTCCACCGAGCCGGTGGCGCCCAGCATATGACCCGTCATACTCTTGGTAGAGCTGACCACCAGGCCGTCTTTGGCATGCTCGCCAAAGACTCGCTTAATAGCCATCGTTTCAGCCACATCGCCCAGCGGGGTGCTGGTGCCGTGGACGTTGATATAGTCTACCTTGTCCGCTTTCAGTCCGGCGTCATCCAGCGCCAATTGCATCGCTCTGGCCGCGCCGCTGCCGTCCGCGCAGGGAGCGACAATGTCATTGGCGTCAGCAGTGCGGCCGTAGCCGACCACTTCACCCAAAATGTTGGCGCCACGCGCCTTGGCATGCTCAAGCTCTTCCAGAATAACAACGCCCGCACCTTCCGCAATGACGAAACCATCGCGTTCCTTGTCAAACGGACGGCTCGCCTTTTCCGGCTCGTCAAACCGCTGAGACAGGGCACGCATTGTGTAGAACCCGGCCACAGAAAGTGACGTAATCGGTGCTTCCGCTCCACCGGCAAACATGACATCCGCTTCACCGTACTGGATCATCCGGTAAGCATCGCCAATAGAGTTGGCGCCGGTCGCACAAGCCGTTACTACAGATTGGTTCGGCCCTTTAGCGTTGTACTCAATCGCAATCCAGCCGGATGCGATGTCGCAAATCATCATGGGCACCAGGAAGGGGCTGCACTTGTTAAAGCCCTTTTCCAGGGAATTCTTCATTTGCACTTCGATGGTGCCGATACCGCCTGCCGCACTACTGACCACGACCCCGAAACGGTTCGGATCCACAGCGCCTTCATACAGACCGGATTGTTCATACGCCATTTTGGCGGCAGCCACGGCAAACTGCGTATAGCGGTCCATGCGCCGGGCTTCTTTTTTATCCATGTAGTTTTCAGGTACAAATTCGCGGCAGATACCGGCAATTCTGCAGGTCATCTCCTCTTCCGGCACCAGGGTGTTCGGGCCAATACCAGACTTACCCTCTACAATATTGCTCCACATGGTGTCTAATGTGTTGCCGACCGGGGTTATAACACCCATTCCGGTGACAACGACACGGCGCTTTCCTAAATTTGCCATGGCGTCTTATCAGAACCTTATCGTTTCTCTGTTTGTACTGGGGAGGGGAAAAAGCCTTGCGGACTCAAAAATCCGCAAGGCTTCCAAAATTTATTTCTGATTTTTTTCGATGTAGCTGACGGCGTCTTGAACGGTCTGGATTTTTTCGGCTTCTTCATCCGGAATTTCGGTACCGAACTCTTCTTCAAATGCCATAACCAGTTCTACGGTATCCAGGGAATCAGCACCCAGGTCTTGGGTAAAGCTGGCTTCCGGAGTGACTTCGGCTTCATCGACGCTCAGTTGCTCGACGATAACCTTTTTCACTCTTTCAAAAACGGTTTGAGTGACGTTGCCCATAGTATAGCCTCCAGTAATTTTAATGAGTGAGTAAATCTTGTGTCTGCTCGCGTTTCGGGTAAGAACTGCCGAACCAGGCGCTGATGCCTTTAGAAAACGAGTCCACCGTCCACATGAATTACCTGACCGGTTATATAACTTCCAGATGTTATCAAAAATAAGACGGTCTTGGCAATATCCTCGGCTTTTCCCAGCCGCCCAAGCGGGATATGCGCCAGTAGCTGTTCTTTTGGCACACTTTCGGTCATGTCGGTTTCGATAAAACCGGGCGCAATGACATTTGCGGTCACGCTACGACTGCCCAGTTCCTTGGCCAGAGATTTGGTAAAGCCGATCAGACCCGCTTTGCTGGCGGCATAATTGGCCTGCCCCGCGTTGCCGAACACTCCCACCACACTGGACATATTGATGATGGTCCCGGAACGCTGCTTTAGCATGATGCGCGCGGCGGCACGACTGGTGTAAAACGCGCCGGACAGGTTGGTATCCAGTACCTTATCCCAATCCTCGTCGCTCATGCGCATTAGTAAACCGTCTTTAGCAATGCCTGCATTGTTAACCAGGGCATCGAGCCGTCCAAATTGCTTGTGGGCTTGCTCAATCAGGGCTTGCGCCTGCTGGGCGTTCGCGGCATCCGCTTGAACGGCCAACACATCCACGCCAAACGCCTTGGCCGCATTTTCTACTTCGGTTGCAGCGGCCTGATTGGAGGCATAACTGAATGCCACGTTGAAACCGGCTTCCGCCAATGCTAAAACGATGGCTTTGCCGATACCCCGCGACCCGCCGGTAACAACGGCCGCTTTTCCTGTCTGATTACTCATAATGTTTTCCTTAATCTGAAACTAGAGAGTCGGCCTAAACGCTGGCCAGATTGGAATTCAATTGGGCGGCGGTTTCTTCCACCGATGCGAGATCCAGCACGTTCAGCAGCCGCACATCCGGGAACATTTTCTTAAACATGCCGGTCAGCACTTTGCCGGGACCAATTTCAACCACGGTATCAATTCCCTGTTCGGCGATCATGCGGTTCATGGTTTGCGTCCAGCGAACGGAACTGTCAATTTGACGGCCCAGTTTTTGGCGAATGTCAGTGGCATCCGTGGTTAGCGCAGCATCTACATTGGTAATCACCGGAATTTGGGCAGTCTGAAACTCAAAATCGCTCAGATATGCGGTGAAGGATTCCGCCGCAGCGTTCATAAGCGGAGAATGAAACGCACCTCCCACCGGTAGCGGCATAACACGCTTGGCGCCCGCCTCTTTCAACAGGGCGGATACTTTCTCTACGGCCTCCGGTGCGCCGGATATCACGGTTTGGTTATCTGTATTGTAGTTGGCAACGGCAATCACCGTATGGAATTCCTTGCGGTAGGCATCCACCACGTCTTCCACCGTGCGGCCTTCCAAGCCCAATACCGCGCTCATGGCGCCTTTGGGTGCGGACTCCATCAGCTTGGAGCGTTCTTTGACCAATTGAGCGGCAGTCTCCAGGGAAATAACCCCGGCTGCATACAGCGCGCCATATTCGCCCAAACTGTGTCCTGCTACAATCACAGGTTTTACCTGGGTTTTTTCCCGAAGCAGTTCCAAAGCCGCCAGCGAGGTCGCCAAAATGGACGGTTGGGTGTACAGGGTACGGCGCAGCTCTTCTTCCGGGCCGTTAAAGCAGACCAGGCTCAAATTGGGAGCCACTAGCCGATCAAAGGTTTCATACACCTTTTTGGCTGCTGCCTGCTCGAAGAAATCCTGCCCCATGCCGACGGATTGGGAACCTTGTCCCGGAAATACGAATGCAATTTTGCTCATGTCGTTACCCCTTTTTGAACGGTTAGCGGGAAGCCAGTTCTAACGGCTTCATCGTGTCCGCTTTCTTTTGCATTTCATCTTTTAAGGATTGCGGCCAGCGTTGATCCACAGCGGTCCAGCGCATAATCGTGGTTCCCCAGGCAAGTCCGGCTCCAAAGCCACACATAATCATCAAATCACCGGGTTTAACCCGACCGTTCAATACGGCCTCGTTTAAAGCAATGGGAATGGATGCCGCTGAGGTGTTGCCGTATTTATCCAGATTCACGATCAGTCGATCTTCAGGAATATTCAGCTTCTCGGACATAGCCTGCATGATGCGGATATTGGCCTGGTGCAATACCAGGTGATCCACATCGTCAATCGTCAAACCGGAACGGTCCAGCGCATGTTGAATGGAC
>JAJQJM010000168.1 GCA_021323475.1 Vampirovibrio sp.
GAGCCGTCCGGCAACTTGGCGACATGATAAACCGCATTGGTAATGGCCTCGATGACGGCGGTCAGCAAATCATTCAGATTAGGCACCCTGGCTTGCTCCAGAAATTTCTGCAGGGCGTGGAAGGCTGCCATAATGTCGTCGCTGGAGGTAATGACCACTTGCTCCAGCTTGCAGTGGGGGTTCATGTAATTCTCAATGCCAAAAGCGGAGGAGGGTTCCAGCAAATTATTGACGACGGTGGAAAGCTCCTCGAAATCAAACGGCGCCGTTTTGGCGATGATGTTGAACACGCCGGTTTTCTTAGCGTTCCGTACGTAGTCTTCCACTTTATACGCCGTAATCATGGCGGTTTTGGTAGTGGGGTAGTGCCGACCGATATGATTGATCAGCGAAAAGCCGTCTTCGCCCGGCATATTAATATCGGTAATCACCAAATCATAGGTCTGGCGAGCCAACTTCTCCTTGGCATCCGCCGGATTGGGGCTGGGGTCGATGGTTAAGTCATAACTGGCCTCATGGTAAGTCTCCAGATAACCGACCAGGCCTTCGCGAATTACATCGTCGTCATCCACAATTAGCAGACGATAGTGATTCCGCCCGTCGGGGGCGGTGGTATTTGTCTCGCAGATGGTTGGATGAATTTCCGGGCTCACGGTGCTGCGGACCTCTTTCCAGTCTCCTCCTCTAAGTATACCGGAAGTGTGACTTTAAATTCCGTCCCTTCCCATTTCACGCTTTCCACGGAAAGCAGGCCGCCGTGTTGTTCCATGGTGCGGTAGCAGATGCTGAGCCCCAAACCAACGCCGCTATGGCCCTTGGTGGTAAAGAATGGGTCGAAAATGCGGTTGATGATGGTTTTATCGATGCCCGGTCCGTTGTCTTTTACGTGAGTGACCACCTGTTGCTTGCCGTCCGCATCGGTATGCTCGCTGTAGAAAATGGTCATGGTGCCTTTGCCGTCTGTAGCGTCGCAGGCGTTCTTGATCAGGTTGTAAAACACCTGCTCCAGCTTGACCCGGTCGCACAGCACCATGCGCTCGGTCTCCCCTTCAATCTGTAAAGTAAACTGGGAGAAATTGGGGTGGCTTTTAAGAGCGTTCACTATGTCCGCTACCAGGTCTTTCAGGGGCAGGGGCACCAGAAACACCTGGCTGGGCTTGGAATACGCCAGCAGGTCGCTGACCAGCACCGCCGCTTTCTCGCTGGCGCGGGCAATTTTTTGCACTTCCTGCAAAGCTTTTTCCAGGCTGTCATCCAGTTTGGGATGCTCCTGCGTTACCGGCAGCTTCCTCAGCCGCTCCAGGTTCATTTTAATGAGAGACGTACTCATGGAAATGCCGGTCAGCGGGTTGTTCATTTCGTGGGCAACACCGGCAATCATGGTGCCAATCGACGCCAGCTTTTTCGACTGGTTCAGCTCGTCCTTGATTTTATCCATGGCCAAACGGTCTTTTAGCACCTGGGTAATGTCCGTGAAGGTCAGGATTTTGACCACTTGCCCGTCCGGTGCGTTGACTGGTTTCAGGCTGAAACCGATGGTGGATTCCTCTTCCCGCGTGGGCAGGTTGAGCGAGATTTCCGCCCGGTGAATGTCCTCCTGGCTGTCTTTCAGCAGGGCCACTAAGGGCGATAAATAAAACGGTAGGCTGTGTTTCAGGTTACTCGGCTGGGTGTCGGCATCCAATCCCAGGATTTCCTTGGCTTTCTGGTTTATCCGCAGAATGGCGCCGCCCGGCTCGAACAAAATCATGCCGGAGGGCAGGGTGTCAAAAATACTGTCGAAAATCAGGAGGTTGGTATCCATCATGGCGTTGTATCGCCTCCTTGCTCAATGGCTGGATTATGAATGGCCTCCATCGGTACCAGAGCCCGAACATCGGCTTTGGTATCCAGCCGGGTTCCGATCACCAGGTAGGTCATATCCCGGTTGGAGACGGCCAGTAATGCTTTATTGGCGGGCAGGTTCATCGGTTTGCCCAGTAATTCCGCTTTTGGGGTACATAATAAGTTGCCCTGATCATCCGGCTGGATGGAAGCGTACAGCGGCATATGCATGCGACCGAATACGACTTTTAACTGAATGTTGGCTGGGTGGGTTCCTGCTTTTTCCGCCAGGGCTTTCCGGAATCGTTCCCGCTGGGCCAGGGTGAACCGGTGGGCGGGAATAGATACCTTGCGAATGGGTAGGGTTAAGAAGCGAGGGTGTTGCCGGGCCTTCACGGCGGCCAGCTGATCCAGGGCGGACTTGCTTTTTACTTCGTTGAATTTGGCCGAAACGGCTTTGCTGGCCGGTTGGCTCAACGATTCAATGGGTTGCCCCTGGGCTTTTGCTGCCAGCGGATTGACCGGCCAGGTATACGACGGTCCGACTTCCATATTTTCAAAGGAAATGCCCGTTGAGGTGAACGCCATGTCATCAAAGATTGGTTCGCTGCACAGGACGGGCTCCATATGGCAGGGTGCGCCAGGGGCCAGTTCCGCCTCGGTTAATAAGGTTAACGCCTGACTTTGGATGCCTCGCTCGGCCAGAATGCGGATGGGATCCTCGCTCACCGTAGTCGCTGGGGTTGCCAAAGAAACCATCACCGCCTCTGCGGGAATTTCGGTCATATAAATCGTTGTGTCCGGCTGAAATGAGAGATCGACCGCCTGTTCTTCCGCGCTTTTAAACAGCAGTCGAAGCGCGCTGAGCAACTCTTCCTTGACTTTATTGCCCAGCGGGATTTTGCCGCCTAACGACTCGTCGCCGCGCTGGTTGTCGTGATTCCCATTTCCTGGCATATGATTTCCAATGCTTTTTCAATACGCTTCAGGGGTTCCGCAACGTCCATGCCCTCGCCCGCTTCCAATAACAATCCGGTTATCTCGGTGGGCGGCTCTGTGGAACCGCCTGCGGCATCGCCTTCGGTGGCTGTGCCTTTACCCAGATTGATACGGATGGGATTGCCTTCGCCGGTTACCTGCAGCAGGATTTCACCGGGGGCAATGGTCTGGGTTTTTCCCACCGGACCGATGGGAGAAGACTTCGTGGTGGCAATCCGTACAATACTATAGCCCTTGGTCGGGTAGTCCACCAAATGCTCGTCCTCTACCAGCAGGCATTTGAACTTGGACTCGATGTTTTTCAGCAGGGTTTCCAGAATCACTTCCCGCTTGATGTAGGCGCTAAGCACTTGCCCGTAAAGCACCTGCTGAATCCTGGTGGGCTGGATGGGTTCCGTATAGCGGAACTCTACCGGCAAGCCGCGTCCGTCCGTCACCATCAGCCCGCCGATGAACACGTTCGGAACCGGGCTGGAAACCATCAGATAGCCAATTTTCAGGTCGGCGGATTTCATGGCGCTTTAAAACCTTTAGATTACTCAGCGAAAGATTGGGATTAGGGAAAGGTGGAGAAAAACCAGTGAGAAAAAAGGATAAGCCGGGTTTAAAGGCTCACTACTGGCTTAGCTTGCCCCTTAGTCGCAGAATGGCCTGGGCATGGAGCTGGCAAGCCCGTGATTCCGAGACGGAAATGATATCCCCAATCTCACGGAGCGTCATATTCTCGTGATAATACAGGGCGATCAACAGTTTTTCCCGTTCCGGCAGCGAGGCAATCGCCTGGGCCAGGCGCTTTCTCAATTCTCCAGCTTCAAACTCGCCTTGGGGATCCGGGCTGTTCTTGTCTTCCACCATATCCAGCAGGGTCATGTTACTGCCGGACGAGTCGTTGCCGAAGGTGTCATCCAAAGACAACATCAGGTTCTGACTTTCAGACAGCATGACGCTCAATTTCTGTTTGGATATGCCCATGCGTTCGGCCAGTTCCTCATCGGTCGGCTGGCGGCCCAGTTCTTCTTCCATCTTCTGTATGGTCTGCACCAGCTCTTTGCTCCGGCGGCGAACGCCACGGGGAATCCAGTCCTGAAAACGCAACTGGTCGATGATGGAGCCGCGAATACGGGTGACGGCATAGGTTTCAAACTTCAGACCCCGTTCGGGATCAAAGCGTTCCACCGCTTCCATCAGCCCCATCGTGCCGTAGCTGATTAAATCTTCCGTGGCGATGCTGATGGGTAGCGTTATCGGCATACGGCTTACCACATACCGCACCAGGTGCAGATATTTCAGGATAAGCTGCTCTCGGAGCTTGCCGTTATTGGGGTTTTTCTTGTAATTTTTCCATAATGCCAGCACCTCTTCCTGGGAAGAGGCCGCATGTCGGGAATCCGAGTGCGGTTTTGAGAGGGGGGGCTGTGCCTCGGTCATAGATACAAAAACCTTTTTCCTGCCGTCCATCCGTATTTTTTATTATAAAGCGATTTGCAGGGATGCTTGTTTTTTTGAGGCATTGACGCTTAAAAATCCCCCGTCCAATGCACACCAAAAAGACGAGATCATGGCAATCGGTTGACTTCAGGTGACTTTTATTAGCAAATTACACAAAAGGGTTTCTAGTAATCGATGTTTCAGATTTTGCCTCGCGTTCAACCTGCCCCCCTCTCGCAGCAGCATACCCCTGCCGCCAAGGGCTCTTTGCTGCGCTTCGGTAAGATCGCTCCCAAGCATGCGCCAGCCTTTTTCAATAAGTACAATGACGAGATTAATGAATTTCCCGATTTACAGAAGTACGGGAAGATTGATTTAAGTGATATCTATACTAAACGTCTTTCCTCTGTTTCTCAAGACCAGTTTGAGCAGGTCTGCAAGGGTATAGCGCCGTACGAGCTTCGAGCAATGCGGCAGAAGGCGATACAGGGAAAGCCGGTATTGGGCCCCATTGAAGAATCGGCCGATATGTTTTTTGAGCTGTATACGCTGCATGCGCTTCGCGAGAAGGTGATTACCGCTGAAAAAGTGGACCGATGGCGAAAAGCGTTTCTACCGGAACCGGGCAAGCGTAAAGAACTGGACTTCAAGCAATTTTTATCTCAAGTAGGGCAGGAAATACCTCCGGATACCGTGGAGGCATTCCAGAAAATGACGGGTTGGGACAAGGAAAAATCGCGTACTTTGCTGAATTTGATGGCTGCAAAGTTCATTTTAATGAGGGCGCGTGATCCGAAATATGATATCTGGCAAAAGACGGTCAATCTGCTGAAAGATGAGGCCGGTGAGCTGAATGAAACGATTCCGTGGTATTCTCCCAAACGGTTACAGGTGTGGTTCCTGGCCGTGGTATACACGCATGTGCCTTTCTTGCCGATGGAATGGTTCCGTACCGCGTTGGTGAACCTCGTTTCTAATCATGTGAAGGCTCCCGTACAATATAAAGATTTGATGGAAAATGTGTACCAAAAGCAATTCCGTCGGCAGGAGTTTGACTATCTGAATCCTCAATTCCACAGCAACAACGATCGAAAGCGGTATTTGAAAGGCATTGAATTGGTTAATGAAGCCTTTATCTTGAAAAATACACGCCTTTGGCATCCGAAAGAAGTATAAATCGGCCAATAAGGGAGAAAAGTAGGCCGACCACCAAGCAATATGTTTAACTTACAGGGAGTATATAAGTAGCCTGTTTTAATGTTTATAGACTTTTGATAACAAGGTTGATTTTTGATTTTGAGCGTAGTTAGATAGATGACTTAAGCCAGTTTTTTAAATGCTCATTGCTTTTACTCGGTCATCGAATTTATTAAAGAGGATTTGCTTGAATGCAAGTATTGTCTAGTTTCCATTTTCAAGGCTCTACTACACAAAGGAGAAGTCCTTCACGCCCTCAGGCTATTGTAAACGCTCAATCCACTGTTCGGCCAGCGGATTCTTTTGTGTCCAGTAAAAGCAGCCAAGCTAACAAGATTGTGTCGCAACCTAAATTTGCAGGCAAAACCGAATTGATGAAAGCTGCTGAATCGGGTGACTACCAAGCAGCGTATGATATCTGCTTTCAAGAAGTTTTG
>JAJQJM010000048.1 GCA_021323475.1 Vampirovibrio sp.
ACGGGTAATCTGGGCGCTGGATTTTTTAACGCCTAGCGCTTCTCCCAAGTCCACCCATAGCTTGTAGGCGGGCTTTTTGGCCTCTGCAAAGAGTTCTACCTGAATAATGGTGCCTATCCGCAAATCAATTTTTTGGAAATCTTCCCATTGAATCAAAGGTGATGATTTTTCCATACTAGACAACTTTCAATACCGCTATTTCAGCAGATGACTGCTGGCCAAAATACAATCATACACAACGAATACCATCGGAAAATCCGCCCCAAGCCCGTGCAGCAATATGGGCGCGCCTAGGGTTCCGGTTTTCTCGTAACTGTAGGCGAACAATACGCCGCCTACCATGACCAGAAACGTTAGAAACAGCGCCCACAAGGGCTGGCAATAGGTTTGCAGCACCATCCAATGCCAGGCGCCAAAGAAAAAGGATGAGACCAGAATGGCGGGCCAGACGCCGATGATTTTTCGCCACTCCCGGTAAACGGTGCCGCGCCAGAAGGATTCTTCAAAGATAGGATTTAAGATGACGATAAACGCCGCGAAAATCCAGAAATCCCCGTTAATCAGCAGCCGGGTGGCCTGACCTCGTTCGTAAAACATGGGCCAGTCCATATTGAAGCCATTGGTGGCTTTGAAGGTTCCCAAAATCAACACATTGACCAGCAACACCGCAAAGAAAATGCGGCTAATCGGCATTTTTAGCGGAAAAATCCGCAGCTTCGGGCGGGATAACAGCACCATCAGCCCGCAGCTCAGCAACTCGTACATCAGAATGGTCAGCCGGTAGTCCTTCAAAATCAGCAGTCCGTAACTGACATACAACCAAGGCATGAGCATGGCCAGAAACAACACGGCCAGCCGCAAAAACGCCCGGTAAGGCTGTGGTTGATGTTCAATGCCGGTAGGGCCGCCGCTTACGTTGTGCGGCTCAATGTCAAGCTTTCTTTCCATTGGCGGACGATACTCTCCCGCTGTTCCAGGGGGCAGTGGTAATCACAGGCCTGGCTGACCACCGTAACGGCGTCGGTATTCAGATTCACTTCCTTACCTAGTTTATCAAATAAGCAGACACCGGAATTTTTGATCGAATCGGGCACATCGACGGTCGGGTTGTAGAAATTGCCGCAACTGCCGCAGGTAATCATGGTCAGTCCCCGGCCCATCAGCTTGGCCTGCAGCTCGTAAAACGCCTGATCCAGAATCCGGTAGGATTCCGTGGAAAAGGACATGCTTTTGTATTCCAGGGTCAGTTTGTAGCTTTCCCGGCCTTCCTCATTGAAGGTCGTCAGTGTTCTTAAACGGCAGCTTACCTGCTTTTTGCCGTTGGATAACGGCACAGCCCGAACGGTTTCCAGCGGACGCTTCACATGAGTATTCGGTGTCTCTTCGGTAGCGGCCGCCTGACGGCTGGTTTGCAAGTCCAGACTGACGAGATCCGGCAAGGTGGCGCGCCGCTTGGGCTTTCGCTCGGACAGATTCGGCACGTCCTGAACACCGCGCTCGTCCCGAGGGGCGTTCTTTTTCAGGATGTTATGAATCACCTGGCGACTGTGGCCTTCATCATACAAATCCGGCGGGGCTTCCAAATCTTCGTTGAAGCGGGTTTTCTTGACCCGGCGGTAATAGCTGCCAACCTGAGGACGGTTGGACATTTTGCCGCGCAAATACCCATACAGCGCCACCGGCGAAGCAATCAGCCCAAACAGGTAAGAAATGGGCGTATACACCAGCATGGCGGTATATTCGTGCGGCTTGCAACGGGCCACCACCAGTCCCAACACATTCAGAAGGAAGGTAACGCCGGTCACCACGCTCCAGAAGGCCGCATCGCCCGGAATGGGGTATGTCGTCTTGAACTTCAGGGCCGTAATGGTAATTAACGCCATCAGGGTCATTAAATAAGGCGGCGTTACGATAGACAGCAGTTGTTCTAGGTAATTAAAATCGAAACGCAGCACCATGCGGGTCAGCAACAGCGGGCCATAGCGCCATAACAGGCTGATTCGGTTGAAGAACGCGCCCGCGCACAGGGTGAAGTGCTCCAAAAACGGCACTGTGGAGTCCGAATACACCACCACATTGGGCGCCCAGTTCACCCGGAAGTTCTCCAGGTTCAGGCGAATGGTATATTCCAGGTTGTCCAGATCCATGCCCCGGTGGAAGGGAATCATTTCCAGCACTTCCTGCTTAATGGCCCAGCCGGAATCCAGCAGTCGGCAGCTAAGACCCATATGAAAGCGCCCGGCATTGCCGATTCGGTTGAACAACCGGGTGGATAAGGCGTACACTTTGGCTAAGGGAGTATCCGGCAGGTTTTTCAGCGCCATATAGCCCTGAATGGCAAAGCTGTCGATGCCGCGCGCGGCCACATGCATCATGAAATCCGGTTTGATGATATCCGTCGGCTTCAGAAACACGAACATACCGTTGCCGCTGGCGGCCAGGCAACGTTCAATCAGCCAGGTAATCGCGTTCTCGTAGTGGGGATACTCACCTGGATACTGCCATACCTTGACGTTGGGCCGTAGCGATTGGGGAATCAAATCCCGGCGGCTTTCTTCCGAGGTAACCAGGTGAATTTGTATCTTGTCTTGCGGGTAATCCTGCTCACTAATGGCATGCAGCAGCGCCAGCAGCGCCGGATGATCGTTCGGGCTGAGGAATGGAATCAGGATGGAAAGCTGGAATTCCTGGCTGTTTTTGCTGATGCGCTTGACCAGGTCTTGCTTACGGCCTTGTTCGGCGGCCAAAATAACCAGCAACTGCCGCAACAGAAACAGTCCGGCTACGATATTCAGAGGGATACCGAGCCAGAATGGGTTTTGACGCAACGGGGAGGTCATTATGGGTCCGCTTTCACTTTCAGGTTGAAATGGCACCCTTGTATTTTAACCGAACCGGAGGGGGATTAGAAAGCGCTTCTGGCGGCTCGAGCCATTTCAGATTCGGGTTCCAGCTTCAGGAAGCGCTCAAAGCAACGTTTGACCTGCGTTCGGTTGTCCTGTTCCTTGTAAATCAAGCCCAGCATAAACCAGGCTTCCGCGTTATCCGGGTTACGCTTCACAATGGAAAGCAGGTTGCGTTCCACCAGCTTTCCTTGCCCGGCGGCCGTGTAGGTGTCAATCAGGTTTTGGTAATAGAGTGAGAACGTGGGATGAATCCGGCAAGCCCGCTGGAACGAGACAAATGCATACGGATAATTGCCCAACGCTCGGTAGGCTAGCCCGAGGTTATTGTAAATAGAGGCGGATAGACTGGTGTAGGGGTTCAACAGCAGGGCCGCTTTCAATTCCTCCACGGCATCGGCGGTCTGGCCCCGTTCCAGCAACAGTTGACCTTTGCGGGCGTGTAGAATGGCGTTATCCTTCAGGTCGTAGGCCAATGCCGGGCCGGAACAAGGCAGTAATAGAGCCACAGTCCCAAATATCAGGCTCCATAATCTCAAGGCTGTAAAAGGAAATGGCATGGCTGGGCATTGTGTCCATAAAGGGAACTGAATCCTGAATCGGCCACAATGATTCTATCTTTAAAATGATTGTCTCAGGGCAGGACGGCGGCCAGTGTTTTAGCAGGCAGGGTCTGCCGGGTGTAAACCCGCATATAGGTTGCTATGGAATCACAGGAGCGTTGGCAATACAGCGTACTTTCCCAACGCAACGTTAAATGGCTGGCCAAATTCTGTAACAACGCGCTTTCCTGGCGAAGAAGCTGCATGGTGGCCGGATAGTGTCGAGCCTCCGGGTGATTCAATACCGCATTCACTTTGGTCATAAAGGCTTTTACGTCATCGCCGCCCTGTGTGGCTTTGCCCGGCATGGTTTCAGTCATAAGCCGCCCATGTTGATTGTATTGCGCGGAAACCAGCGCATTGGGGTTCAGTCCCTTTAAATGAAACAGGATGGCGGAGCGCACCTGCAGGTGCTCCATATCCGTACTGGGCGGCCCGTCAAAACGGAATTCGCTGGCTTGCCGTACCGTGTTCCCCAAGGTTTGGGCCTGAAGGCTCAATGTGGCGACTTTCGATGATAAATCGCTGTTCTTAATGCCCTTTGCCATTTGTTCGAAGAGGAAAGAAGCATACTCAAATGCTTCGCTGCCGGTTTGGTGACTGGTATGAGATAGTAAAAAGGGCTTGGTCAGCATTTGCAGGCGAATTTTGTTGTTGTCCAGGGATACCGGCTTCCAGGCATGCTGGAATTCATCCGGGAGCAAGCCTTCCAACGGGGAGGTGCTTCGATGGGCATTTGCCGTGGTGACTGGGTCGTTGTCGGGCTTGATTAATTCCTTGGCCTGTACGGTTTCTTCCATTCTGGGCAGCCGGATGGGGCCATCATAAAAGAAAAAAGTGGCGACCAGGGTGAAACTGACGGCGGATAATGAAAATAGCAACGCCTTGGCATGAAAATGGATACGCGCCCGCATTCAGTTCCTCTCCTGTACAAACAGTAAAATCAAACGTGCTGTTGAATGAAAAGTGAGTATGAATTTTTCTTCGGCTGCTTTTCATGAAAGCGAAGGGTTGGAACGGTAATTCCTAAAAAACTGTTACACGTCTTTTTTACGCTTATGTCCTGAAACGCTAAAACGGTTACTATAGGGTGCTTACACTGAAATTACCTCGGAATTTTAAAGAAGCAAAAAGGGTTCCGGTACATTACCGGAACCCTTTCGGATGAAATGTGTAGTTCGCGCTTACCCTTGAACGGGTTGAGCCTCTGTAGCGCTGGCTTGCTGCTGTTGGACAGCGGCTTTCATGAGCCCCTTGAACAGCGGATGCGGGTTGTCCGGGCGGGACTTGAATTCCGGGTGGAACTGGCAGGCCACAAACCACGGGTGCCCCGGCAGCTCGATGATTTCCATCAGCGTCCGGTCGGGAGACGTGCCGGAGAATACCAGCCCGGCTTCGGTCAGGATGTCGATGTAGTCGTTGTTGATTTCGTAGCGGTGGCGGTGGCGCTCCATCACCACTTCCGTGCCGTATGCTTCGGCGGCCTTGCTGTTTTTCACCAAATGGCAAGGGTATTGGCCCAGGCGCATGGTGCCGCCCTTATCGGCCAGGTTTTTCTGGTCTTCCATTAAAGCCACTACCGGCTGATCGGCCTTGGGCTCAAATTCCACGCTGTTGGCGCGGGTTAGTTGGGCTACGCTGCGGGCAAACTCAATCACGGCAACCTGCATACCCAGGCAAAGGCCCAAGAACGGAATGTTGTGAGTGCGGGCGTACTGAATGACGCTTATCTTGCCTTCAATGCCCCGATGGCCGAAGCCGCCGGGCACCACAATGGCATCCACACCGGCCAGCAACGCTTCCGATGTTTCCTCGTCCACGCAATCTTCCGAGTTAATCCACCGGATATCCACGGAGGCGCCGACGCTGGCCCCGGCATGCTTCAGGGCCTCAATGACGGACAGGTACGCATCGGACAAGCCGGTGTACTTACCGGCCAAAGCCACTTTCAGCGTGGTATTCGGGTTCTTCACCCGCTGTACCATTTCTTTCCAGGCATCCAGGTTGGGCTGGCTGTTTTCAATGTTCAACCGGTCCAGCACCTGACGGGCCAAGCCTTCTTTTTCCAGCACCAGCGGCACTTCGTACAGTACCGGCATGTCGATGGATTCGATGACTGCTTCCGGCTCTACGTTGGTAAATTGAGCCAGTTTCAGACGCTCGCCTTTGCCCAGCGGACGCTCGGTGCGGCACACCAGAATGTCCGGCTGAATCCCGATGCTGCGCAGCGTATTCACGCTGTGCTGAGAGGGCTTGGTTTTCACTTCGCCGGAAGCCTTCAGGTAAGGCACCAGCGTAACGTGGATAAAGCAGGTATTTTTAAAGCCCACGTCATAACGGAACTGGCGAATGGCCTCCAGAAAAGGCAGACCTTCAATGTCTCCCACGGTGCCGCCGACTTCGCAAATCAGGAAGTCCGGGGAAAGCTGGTGGGCGGCTTCCCGAATTCTACTCTTGATTTCATCGGTAATGTGCGGAATGGTTTGCACAGTGGCGCCCAGGTAATCACCCCGGCGTTCCTTGGAAATCACGTCCAGGTAGATGCGCCCGGCGGTCACGTTGTTCTGTCGGGTCAGGTTGGTGTCGATAAAGCGCTCGTAGTGGCCCAAGTCCAGGTCGGTTTCCGCGCCGTCATCGGTAACGAAGACTTCACCGTGCTGAAATGGGCTCATGGTGCCGGGATCGACGTTAATATACGGATCGAACTTCTGGATGGAAACCTTGTAGCCCCGTGCGCGCAGCAACCGACCCAGGGATGCGGCCACAATGCCTTTGCCCAGGGAACTGACCACGCCACCGGTTACAAATATGTACTTGGTAGAGCCCATGAGAGAACCTCTTTAAATTGCGTTGCTTGATTCGGTGAGAGAATGAAAACAGAACATTGCGGACGTTAGCCGGCGCTATCACCCAGGATTTTGGGTACCCGGAAGAAGCCGTCTTCTTCGTGGGGCGCGTTTTTCATCAGGGCCTCGCGGCTGAATTCGCGGACCGGCTTGTCTTCGCGGAAGTTAGTAGGCGTGTTCACGTCCATGCCCACTTCAATCTGGGATAAATCCACCTCGTTCAACTGTTCCACCAGCGAGAGAATTTTGCCGAGATCCTGGGTGTAACGCTGAATTTCGTCCGGCGTTAACTCAAGGCGGGCCAGTTTGGCGACGTGTTCCACGGTTTCCTGGGTAATGGTCATGGCGATTAAAATCCTTTGTGCGGCTGGGAATACATTCCGGCAATGCCTGGGAGCGTCTGGTACTCACCCTTATTCTAGTGAAAACGCAGCGTTTTCCAAAGGGCAAATGTAAAAAAAGTTCACATCCGCGCGATTTCCATTGGAAGGCTCTGTATATATTGAAACCTCCGCACTCCCAAAATTGCGCTCAGACTAAGATGCGCCTTTACGTTCGAGTCGGTTGTCTCTCCTGCGAGGGCGGGCATCCCTTAACAAGGCTTGCAGGCGATAACCGGCGGGGCTTTACAGCGCTTTGAATTCCGGCTGGCACTGGAATAGCACCTGAAATTGCCGAATCAGGCTCCCTTTGACGGATTTTGGGTCTATCGGCGTTTCCAGCAGGGCTTCCATAGAGGTCATGACCTGACTCCCCAGTCCACACGGGTTGATCTGGCGAAAATGGGCCAGATTGGTACTGACATTCAGGGCAATGCCGTGATAAGTCACCCATTTCCGAACGGCAACGCCAATGGAGGCAATTTTGAATAGTTGCCCGTCTTGGGGTGCTTTTACCCAGGCGCCGGTCCAGCCGGGATTGCGGTGGCCCTCCAGCCCAAACTCCCTTAACGTTAGAATAATCGCCTCTTCCAGCTTGCGCAGATAGTGATGCAAATCGCGCTGGCCTTCCGGCAGCAGGAAAATCGGGTAGGCAATCAATTGACCCGGCCCGTGATAGGTCACGTCCCCGCCGCGTTCGATTTCCAGCACCGGAATGGTCGGGTTCAGCAGATTCTCCCGGTGGGCACCCCGGCCCAGCGTAATCACCGGCGGATGCTCCCCGATGAGCAGGGTGTCAGGGATATCTCCGGCCAAACGCTTTTGTACAAGCTCCTTCTGCAAGGCCCACACGGTTTCATAATCAGTCACGCCGAAATCTTGAATGTGGAAGCAATCATTTATCAATGACGGAACCCTTGACCCTATCCCCCACCTGAGCAATTGAAACGGCAGGCGGCTTCGTGTTTAGTGATATTCTGCCATAGAGGACACTGGGTAGGATACTTTTTAATGGGAATGACCTTTACTCGGTTGCTATACCTGATTCGCACCGACTGCTACCGCTATCACGGACACCACAAGCCCCTTAGCATGCTGAAGGCCCTGTTTTTTAACCGGGGCTTTAAAATCTCGACCTGCTACCGGATTGCCCACTTTCTATACGTCAACAATCGAAAGCTGCTGCTGAACCTCTTTAACCTGTATTATTTCCACCTGCAATCGCTCTATTGCTGCGAATTGCCCTATCAAACCCAAATTGGGCCGGGATTCTACTTTGGACACGTGTTCGGAACGGTGATAAACGCCCGTTGCGTTCTGGGCAAAAACGTAAACATGAGCCATGCGGTAACCTTGGGCATGATCAAATCCGGCAAGCGCAGCGGTGCGCCCGTTGTGAGGGATAATGTCTACATCGCGCCCGGCGCCAAAATTGTGGGCAATGTGCGGGTGGGTAGCGGGTCCGCCATTGGGGCCAATGCCGTGGTAACCAAGGATACACCCGAAAACGCAGTAGTGGTGGGAATTCCCGGCGAGGTGATTTCTCTACGAGGTTCTGCGGATTATTGTATCCGTATGGTGGAGGAGGATCTCTCCGCCAAATCCGGCTCATTAGTTGCCTTATCGGTTGAGGAAAGCCGGGAAGAAGTTTCCGTATAGGCTGACTCAGCATTGGTTTAACTTTAACCGTTATGACATCTAAAAAGCGACCCCGTCCGAGGTCGCTTTTTAGTATTGAAACTATGATTGGTTACTCGACAGGCTTGCCTTCGTATTCACCGGTCAGGGTTTTCAGGAACGCGGTGATATCATTGACATCTTTCTCGCTGAAATGCTTGCCGACCTGATATTGGCCCATCACCCGTACGGCCTCTTCCAGTGTTTCGGCGGAGCCATCATGGAAATAAGGAGCGGTTTGGGCAATGTTGCGCAAGGTAGGCACCTTGAATTTGAACTTGTCCTGCTCCTTTTTAGTGAAGTTGTAGAGGCCGTAATCAACTTCGGTAATCTTGCCGTCGCGAGCGGCGAAATAATCGGCTTTTCTGCCCATTTTTTCAAAGGACAAACCGCCCAGGTTTTTGCCGGCGTGGCAGGAGGCGCAGTTAGCCTTGAACAGCTCATAGCCTCTGGCCTCAGAAGCGCTCAACGCGGTTTTATTGCCTCGCAGATACTGATCCAACTTGGAATTGGTGGTGACCAGCGAGCGTTCGAAGGTGGCAATGGCGCTTACAATGTTGGCGCTGGTAATGCCGTCCGGATATAGGCGGTGGAACGTGTTGACCATTTCGGGATCTTTATTTAGCCGGTCAATGACTAGTTTCCAGTTGGCGCCCATTTCCATAGGGTTATTGACGGGGCCACCGGCTTGCTCTTCCAGGGTTCCCGCCCGGCCGTCCCAGAATTGCTTAATATTATTGCCTGCGTTGAATACCGTGGGCACGTTAATGGGGCCAATTTGCCCCCGGATGCCGGTCGCGGTTTTAGAGCGGTCGGTGCCGCCTTTTTTCAGGTCATGGCAACTGGCGCAGGAGAGGGTGTTATCTCCGGACAGTCGCTTGTCATGGAACAGTTTGCGGCCCAGCGCCACTTTATTGGCGTCCAGCACCGTTACCAGCGGTAGCGGCTCTACCGCATCCCCGGCAAAGTTGCTATGGATGCCGACGGTTTGTCGGCGTTGACCCCGCAGATTATGAATCCAGCTTCGTAAGTCTTCGGAATCCTGTTGGCTCAGGCCGGCATTCCAGTGGAGCGCTACATAGCGCAAGGGCGGCATGCTCTGGGTGTTCAACACGCCTTCCAGCCTAGCTAAATCCAGCTCGGTAAAGCCTGCACCGTCGTTGGCGAACTTGCCGCTCATGTTGAAATGCTCGCTGCCTTCCTCAATATCCTTGCCAATCAGGTCGCGGGCAATGGGGAAATTGGCGTAAAACGGCATGCGGGTTTGGGAAGAGTGGCAGTCAAGGCACTTATTCTGCAGGATGGGCGCCGCTTTTTTAAGGTGCGGATCTTTAATCTGCGCCAGCACAGCTTGGCTTTCAGCGCTAGGTTGGTGCATCAGGTTAGATAGCGGGAAGCTGACGGCGGCTACCCCAATCAGGGCAGCCAAAATCAAAGGCTTTTTCATGGAAAGGGATCCTTACTAATTCCAGAGCGCCGAAGTCTGCCTGGATGGTTTCTGACGAGTCGCCCAGGCAGATGGCTTTTATAGGATGGATAGTAGCCTCTTTTCCTGGCTGAGGCAAGAGGTTATTCCGTGTATCGGGTTTTCTTTAATCGTAGCTGGCTTTCAGGTACTCTTGCACATGATCGGCCCGTTTGTAGCGCTTCAGGAAGGCCTCGGTCAGGGGCACATTCAGCTTGGCCAGCGTGGTGGCAATGTCGATTTCATCATCATGCTCACCTGCCGTTTGGGGATGATACGTCAAATTGCGGCCTTTCATTTCCTGCAAGGCATGCAGGTGTTCTTCGGCAAACATCAGGGCTTGCTCATGCTGCAATTGCCGGAGCGCTTTTCGTTCTTCCGGGGTTTGGGGTTCCAGCTCCTCCCCACTTTTAGCGAACACCAGTTGAGAAAGCTGAATCGAATCGTGGTTTTTAAACCAGTTCTTTTTTTCCACCCAGCCTAGTGCCGCTTTTACACCCTCCGGGCTGGTGGGAATGCTTTCCAACATGTTAACGGGGCCGTAAATCAGGTGAATGCCCATCGGCTTCAAGGCGTTCTTATTGCTAAAGTGCATCATGGCTTCTTCGTATTCCCCGGCTTTAATCAGCCCCAGCCCTTTTTGGATATGCCGTTGCATGGCGCCGGCCGATTTTTTGTTCGTGCCGAAACGCACTGTTGCTTTGGCGCTGGACACATACTGATCCTGCTTTGGAGAGGAAGCGGCAGGGATGGATGATTTTGAGGTCTGCTTTCGGACTGTTCCGGCAAACGTTGGCTGATAACCATTTGGTGATGAGTTGACGCGCATGAAAAAAAGGATCCTTGTTAAAACATTCACAGGTTAATACGTTTTGATGAACAGGGAAGGGATGTTATCGCTCTATCTGCATGAAATAAGAACAAGGATTCTTGTGCTAGTTGTATATAAAAAATTTATCGAGCGCCTGCTTTTTCCCGTTCCTTCTGGAAAATATGGATCGCCAGGCCATGAACGGCTTCTGCGGCTTCCATCATGGTTTCCGGCAGGGTGGGGTGCGTGTGTACCGTTAGCGCGATATCTTCCGCCGTGGCGCCCATTTCAATGCCCAGGGCCGCTTCGGCAATCAGCTCGGAAACCTCCGGCCCAATCATGTGAACGCCCAGCAGCAGGTCGGTTTTCGCGTCCGTAATCATCTTTACCATACCGTCCGGCTCGTTCATACTCAGCGCCCGCCCGGAGGCGGCAAAGGGAAACTTGCCCACTTTAATCTCGTAACCCTGCTCTTTGGCCTGCTCTTCCGTCAGGCCCACGGTGGCAATTTCCGGATCGCAGAAGATAGCCGCCGGCATGGCCCGGTAATCCAGAATCTCGTTGCTGCCCGCAATCACGGAGGCTGCCACCAGGCCTTCCTTGGAGGCTTTATGGGCCAGCAGCGGTGGAGCGGTCACATCGCCAATGGCAAAAATATGTGGCACAGAGGTGCGTAATTGGTTATCGACGGTAATAAATCCTTTTTCATTGGTTTTGACGTCTGCTTTTTCCAGGCCCAGCCCTTTGGAATTCGGCTTACGACCCACACAAACCAGCAGTTTGTCCACTTCCTGAGTGACGGGGCCTTTGGGGGTATCAAACTCCAGTTGCACCTTTTTTCCGTTGACCTTGGCCTGCTTGGCTTTGGATTCAGTATGCACCGTAATCCCCCGCTTTTTTAGCGAGCGGCGCAGCATTTGCACGATTTCCTTATCGGTGCCCGGCAGAATGTCCGACGCCAGTTCAATAATGCTGACCTTGCTGCCCAGTTTTGCGTACAGAGTGCCCATTTCCAGGCCAATCACCCCGCCTCCGATAACAGCCATCGTTTCGGGGATTTCCGTCCAGGACAACCCTTCTCGGGATTCGATAATGGTATCGCCGTTAAACGCGAAACCAGGAATTTCAATGGGTGAAGATCCGGTGGCAATCAGAAAGTATTCGGCTTCGATGGTTTGGGTTTGGCCGTCATTGCCTTTCACGTCCAGGGTTTTGGGGCCGGTAAAGCTGGCGGTGCCGAAAACCGTTTCAATGCCATGCGCCTTAAACAGTTGACCGATGCCGCCGGTCAGCTTTTTAACCACATCATTTTTCCATTGCTGCAGTTTGGGCATCTCAATGCGCAAGCCGTCCACCATAATGCCCACCTGGCTGGCATGCTGAATTTTTTCATACAGGCTGCCGGCATAAATCAGCGCCTTGGAAGGAATACAGCCCCAGTTCAGGCAAACGCCGCCCAACACTTCTTTCTCGATTACGGTGACTTTTTTACCCAGTTGCGCCAGTCGAATGGCTGCCACATAACCGCCGGGGCCCGCCCCGATTACAACTACCTCAGTCTTTTTGTTGGCCGCCATGCTTTCACCCTCTTTTTGCCGATATCGGCCATTATCTCAACTTTCCGCTGAGCGAATCAAGAGGCGCTGCGGATGGGATGAGAGCGGCTAGGCTTTGCTTCCGCTTTTGGGATTTAAAATAACGCCCTCGAACTGAAACAGATAGCCGGTGCGCACGTGGGTGGGCTTTAGTTTCAATTGCCCGGCTGCGGTTTTAATAACTTTGCCCTGCACGTTGGCTCGCTTATTGTCCGCGTTAAATTGCCTGGTAATCGCCTCGGTTACCTTAATGGCCTTGCCGGTGCGCTGATGAATCAGGATTTGACCGGCGTGAACGTCCTTCACCTTCACCGGCAGTTGCTTGGCCAGATAGGGCAGTTTTGCCCTGAATCCGCTGGGTTTTAACGTGAAGTCCGGTAATACAAATTGGTTTCCCTGCTTTTGTGCCAACGTGTTAAACCGGCGGCTGCGAGGGGTTTGGGCATTCAGAAAAACGGCATCTGTTTTCAACTGGGCTCGTTTTTGCAGACCTGCCCATGATTCGCCCGGATTGCGAACGGTGAGAGTCAGGCGCTCATCCGGCTGGCGAAAGCGGGGTTGTTTTTGAGCGGACACACCGGAGTTAGGGCGTATGGTTGGTCTGTAGGTAGGCTGAACCGGAGTTCCTTGCATCTCAAAGAACCTCATTTCTGATGGCTGAGTGTAAACGAGTGAAATTATCAGGCCGAACACCAAACCTCGGCCTTGAATAAACCTGCCTGAAGCGTTTCACGCGAAGCATATCTTCTTGTGAAATCGCAACTTGGCATAATAAATCATAAAAGCATAAACCCGACAACTAAAATAATCGGATAAATTCTTCTACTACTGGAAAATTAGTGAATTAGAGCGTGGCAATCAAACGGCTGGGATTTTCCAGGTACTGAATGACTTCTTTTACGAACAGGGCTGCCTCCGCCCCGTCCACGGCCCGATGATCGCACGAGATGGAGAGATACATCATGTCCCGGATTACGATTTGTTCCTGCCCGTTCAGGGTGCGTACCACGGGGCGTCTTTCAATTTTATTGATGCCCATAATCGCCACTTCGGGGTGGTTGATGATCGGCACACTGAACATGCCGCCAATGGAACCGATGCTGGTCAGAGTAAACGTGCCGCCCTTCAGCTCATCCAGTGTTAATTTGCCGTTGCGGGCTTTGTCGGCCAAAGCCTTAATTTCCTCAGCCAAGGTAAACAGGCTTTTTTGATCGGCGTATTTCACGACCGGCACAATTAAACCCTGATCCGTCGCCACGGCGATGCCCATGTGGTAATCGTTCTTGAAGACCTGCTCTTGCGTTGCTTCATCCAGTTGGGAATTCAGCATGGGGTACTTGCGCAACCCGGCAATGACCGCCTTGATGATGAACGGCAGGTAGCTCAGCTTAATGCCTTGCTCTTCGGCCAGGGGCATCAGCTCGTCCCGCATGGTCACCAGCTTGCTCATGTCCACTTCTTCCACGTAGGAAAAATGCGGCGCGGTGTGCTTGGACTTCACCAGATGCTCCGCAATCTTGCGACGCATGCCGCCAAACGGCACCCGTCTTTCACCCAGCGATCGGAATCCGCCGGGTACGGTAGATATCATCGCCGGTTGAGCGGATTTAACACCACCGCCCTGGAAGCCGCGCACATCGGTCTGGGTCACGCGACCACGCGGTCCGCTGCCACTCACCTGAGCCAAATTGACGCCTAATTCGCGGGCAAGGCGACGGGTAGCGGGGGCCGCCAATACCTTGCCGGTATCCATGCCACGCTCCTGTACGGCCACTTCCAGGCTTTTACCGTTGCCGTTGGCGGGAAGTTTGTCCAGTTGGGCCGCCTTGGCGCCTTCGCTGGATTTTGCGGGAACCTGAGTGGGTACCGCCACAGAGGCTGTGGCTTCCACGTTTTGAGTGCTTGGGGCTTCTGTTTGGGGTGTGGCTGCAGCGTCTTTATCGCCAAACACGGCAATGACGCTGCCCACCTGTATAATTTCGCCTGCTTTCCCTCGGATTTCCTGAATCACGCCGCTGACCGGTGAGGGAATCTCGGCCGTTACCTTATCGGTCATAATTTCCACAATGGCTTGATCTTCTTTCACAAAATCGCCCGGCTTGACCAGCCATTGTACGATTTCGCCTTCATGGATGCCTTCCCCGATGTCGGGTAGCTTGAATTGGTAAGCCATTGTCTTCCAGACCTCCTAAAAAAACTCGTTTCGCGGTTACTCGAACGCCATGACTTCCTTGATGCCCAGGAAAACCCGAATGGCGTCCGGTACATAAATCTTTTCCAACGTGTAGGGGAACGGGGTATCGAAGCCGCCAATCCGTTTAACGGGGGCTTCCAGGTATTCCACGGCGCGCTCGGCAATCAGGGCAGCCACTTCGGCTCCGTAGCCGCAGGTTTTGGGTGCCTCATACACAATCAGGGCGCGGCCGGTCTTGCGTACGGAATTCAGAATCGCTTCCTCGTCCACCGGGTACAGGGTGCGCAAATCAATAATCTCGCAACGGATGCCCTCTTTCTCCAGCGCCTTCTCGGCAGCCATTTTGCAGGGCTCCACCATCGCTCCGTAGCAGAAGATGGATAGATCGCTTCCTTCCTGTACCACGCGGGCCGGGCCAATGGGTACCGTAAAGTCCCCGGCGGGTACATCCCCCTTAACGGAACGGTAGATTTTCTTGGGCTCCATGAAAATGACCGGGTCTTCACCGCGAATGGCCGAGGCCAGTAAGCCTTTGGCATCTTCCGGCGTGGAGGGAATCACCACTTTCAGGCCGGGTGTATGGGCAAAATAGGCTTCCGGACTTTGGGAATGGTATAAACCGCCGCGAATGCCACCGCCATACGGGGTGCGAACCACCACCGGGCTGGGGAACTCCCCGCCGGAACGGTAGCGGAACTTGGCCAATTCAGACACAATCTGGTCGAATGCCGGATAAATAAAGTCGGAGAACTGGATTTCCGGCACCGGCTTCAGTCCGTATACGGCCATCCCAATGGCGGCACCGATAATGCCGGATTCGGTCAGGGGGGTGCTGAACGCCCGCTCTTCGCCGAATTCCTTTTGCAGGCCCTCGGTGGCGCGGAATACGCCTTCGTTCACGCCCACATCCTCACCAAAGACCAATACCCGGTCATCCCGACGCATTTCGGTCTTGAGGGCGTCGTTAATCGCTTGTAAAAGTGTCATTTGTGCCATTTTTAAAATCTCCTGCGCCTCTCAAGCCTCTTATAACGGGAATTCGCCTTCGTGCTGACGCTCGAAACCACTTTCTTTTTCTATCAGTTCATCCCGTTGGCGAATCAATGCCGGGGGAAGCTCGGCGTAAACGTCTTCAAACAAGCTGTCCCAACTGGGCTCTGCAGTGGCTTCCGCTTCAGAAGTGGCCAGGTTGATGCGGGTGCGGGCTTCTTCCCACACCTGATTCTCATACGCCTCCGTCCAGATGCCCAGGCTCTGCATATAACGGCGGGCGCGGGCAATCGGATCTTTATCTTCGCTCAGCCAGCTTTCCGCTTCATTGCCCCGGTAACGGGTCGGATCATCGGAAGACGAGTGCGGACCGGCCCGGTAGGTGAACAATTCAATTAAAGTCGGCCCTTCCCCGGCGCGGGCGCGGGCATACGCCTCACGAGAGGCCTGGTACACCGCGAACACGTCGTTGCCGTCCACCCGAATGGCGGGCACCCCGTAACCCACCCCTTTGCTGTGCAGGGTTTCCGCACCGCATTGTTTGGCAACAGGCAAAGAAATGGCGTACTGGTTGTTCACGATAAACAGCACCATCGGCGGTTTGAATACGCCCGCAAAGGTCATGGCGGAGTGGAAATCGTTGGAAGACGTCCCGCCATCGCCAATATAGGTAACGGTAACGCTGGGATCTTTCTTGTATTTGGCGGCCATGGCGGTACCAGCGGCATGAATCAGGTGCGTCCCAATCACGCTGGAGGAGCTGACGAAATGGGTATCCCGGTGCGTGTAGTGGGCGGGCATCTGGCGGCCTTTGGCCAGGTCGCCTTCGTTGCCGTACAAATGGTTGGCCAGTACGTTCAACGGAACGCCCCGGTACAGCATAATGCCGTATTGCCGGTAGTAGGGGTATACCCAGTCATTGGCTTCTAACGCATGCGAGGTGCCAACCTGTACCGCTTCCTCTCCGGTCGAGGTTACGCAGAAGCCAATCCGTCCGCTGCGTTGCAGGTTTTTCTGGCGCTCATCGTAGGCACGAATGAGAATCATGCCTTCATACATGCGCTTGATGTCTTCGGCGGTCAGGCCGGCTGGAAATTGATCCGGCTTGGCGTTTTCCGCCATGACCCTGAGAAGGGTATCCTTGGGTGCCGAACCTGCGGGTTTACTGCTCATTTCCAGTCTCCTTCGCTCTGAGTGTTTGGTCGTGTTTTCTGGCTTCAATAACGCCTTTCATGAAGAATTCCCCGGCCCGGTACGAACTGCGGACCAACGGGCCTGAAGCGCAGTACAGGAATCCGAATTCTTCTTCGGCCACTTGCTGCCATTCCTTGAATTGTTCCGGCGTTACAAAGCGCTCCACCGGCAAATGCTTGTGGGTCGGCTGTAAATACTGGCCCAGTGTCAGAATATCCACTCCATGCGCCCGCAAGTCGGCCATACATTGATGCACTTCCTCATCGGTTTCCCCCAGGCCCAGCATAATGGAGGACTTGGTGAAAATGTCCGGCTGCCAAGCCTTCACCCGTTGCAGCAGGGTCATGGTCTGCTGGTATCCGGCCCGGCGATCCCGCACCGGATGTGTCAGGCGCTCTACGGTTTCAATATTCTGGGCGACTACGTGCGGGCCGCTGGCAAGCAACGTTCTTAACGGTTCTTCCTGCCCTTGGAAGTCCGGGATTAATACTTCCACAATAATCTTCGGGCTGGCTTCCTTAATGGCGCTCACGCAGGCGGCAAAGTGGGCCGCGCCCCCGTCCGGCAGGTCGTCCCGGTCTACGGAGGTTAGGACGACATACTCCCAGTTGGCTTTGGAAATCACGTCAGCCAGCTTTTGAGGTTCTTCATGATCGAGCCAGCCGTTGGGATTGCCGGTTTTTACCGAGCAAAAGCGGCAACCTCGGGTGCAAACTTCGCCCATCACCATAAACGTGGCGGTGCCGCCAGCCCAACATTCGCTAATGTTCGGGCACTTGGCTTCTTCGCAGACCGTCGCCAGATTCAGGCTTTTCGAGATGTTTTTCAGCTCGAAGTAGCGTTCACCAGCCGGAGGGCGAATCTTAAGCCATTCCGGCTTACGGATCGGTTTTTCATGCCCTCTTAAAATAGCTGGACCCTCTCTATTGCGGTTACGCGATTCTATTACCACCGCATTCATTATAAACAAACCATGTTTTATTCCCAAGCGCCCAATTTCAAAAGATTGAACGATTTAGGGGCCTCTTTTCGCAGAAATTGCGGGCACTTGCGATGAAGGTTTGTCTTTGAGATGAAAGAGGTAGCAATTCCATCTTATGTTTGGCGTTCATTACTCCAGAAAGTTCAACAAGGCAATACTATCACCTACTATCAGAGGCCCATGTGCCTCCCACAATCAGGATATGAAGGGTTAATAAGGAGCTCACTTGGCATGAAAGCAGCACGACCGTTTACTCAGGCACTTCGCTACGCCTTGGTGGTGCTGGCATGTATGGGAACTATCGTTTCCCTGAGCGATGTAAACACGGCATTGGCCTATACGCCTCAGTACGATCAGGATGAGCAGGAAAACATCAGCGTTTACGAACAGGCTTCCAAGGCCGTAGTAACCATTAACGCCCTGGTGGATGGGCGTCCCTCCAGCGGAGCTGGTGTGCTGATTGACGAATCCGGCATGATACTGACCTCCAGCCATGTCATTGGCAATGCCACCAATGTGTATGTCTCCCTGTCCGATGGACGCAAGGCCACTGCCAATATAATCGGCCGGGCTGGTGAGAAATCCGATCTGGCGTTAATCAAGGCAAACTTTAGCGGATCGGTGCCCTTCCTGCGGTTTGGCGATTCCTCCAAGCTCAAGGTGGGCCAAAAAGTCCTGGCCATAGGCAATCCCTACGGTTTTGAGCGGACGCTGACTACCGGAATTATCAGCCGCATCGACGGGGAGCGCAATCGCCTGCAAACTGATGCCGCCATTAACCCCGGCAACTCCGGCGGGCCATTGCTGGACACCAAGGGCTTCATTATCGGTATCAACCAGTCCATCTTCAACCCGGACGGCAATCGTTCCAATATCGGCATCGGTTTTGCGGTGCCGGTCAACTCTGCCAAGGGTTTCCTGAAGGCGCTGGCCGAACAGCAGCCCATTCCCGCTACGGTAGCCGCTATCAGCAAGCAGCCGATCATCCGTTACCGTAACCGCACGGATGGCTATGAGAATGTTTCCATGCTGCTGCAAAAAGTCAGTAGCCAGCCCTAATTCGTATCGTCGCTTAATAGTCTTGCCGGTTGCCACGGGCGAGTTGTGCTATCAGCAGGCCGATTCGCACTAGCGGAGGTGTCATTAATGCCTGTTGTGTATCCAGCCGGGTGGCAGGGTTGGCTGGATTTCGAGCAAGAACGGTTGCCGATTCCCTGCCGGGCGTCCGAGTGTTTCCGTCGGGCCTTGCGGCGGGGCTGGTGGTCGGCAGAACCGGTTCCCGTTTGGTGGTGTGATATTTATAGATGCGGTAGAGCTGGACCAGTCCTCCCGCAGCGATGGGAGCCGCCAAACCGCAAAAGGTGGCAAGCATGGGCGCGCTGAATTGTCGGTTATTGGCGTCCCGTAGGTTGAATCCCAGCGCTCCCAGGGCACCGGACGCTAAAAACGCCAGGAGGGCGATTGCCTTGGAAGGCGGCTCCGGCTCATTCGGCAGCGTTTCCTGAATGGTTCTGCGTTGTCTGTTGCCTCTGGCGTTGCGGTCGCCGGTCAGAAAGGTGTCCTGAAACCGATTCGTATAGGAGGGGAGCGTTTCCTGTTGGGAGGTTGGTGGCCGCCTAGACAACAGGTCTTCCATATAGTTTGGGAGACTCACCTGGCTGGATGATGCTTGCACAGCCTCGCTCATTCTTAGCGCGTCAACCAGGTCCAGTTCGGACGCCTGGCGAGAAGACCGTTGCGAACGATAAGATGGCGGCGAAGAAGAAGCCGTCTGTACCGGCAGAATTTGCATATTCTGTTACCCACTTGTGCTAAAAGCAATACTGCCAAGATACGGAAGACACACCCAAAAATAAAGTCCCCAATGGAATGGATTTTTTATGGGCTTTAACATTGGGTAAGCGTTGAAGCCAGCCAGCCCATGCTTACCCGTCAATTTTCGCTTGAAACGCCCTGTTGAATGCAGAGGCAGGCCGGGACGTCAGAACACACGCCTGCAAGCTTATGCGAACGGTCCGGTAAGGAAAATCAGGTTATGCTTCCGCAGTTTTGTTGTATTGCTTATAAGCGCCATATAGTCCGTAACCGGCCCATAGGGAGCCTGCCGCCACCATTCCCATGCCAATGGGTGCGGTAATGACTGGCAAGTGAAGCAGCGCGCCGCCCACAATCAGGCTGGAGCCAGCCGTCACGTGTGCCGCCGGCCATGCGTATTTTTCCAACGTACTTTGAGTGGCGACGGGCTTTTTTTCCTGCTGTTGAGATTCATCCAGGGGGGCTTCCTCAACGACTTCCTCAATTTCCTGAAAGACGGGCGCCGTTACCGTCTTCACGGGTTGCACCGGTGAGCTGTGATGTTTGACTTCTTCTGCCGGTTTATCCTGTTTCTCAGGAGTGGGGCTGTCATTCTTTATTGGAGCCGGTTTTGGAGTATCTTCCACGGTTACGTTGTCTGTTTGGTGCGTCGAGGAGATGGCTGGCGATTTTGAAATTTCCGGCGATTCCGGCTCAACCGCTTTTTCCTCAGCCGCAGCAGTATCCTCTAATGTGACCTCTTTTTTGGGCACTTGTTCGGTTGGAGTGCGCTTGAAAAGACCGGCAATTTTGCCGGGGATGCCTAACGTGGTATTTAGTGCGCCTTTGCCGGTGGACAGCGTGTAATTCCCTGCATTGCCCAGGGATGATTTGGCCTGGCTGAGACGCGCCTTGCTGGCGTCGGTATTCAGCACATAATATAAACCGCTTGCTGCTGCGGCTGTTCCAAGCGCTACGCCGGAATTTCTGAATGTCAGGTTATTTTTAACCAGGTCTGGTGTATGGGTGCTCAAGAAAGTACCTGCATCTTTGGCTGCATCCATCGCCATTCCACCGTAGTTATGAGCCTGGCCATAGGTCGTAACTGCCAGATTTTTGGCACTCATAGCACCGGCTGCGGCTAATTTTGCGCCACTCGCTGTGGTTGATGCCGTTAAAGCAGCAAGCTTGCCTACCCCTTTTAATAAAGGCCATACCGGTAAATACTTGACTCCGGTAATGGTGGCCAGAGCGCCGCCAGCGGCGTATGCTTTCCGTTTCCAGGCACTTTGCTGCCACTCCAGGTCTTCCTGTTCTTTCTGCGCATGCTCTCTAGAGACTTTCTGGCACATTTCCAAGAGCGGGTTTTCTTTATAGCTGTATGCCTCATCTGCAATTCCAGCGGCTTTATACGCTACAACGGCATCTACAGACTCTTTCAGTTCAGAGCGTTTATCGCTGTTATGGATTTGGCGATATTGAGGGTGGCTAAGAAGTAATTTATGCAGGGTTTCTTGAATGTCTTCGCTGGTTTTTTGAATCGATTTATCATTAAACGGAGGTGTATTCGGTTTCTCAAGTTTTAAAGGCCAAACATACCGCAACGTGGAGCGGAACATCCCAGGGAAGAGTAATTGCTCTAATTCTGCGTGGGCTTGTTCTACTTTGGCGTCGATAAATTGTTGTCTAGAGCGGCGTTGTAAATCGGGCGCCTGATCAAGGCGCATCTGTGCCTCGTCACGGATATTTTGTGTGAAGTCTTCGAGTTTAGAATTCCCTTGAGCTGTTCCAGCAGCTGCTTTAGTGCTCTTTCTTCTGGGGGGGGGTGGGGTAGAATTTGTGCTACTTTGCGATTCATTGTCACTGGAATCACTGTCGCTGTCACCGGGACCGCTGCCAAAATGGATAGAATCCCCGGATTTTCCCGGTTGCGTCAAGGAACGATGCAACAGGGATTGATTGGCGGAGTAGGGATATTTTTTTGCGGGAGACACTTTAGGGGTAACGGTTGGCATACCGATGAGGGAAGACATTATTGCTCTCCTTGAGACCACAGAGACATAAGCGCATGGGCAACTATACTCAAAACATAAATGCCGCTGAAAGGGAGGGAATGCCAAAACCGCCCTGAGTATGAAAATTCGTGACGAAGTTTGTTCTTATAGCTGATTGATGTAAATGGGCTTGTTGGGGCTGGGTGGCTGCCCCAGGTAATTCAGCATGATAATTTCCGTGCGCTGGCCGGGCGCAATGTTAATCAACAGCCGATCCACCAGGCGATGAATCAGGTAGACGCCGCGCCCGTGGGTGTCCATCAGCCCGGAACCACTGATGTTGCGGTCCAGCCAGTATAAAATCTCGTCGGCGGTAATGCGGCCGCCCTGATCTACAATGGCAATGCCAATGCGCTCCAAGTCCTGCCCGTA